>CAIQPS010000150.1 GCA_903873715.1 uncultured Actinomycetes bacterium
CCTCGGCCGCGAGCGCCAAACCGTCCATGTCGCCGGGCATCACGACATCCGTGAACAGCAGGTCGAACCGTTCCTTGTCCAGGCGCGCCAGGGCGTCCTGCGGCGACTGCACGCCGTCGACATCGTATCCGAGCGCTCTGATCCAGTCGCATGCCAGGGTGCACAGGCCAGGCTCGTCGTCGACGACCAGGACCCGCTTGCGCGACGCCGGCGTGGCCGGTCGCGCGCCCGCGACCTGCGCCAGGGGTTCGGCCATAGCGACCAGCTTCGCAGCGAGCGGTGCGACGATGGATGGCGTCGCAGGTTCGGCATCGACCACCTGTTCGGCGCTTGCGGCAGTCTCGGCGAGCATCGGCAGGAACACCCGCATCGTGGTTCCGACACCCTCGGTGCTCTCGATCCGGATCGTGCCGCCGAGCTGGGTCGCGTATCCGTGTGCCATCGACAGGCCGAGGCCGGTTCCCTTGCCACGCTCCTTCGTCGTGAAGAACGGCTCGAAGGCCTGCGCGCGCACCGCCGGGGTCATGCCGGTGCCGGTGTCACCGACCTCCAGCACCGCATAGCGCCCCTCCTTCAGGTCGGGATCGCCTCCCGCCTCGATCGATTTCGCGCGCGTCCGCAGCGTCAGTATCTTCGCGCCCGGCCGGTCGCGCATCGCGTCCCGCGCGTTGATCACGAGGTTGAGGAGGACCTGCTCGAACTGGTGCACGTCTATCTCGACCAATCCTGCATCCGGGCTGAGCCGCGTTTCCAAGTCGATGTCCTCGCCGAGGGTGCGGCGCAGCAGAGGCTCGGTCGCTTTGAAGACCGTGTTGAGGGAGACGACCTCGGGCCTGAGGGCCTGTCGGCGTGAGAAAGCGAGTATCTGCCTGGTGAGATCGTGTGCCCGCTCGGCCGCGTGACGTATCTCCAGCAGGTCTTCCCTGAAGGCCTCGTCCGTGGCGCACTCGTGGTCCAACACCAGATCGCAGTAGCCGAAGATGGCCGTCAGCAGATTGTTGAAGTCGTGGGCTATGCCCCCGGCCAACTGGCCCACGGCCTCCATCTTCTGGGACTGGCGGAGCCGCTCCTCGCTCTCTAGCAGCGCCTCCTGGGTCCTTTGTCTCTCCGTCAGGTCGCGGACGATCATGCTCGTCAGGACCGACCCCTTCGAATCCTTGAAGGTGGCCGAGGACAGTTCCACCGGGAACGACGATCCGTCCGCACGGAACATGGTCAATTCGGCTCGGACGCTCCCCGTGCGCGCGCGCTCCGCGAGGATGGCCGGTACGCGCGGGTCGGCCATGTTGACCAGGCCCGCTCTGCCCAGCCGCAGTATCTCCTCCTCGGTCCGCTGGAACATGGCGCACGCGGCCGGGTTGGCCGCCAGGATCGACCCGTCCGGGGAGGTCAGCAGGATGGCGTCCATGCTGCGCTCCAATACAAGCCTGTACCGCTCTTCGCTCTCGCGCAGCCGCTGCTCCGCCCGTCTGAGTCCCGTGATGTCCTGCACGGTCGTCAGGGCGTACTGCTCCCCGCCGACCTCCAGCGGGTTGGTGTTCACGATGATGGCCTTCTCTTCGCCCGATCTCGTGGTGAACGTCGCCTCGCGCCCCGCCAGCCGGCCGTCGGACGTGAACCGTTCTATCATGTCGTTGCGACTCTGGGGCGAGTGAAAGCCGAGTTCCGCCCCATTCTTGCCGACCATCTCGGCCTTGCTGTATCCGGTGAGGGTCTCGGCCGCCTCGTTGGCATCGACGATGACCACTTGGGGCAGCTTCAGGAGCAGGGCAGGCACCGCCGAAGCGTCGAACAGCAGCCGGTACCTTCCGGCGCTGTCGCGCAGTCGTGCCGCCTGCTCGGCTATGACCTGCTCTGCCTCCACCCGCTCCGTGATGATCTCGGAGAAGAGCAGGAGTCCCCCGACCTCACCGTTGTCCTCGTGCCAGGGGATGATCTCCCAGCGTTCCCACTCGACGCGGCCGTCGGCGTGCGGGAACCGGTCCCGTTCGCACCTTTCCGTGGCGCCGGCCAGGCATCTACGGTGGACCTCCTTCCAGGACTCGGGGAGGTCAGGGAAGACCTCGTAGTGCGAGCACCCGATGATGTCCTGCGGTCCCAGGCGGTAGTCGGTCAGGTAGCGGCGGCTGGCCGCCACATACCGCATGTCCCGGTCGAGAATCGCGATAGCTGCCGGCGCGCACTCTATTAAAGTGCCGAGGACCCTCTCGCTTTTGCGAAGAACGTCCTCCAGCCGCCTGATGTCAGGCTGGACCTCCGGGGTGCCGCTGTCGGTTGGTGCGTCCAAGGCCATCAGTCCGGGTCCGGTGGAAAACATCGACCACGCAGGCGATTCGCAGCGGTCACCCACAACATAGCAGAACCTGTGGGCATGTCAAAAGGCCATCCAGTGCTATCCTACCGGGGCTCCGCGCTTTCCAGCCGTAGCTAACTGGGGCTACTTTCCCGCCTGCTCGTTCAGTTCGCGGATGCGGCGCGACATCTTCTCCATGATGCGGAACGCCAGCGAGGGGTCCTCGTGCACTTTTCGCAGGAACATCTTTTTGTCGATGGTGAGCACGCGGGCGGTGCCTTTGGCGCGCACCGTGGACGACCGGACATCCTTGTCGAAGAGGGCCATCTCCCCGAAGAAATCGCCCTGCTTGAGCTCGGCCAGCCTCACCTCCGCCGCTCCGTCGGTGCGGACCACCTCCACCTTGCCCGACTGGACCACGTACATGCGGTCGCCCACCTCGCCCTGCGTGATGATGGCTTCCCCGTCTTGATACTCCCTGCCCAGGTCTCCAGCTTTCACGAGAACCCTCCTATTGGCCGACGATCGCGCGGCGTCGCGGCAGCGCCACGATGATGTTCCACACCAACTTGCCAAGGAAGAGAGGATGCATGGTCCTCTGGAAGACCGACCGGTACGACGAGCTCCCGGTGAACGTGTCCCAGAGGACGCCGCTCATCTGCTTGCCGCTGCCGGGCGATCTCTGTTCGCCGGCGACCATCCGCAGCATCCCGCGCCGGGCGAACGGCAGCTTCTTGATCAGACCGGTCACCAGGAACACGATCTTGCCGATCGAGTTGTCGGTGGCCAGCGCCTTGCAGGTGGGGCCGTAGTACTTGCGGAAGGCCCCCTCGGAGACCCCCTCGAAGATGGCAGTCTTGGCGGCGGCTTTGGCGGTGCGGTAGTCCCCACCGATGCCGTCCTTGTAGAGGCGGTTCTCCCCGCAGTCCCCGATGAAGACCACGCGGTCGCCATACGGCCGGGGCGAGCCCTTGATGTTGATGGAGGGGAAGCACCGGCAGTGCTCCTCGGGGATGGACCAATCGGCAGGGAAGCAGGCGCGCACCTCCGGAGACCCGAGGAACGCGTCCACCAGTTCCTTGTCGATGCCCTCGCCCAGCATCACCACCGTCACGAACTCGCCCTTGGGGATGATGGCGGCGAACTCCAGCCGCGGGATGTCCAGCAGGAACACGTGCATAGAGCTGCCGAAGTACTGTTCGATGACCTCTTCGCCGAGCAGGAACTCGCAGATGTAGGTCTTGGTGGTCTCTGGGGGCTGGTAGCCGATACCCATGCTCTCCATGAGCTTGAGTCCCCCGCCGGAGACTCCGACCGCCGAGACGAGCAGGTCGTAGACGCCGCCCTCGCCCTTCTTGGTGGCCACCCGGGGCCTGCCGTCCACCCAGTCGATCGTCTCCACCCGGTCGTTGATGACGTGGGCCCCCAAAGACTCGGCCAGCCCGAGCAGGTGCTTGTCGAAGCTGGCCCAGCGGTGGTTCACCTGCCCGCGCGGCCCGGCGCCCCTGTGCACCGCGGCGATGCGCTTCTCGTGGCCGGGCGGGTCGATGCGGACCGTGCCCGCGTCCATGTGCATCACGTAGGAGTCGATCCCTCGCTGGACGACGTCGGAGTCGAGGATGATCCCCTCGGCCCCCAGGTACTGCACCAGCGACTCCGAGATGATGCCGCCGCACATGTTGCACCCGGCCGGTCCGGGCTGGAGGTATGTCTTGGGCTCGTAGACGTCCACCTGGAGCTCGATCTCCATCCGCGACGCCATCTCGAGCAGGAAGTAGGTGAAGAACGACCCGGCCGGGCCGCCGCCCACGACGGCCACGCGGGAGCCGGTGTCGAGGAGCATGGGATCGGCAAGGACGGCCAGTTCGCGGTATGCCCATGGCCAAGTCACAGATACCCCCCCAATCTCTGCGGCTTTGTTTGCGGACCGCTGTTATCCATAGGTTAAGCGATAACAGTACTAACGTATCATGTCGCCGGGCGGATGGCTCACGGGAAGGGCTCCGGTGCGGCCCTCTGCTAGAGTGGGGCAGTCGATCCGAGCTCGAGAGTGGAGGCAGCTTGGCCGGAAAGAGGGGCGCCGTCCTGCGGTCCACGCTGGACGTTTTCTTCACCGCGTTCCGCAACCGTCCACTCGGGCTGGTCCAGCTCGCTTGGCTCGCATTCAACGGTGCCGAGTGGGGTATCTGGCTGACGCTGACCGTGTGGGCCTACACGAACGGCGGGCCCGGGGCGGTCAGTCTCATCATCCTGGTGCAGCTCGTCCCCTCCATCATCTTCGCGCCGTACGTCGGGGCCATCGTGGACCGCGTGCGTGCCGGCCGCGTCCTCTTCGTCGGCCTGCTCCTCATGGGTGTGCTCATGGCCGGGCTCGCGGTGGCCATGTTCCTCGGGGCTCCGCGGGCCGTCATCTACGCACTCGCGCCTGTCATGAACGTGTCGCTGTCGATACCCCGTCCGGCCCAGGCCGCCCTTCTCCCTGGGGTGGTGCGCACTCCTGTCGAGCTGACCGCGGCGAACGTGGTTTCCAGCTGGGTCGAGAGCGCCAGCGTCCTGGTGGCCCCGGCGGTAACGGGGATCCTGCTCGGTCTGCGCGGTACCGCGCTGGCCGCCGGCGTGCTGGCGGGGATCACGCTCCTGGGGGCCGTGGCGGTCGCCGGCATACCCGGGCCGCGGCCGGTGGCCCAGCGCGAGGAGCGGGTGTCGCTCACGGCCGAGGTGCGCGAGAGCGTGGCCGCCGTGTGGAGCGTGCCGACGGCGCGGATGCTCGTCGGGGTGCTCGGCTCCCAGTACATCCTGGTGGGAGCGCTCGACGTCCTCTACGTGGTGCTGGCGGTCACGACGCTGGGTATCGGCGAGTCGGGAGCGGGATATCTGAACTCGGCGTTCGGACTCGGAGGGCTCGTGGGCGCCGCCGTCACGGTGACGCTCGTGGCGCGCCGCCGGCTGGCGCCGGCGCTGGTGGGCGGCATCCTCACCGCCGCCGCGGCCCTGTGCCTGCTCGGCATGTTCCCGACGGTGGTCACGGCGCTGGTGTTGATAGGTGTCATCGGGGTGAGCCGGACGGTGTTCGACGTCACGGGGCGCATCCTGCTGCAGCGCGTCGCCCCTCCGCACGTGCTCGGCCAGGTGTTCGCGTTGCTCGAGGCTCTCATGTGCGCCGGCCTGGCCATCAGCGCGGTGTTCGTCCCCGCGCTGGTGGGTCTGAGTGGCGCCCGGGCGGCTCTGCTGGGAACGGCGGTCGTCCTTGTGGTCCTCATCGCACTCTCCTGGCGCCGCCTGCGCATCGTGGACCGCTCCGCCGACGTGCCGCAAGTCCAGATCCGCCTGCTGCGCTCGATGAACATCTTCAGCCATCTTCCGGTGCCCGCGCTGGAGGGCGTGGCCCGCGCTTTCGAGCCCGCGGCGGTGCCCGCCGGGACCACGCTCATCCGCGAGGGCGATGTCGGCGACCGCTTCTACGCCATCGCGGACGGCGAGTTCGAGGTCACCAAGGCCGGCACCCGGGTGGCCGTGCTTCGCCACTCCGACTGCTTCGGGGAGATCGCCCTCATCGAGGACGTCTCTCGCACCGCGACGGTCACGGCCCTCACCGACGCCCAGGTGTATTCGCTGGAGAAGGAGCCGTTCATCCTGGCCCTGACAGGGCACGCCCCGACCCTCACCGCGGCCGGGGAGTTGGTCGCCCGCCGCCTGGAGGAACTGGACGCCTTGTAGGGCCTGAGCGCGGGCGCCACCGCATCGCTTCGCCGCTCCGGTGACGTCACTCCCCACCTGACCGTCACCTGAATACATCAGTACCGTTATTAACTTACAAAGCTAATATGCCGATACCTCCAGCAGGCGCCGCCTGCGGAGGGAGGGCCACACGCTGGCCCAGCAGAGGGATCTGCAAACAACAAAAGGGGTAACGAAGCGTGAAAAAGGAAACGTACAAGAAGTCGAGGAGTTCGGCGCGTTCGTGGCTCGCCGGTGGAGGCATGGTCTCCGCTGCGGCCGTCATCGTCGGGCTCGCCCTTTGGCTCACCGCCGGCACGGCGGCCGCCCATCCGGGCAACACGTGCAATCCGGCCCCGGGCCACGGATATGCCGGGTGCCATGTGGACATCGCCACCATCACGGCGCTCGCGCCCAAGAGCGGTCCGACCTCCGGCGGGACGTCGGTCACCATAACCGGTACGAGCCTGAACGCCACCCAGGGGGTCAAGTTCGGCGGCGTGGCCGCAAAGAGCTTCGTGGTCAACTCGGACACCTCGCTGACCGCGGTGAGTCCCGCTCACCTTTCCGGGACCGTCGACGTGACCATCACGAACAAGGCCGGCACCTCTGCCACGGCGGGCACCCTCAACGACTACAAGTACACGCTCGCCCGCTACCAGGAGACGTCTTCGCTCCTGTCGTACACGGTGCCGTGGACCAGCCAGTCGTCGCTGAGTTACTCGGGAGGGACGCAGCGCTACCGGTCGTCGGCCGGGTCCGTGAACATCAAGTTCAGCGGGGTCGCCATCAAGGTGATCGCCACCAAGGGCCCCATCTACGGCAAGGTCAAGGTGACTGTCGACGGAGTGGTGCAGCCCACCAACCCAGACCTCTTCAATGCCACGTATCTCTACAAGCAGCCCGTCTTCACGATGGCGTGGGCAACCAGCGCCGTCCACATCGTCAAGCTCGAATACACCCTGGCAGTGACCGGCGCCGCGGCCATCAACCTCGACGCGGTGGACATCGACGGCGTGTTGGTGCAGGCCTCCACCCGCTACGAGGAGACCTCCTCCCTCCTCGCCTACAGCGGACCGTGGACCAGCGAGTCGCTGGCCGGCTTCTCCGGGGGCAAACAACGCTACCTCGCCTCCGCGGGATCGGTGACGGCCAAGTTCACCGGCACCGGCATCAAGGTGATCGCCACCAGGGGCCCCATCTACGGCAAGCTCAAGGTGACGGTCGACGGCACGGTCCAGCCGACCAACCCGGACCTCTACAACTCCACGTTCCTGTACAAGCAGGTGGTCTTCACCAAAACAGGCCTGTCCAACGGCACCCATACCCTCAAGCTCGAGTACAGCGGCTTGAAGGACCCGGCGGTGAGCGGGGCGGCGGTCATCGACCTGGATGCCCTCGACGTCAACGGGACGCTCATCCAGGCTCCGTAAGTGCCATCGGTGAACACTGACGCGAAACGAAGGGCCGCCCCTCGGGGCG
>CAIQPS010000151.1 GCA_903873715.1 uncultured Actinomycetes bacterium
CCGTGCACCCGCACCGCAGCGTCATCACCAAAGCCCTCGGCACCGACGGCCAGGCCGACCCGGACATCGTCGAGGTGCCGCTCGAGCCCGGCGACCGGCTGTTGCTCTGCAGCGACGGTCTCAGTGGGATGGTGTCCGACGAATCCCTTCGGCGGATCCTGGGCACGGTGGAAGAGCCTCAGGAAGTGGCCGACGCGCTGGTGGCTGCGGCCCTCAAGGGCGGGGGCGAGGACAACGTCACCGTGGTGGTCGTCCAGGTCCTGGACGACGAAGAGGCCGCGGTGCCCGAGAGCCCGGGCGAAGCCGGGGAGGATGCCGGTGAGGGGCCCGAGGGGGGCGCCGCAGTCCCCGAAGGGGCCGGCGGCGCCGCCGATGAGGACCTGGTCACTCTCGGACCCACCGATCGCGGCCAAGAACGCAGCACCATGCCCGGGTTCATGCGCCCCGCGCGCGGGACCGGCGCCAAGCGGAGCCGCCGCCCTCCTATCTGGGCCCGGCAGGCGCCCCACGCGGCGGATGTCGAGGTACCCAAGCAGACCTGGTTCCGCATCAACCACAAGTTGGTCATAACGGTCGCGGTGGTGGTCATCATCATCGCGCTGGCCATCGCGGCCTTTGCGGCGTTCAACTCCAACGTCTACTACGTGGGCGATTCCGAGGGGATGGTGGCGCTCTATCAGGGGTTGCCGTCCTCGTTGCTGGGTATCGAGCTCTCGTCGGTCGTCGAGGTGAGCACCGTCAGCTATGACTCCCTCGCCGACTACCAGCGGCAGAGGGTGGACGCCCACGATCTCGTAGGAAAGGAAGAAGGCCAGGCCTTCTTGCAGGGGCTGGCAGCGCTACAGTGAGTGTCCGTAACCGCGAGCTGGTCTTCCTCCTTCCGGCGCTCGTACTGACCACTCTGGGGTTCGCCCTGGTCTACACGGTCAAGTCGGAGACGCTCTCCTGGTCGTCGCTCACGTATGGGCTGCTGTTCCTGGCGCTGTTCGCCATCGCCCACCTGGGACGCAGGTTCCTGGTGCCCGACGCCGATCCCTACCTGCTGCCGGTCACCGCGCTGCTGTCCACCCTCGGTCTCCTCCTCCTGTACCGCATCGACCCGGACCTGGCTCTCAAGCAGGCCATGTGGCTGGTGGTGGGACTGGTGGCCTTCCTGCTGGTGCTGGCGTCCACGAGGGACTTGCGCGGGCTGCTGAGGCACAAGTACTGGCTCGGCATCGCGGGGGTGCTGCTCCTTGTGATAACCGCCGGCATCGGACGGAACATCAACGGATCGAAGCTGTGGATCGTGGTGGGCCCCATCCATTTCCAGCCGGGCGAGTTCGCCAAGGTGCTGTTGATCGCCTTCTTCGCCGCCTATCTGGTCGACGTGCGCGAGGTGCTCACCGTCAGCACCCGCCGCGTGCTCGGCGTGCCGTTCCCGCCGTTCCGGTATCTGGCTCCCCTCCTCACCATCTGGGGCTTCTCCATCCTGCTGATGGTCTTCATGAAGGACCTGGGTACCAGTCTCCTGTTCTTCGGCGCGCTCCTGGCGCTCATCTACGTGGCCACGGGCCGGGCCTTCTACGTGGTGGTGGGGGTGGTGCTGTTCCTCATCGGGGCCACGGGGCTCTACTTCGTGTTCGGGCATGTGCAGACGCGCGTGGACATCTGGCTGGACCCGTGGAAGGACGCGAGCGGGAGCGGCTACCAGATCGTCCAGTCCCTGTTCTCGCTCGCCTCCGGCGGATTGTTCGGCCGGGGGTTGGGGCAGGGCTATCTGATACTCCAGAACGGCAACCCGATAATCCCGCACCTGGAATCGGACTTCATCTTCTCCGCCATCGGCGAGGAGTTGGGGCTGGTGGGGGGTATGGGCATCATCCTGCTCTACCTCATCTTCACCTACCGGGGTCTGCGGGTGGCCATGGCCAGCCGGAACGACTTCGCCCGGCTGCTCTGTACCGGTCTCACGAGCATCTTCGCCATCCAGGCGTTCATCATCATCGGCGGGGTCATCAAGCTCATCCCACTCACGGGGATCACCCTGCCGTTCGTGAGTTACGGCGGCAGTTCAGTCGTGGCCAACTTCATGCTGCTGGCGCTGCTCCTGCGGGCGAGCGACTCGGCCGCCCGCGACAAGCTGGCGGCCGAAAAACGCGCCGGAGCCTCGGGCGCGGCCCCGGCCGCGAGTGCGAGCGGGAGGCGCGATGGATAGGGCCATCCGCCGGCTGTTCTACGTCTTCGTGGCCATGTTCGTGGGCCTCATCCTCATGCTCACCTACGTGCAGGTGTGGTCCGCGCCCAAGCTCAAGGTGAACCCGGCCAACACCCGGGCGGTCGAGGAGGAGATGAAGATCGAGCGCGGGCTCATCATCTCCCAGGACGACCAGGTGGTCGCGAAGAACGTGCAGCAAGGCCAGTACTTCCTGCGCCAGTACCCGTTCGGCGACGTCACCGAGCCCTGGTTGGGCTACAACAACCTGCGGTACGGCAGGGCCGGCGTGGAGCGGGTGTACAACGAGCAGTTGACAGGCCAGGCCGGGCTGCTGGGCGTCACCGGGTCCTGGAGCCAGATCCTCGGCAAGAACCAGCGCGGCTCAGACCTAAAGCTCACCGTGAGCATGAAGGTTCAGGAGGTGGCCGCCAAGGCGTTGGGCGAGCGCAAGGGCGCCGTCATCGCCATCGACCCCAAGACCGGGGCCATCCTGGCGGAGGTCTCGTACCCGCGCTACAACCCCAACACCCTCACCGAGGACTGGAAGACCCTCAACGCCGACGAGGGCCGGCCGCTCCTCAACCGGGCCATCCAGGGTCTCTATCCGCCCGGGTCGACCTTCAAGATCATCGTCGCCTCGGCCGCTCTTCAGACCGGCCAGGTGACGCCGTCCACCGATTTCAACGACACCGGCACGGTCACCGAGTACGGATACGTCGTGCACAACTTCGACAACAAGGTGTACGGCGACCACGACTTCCAGAAGGCCTTCGCGAGCAGCATCAACACCACCTTCGCCAAGGTGGGAGTGAAACTGGGGGCGGACACGCTCTCGGAATACGCGCGCGCCTTCGGGTTCGGCCAGGGGCTGCCCTGGAGCCTCGGCGGAGCCACCAGCCGCTTCCCCGACCCGGCCGGCATGGACCAGGCCCACGTGGCCCAGGCCTCCATCGGCCAGGGCGAGATCCTCGCCTCTCCGATGATGATGGCTCTGGCCGCCTGCGCGGTGGCCAACAACGGCACCATCATGAAGCCGTACATCGTCGACCACGTGCTCAGCTACAACAATGCGATCATCGAGACCACGGAGCCGAGCGCCTGGCTCCATCCGATCACTCCGGCGACGGCCGCCACTCTCAAGACCCTGATGATCCAGGTGGTGAAGAGCGGCACGGGAACCGCGGCGGCGATAAGCGGCGTCCAGGTTGCGGGCAAGACAGGTACCGCCGAAGTGGCGAACGGTGACTCGCATGCGTGGTTCGCAGGCTTCGCGCCGGCAGATGACCCCCAGGTGGCGGTGATCGTGCTGGTGGAGAACGGGGGCTCGGGCGGCGCGGTGGCGGCGCCCATAGCCAGGCAGGTCATGGCCGCCGCGCTCGGGAAATAACGGGCAAGGGCGGCAGGAAGCGGCAGACGGATACGGTAGTATTCCGCGTGCAAGACGCGGTGACGATGGCGCCGAAGGGCGCCGGGGGACGGTAGAGTCTTGATAGGACGAGTGTTCGACGATCGCTACGAGGTTGTCCGCAAGCTGGGAAGCGGAGGCTTCGCCGACGTCTATCTCGCCAACGACCGGCTGCTCGGCCGGCAGGTGGCGCTGAAGATCCTCTCCAGCCGGTACGCTCACGACGAGCAGTTCGTCGAACGGTTCCGCCGGGAGGCGAGCAGCGCCGCCGGTCTCAACCACCCCAACATCGTCCAGATCTACGACCGGGGCGAGGCCGAGGGCACCTACTACATCGCGATGGAATACCTGGAGGGGCGCTCCCTCAAGGAGATCATCGTCAAGTACGCCCCGCTGGCCCCCGAACTCGTCGTGTCCGTCGCCGTGCAGATCGTCGAGGCGCTGCGGTTCGCCCACCGCCGCGACGTCATCCACCGCGACATCAAGCCGCAGAACATCATCATCGACAACGACGGCCGGGTGAAGGTCACCGACTTCGGCATCGCCCGGGCCGGCAGCGCCTCCACCATGACCGAGGCGGGCTCCATCCTGGGGACCGCCCACTACTTCTCGCCCGAGCAGGCGCAGGGGCAGCCGGTGGAGGCCGCGTCCGACCTGTATTCGCTGGGCATCGTGATGTACGAGATGTCCACGGGGGCGCTCCCGTTCGATGGGGACAACCCGGTCAGCATCGCCATGAAGCACGTGCACGACCGTCCCGCGGCTCCGAAGACGCTGAACCCCTCGATCCCCGAGAACCTCGAGACGGTCATCATGCGGGCGCTGGGCAAGCGCCCGGTCGACCGCTACCTCACCGCGCAGGCCATGCTGGACGATCTCCGGCGGGTCCAGGAAGGGCAGCCGGTCACCGCTCCGGCCGGGTTCGCCGAGGAGGCCACCCGCATCCTGTCCCCGGGCTCCACCACCGCCGCGACCATGGTGTCTTCGGCCGGCACGGCCGGGGCGCAGGGCACGATGATCCGCCGCCGGGACGAGAACCCGGCCCCCATACTCGACCTCGACGAGCGCCACGGGCGCCCGCGCGCCGTGTGGCCGTGGGTCCTGGTGATCGTCCTCATCCTCGCTCTGGCGGGGGCCGCATACGTCATCCTCTCCAACTGGAACACGGCTTCGGCCGAGATGCGTACGGTCCCGAACGTCGTCGGGTTGACCGAGGCCGCAGCTCAGAAGCGCATCACGGACGCGGAGTTCGTCTTCGAGAAGAAAGGCGTCCAGCCGTCCGCGGATGTCCCTGAGGGCAGCATCGTCCGCCAGGACCCGGAGCAGAACACCAAGCTCGAGAAGGGCAAGACCATCGGCTACTGGGTCTCCTCCGGCGAGGGCAAGGTCGAGGTGCCGGACGTCACCAACAAGGACCAGACCCAGGCCGCCGCCATACTGGCAAAGGCCGGGCTGGAGGTCGCGACCAAGCCCGAGGTGAACGCGGACGTCGCGGCGGGGACCGTCCTGCGACAGAACCCGGAAGGCGGCAAGAAGGTTGACGCCGGCACGACGGTCACCCTGATCATCGCCGCCGCCAGCAACACGGTGAAGGTCCCCTACCTCATCGGCATGATGAAGGACAACGCGGTCTCCTCGCTCAACAGCATGAACCTGACCGCGGTCATCAAAGAGGTGGATTCCGACCAGCCGGGCGGCACCGTGGTCGATCAGAACCCGAAGAACGGCACGGAAGTCGAACCGGGGACCAAGGTGACCATCTCCATAAGTAACGCCCCGGTGGTCACGACGGTCAAGGTACCGGCGGTGGCGGCGCTCGGCCTTACCGAGGCGGAGGCGCTGGCCCGGCTGGCGCAGTATGGGCTCAAGGCCCGGATCATCGATCTGGAGACGCCGGACGTAGAACCGGGGCTCTGCATCTACCAGGACCCGGCCGCCGGCGAGACCGTGAAGGTCGGCAGCTACGTGGACATCACCATCTCGCGGGAACCGGCCTCGACCACCACGACGACGGCGCCCACCACGACGACCACCAAGCCGCCCACCACGACGACGTCGTCTTCGACGACCACGACGACCGCGGCTCCGTAGGGCGCGCGGGGCAGCGGCTTCGTCTCGGGTGCCCGTAAGCGGCACCGGCCGCGGGCTTCGGCGGCCCGGCTTGGAGCGCCGGCGCGCAGCCCGGCGCGGGCAGGTGCGGCTCGTTCCCCGTCGTCCGCGCGGCCGCAGGCAGCGGACTGGTAAAATCCGGCTTTGCCTGACAATCGAACGGCGAGGTCGACCGTGAGCAAGGAGAAACCCACGTTCCAGGAAGTCCTCCTGGGACTCCAGGAGTTCTGGGCCAAGCAGGGCTGCATCATCTGGCAGCCGCATCACACCGAAGTGGGCGCGGGTACGTTCAACCCGGCCACCTTCCTCAAGGTGCTGGGTCCCGACCCCTGGAAGGTCGCCTACGTCGAGCCCTCCATCCGGCCCACCGACGGCCGTTACGGGGAGAACCCCTATCGCCTCGGGCACTACTACCAGTACCAGGTGATCATCAAGCCCTGCCCGGACAACATCCAGGACCTCTACCTCGCGTCGCTCGAGCATCTTGGCATCGACCTCGCCAAGCACGACGTGCGCTTCGTGGAGGACGACTGGGAAGGGCCGACGCTGGGCGCCTGGGGCCTGGGCTGGGAAGTCTGGATCGACGGGATGGAGTGCACCCAGTTCACCTACTTCCAGCAGGTGGGCGGCATAGACCTCGACCCGCCGAGCGTCGAGATCACGTACGGCACCGAGCGCCTGGCCATGTACCTGCAGGGCATCGACAACGTGTACGACCTGGAGTGGGTGCCGGGCGTCACCTACGGCGACGTCTACAAGGCCAACGAGGCCCAGTGGTCGGTCTACAACTTCGATGTGGCCGACATCCCCTGGCTGCAGCGCACCTTCACCGACTACGAGCGGGAATGCGACGCCTGTCTGGCCCGCGGGCTGGCCCGTCCGGCCTACGACTTCGTGCTGAAGGCCTCGCACACGTTCAACCTGCTCGACGCCCGGGGCGCCATCAGCGTGACGGAGCGGACCAGCTACATCGCCCGGGTGCGCAACATGGCGCGCAAGGTGGCCGAACTGTACAGCTCGCAGTTCCAGGATGACGGCGAGGAGGGGGGCGGCGCGGCCGCGCAGGCTGCCGCGCCCGCCAAAGAGTGGATCTCACCCAAAGACCGGGGCTCCCGCGACTTCCTCCTGGAGATCGGCGTCGAAGAGATGCCGGCTTCCGCCTGCCGGGCCGCCATCAACCTGCTTCCCGACCGGGTGTCCGGCATGTTCCAGGCCGAAGGCGTGGACGTGAAGCCTGCGGACGTCAAGGTCCTGGTGTCTCCGCGCCGCATCGCCGTGCTCATGACCGACGTGCCCGGCGAGCAGGCCCCCCGCGAGATCGTCCAGCGCGGCCCCGCCTACGAGGCCGCCTTCGATGCCGACGGCAATGCCACCAAGGCCTGCGAGGGCTTCGCCCGCGCCAAGGGCATCACTCCGGCCGAACTCGAGATCCGCGAGGAATCCGGCCGCAAGTTCGTCTACTACGTGACCCGCGCCGAATCCCGGCCCACGTCGACACTGCTCCCCGACATCTGCCTCAAGATCGTCCGGGACATGTACTTCCCTAAGAACATGCGCTGGGGATATAAGGACCTGCGCTTCTCCCGTCCGGTCCGCTGGCTCGTGGCCCTGTGGGGCGACACCGTCATCCCGTTCGGCATCGCCGGCCTGACATCCGGCAAGACCAGCCGCGGCCATCGCTGGCAGGGCGGCGCCACCCAGATCAACAAGCCGCGCGACTACGTCGAGGCCATGCGCAAGGCCGGCGTCGTCGTCGATCACGTGGAGCGCGAGAAGCTCATCTGGAGCGAGCTCGAGCGCGTGGCCGCGGACAAGGGCCTGGAGGTCGTGGACCCGGGCGGCAAGCTCGAAGAGGTGCTCTTCCTGGTGGAGAAGCCCTCCATCGTCGAGGGGATGTTCGCGCACAAGCATCTGGCGCTGCCCTCCGAGGTGCTCGTCACCGCCATGCAGTCCCACCAGCGGTACTTCCCGCTGATGACCGAGACCGGCGGTCTCTCCAACCACTTCCTCTACGTGAGCAACAGCGACCCCGCCTGCAACAAGACGGTGACCGCCGGCAACGAGCGGGTGCTGCAGGGCCGCATCGACGACGCGGAGTTCTCGTTCGAGAAGGACAAGGTCATGGGCCTCGAGGCCATGGCCGGGCAACTCGACAAGATCGTCTTCCACGTCAAGGCCGGCTCAATGCGCGACAAGACCGATCGGCTGCAGACCCTGGTGCGCTACCTGGGTGAGGCCACCCGCACGCCCGGCGACGCCCGCGAGCGCGCCCTCGAAGCGGCCCGGCTCGCCAAGGCCGATCAGGTGTCGGTGATGGTGCGCGAGTTCGCCGATCTCGAAGGTGTCATGGGCGAGAAGTACGCGCTCCTGGAGGGCAAGCATCCGGAGGTCGCACAGGCGCTGCGCGAGCAGTTCCTGCCCGACGCGGCCGGTGGTGCCCCGCCGGAGACCATCCCGGGCGCGCTGCTCGCGACGGCCGAGAAGGTCGACAACATCGTCGCCGCCTTCGCCGTCGGCGAACCGCCGTCGGGCTCCAAGGACCCGTACGGCCTGCGCCGCGCCGCCGCCGGCATGGTGGCCATCGCCGCCAAGCACGGCCTGCGCTACGACGTGGAGAAGCTGGTCGAGCGGGCCTACGACGGCTTGGAGAAGTTCCCGAAGCTCGTGGCTCGCGAGCAGGTGGTGGCCGACGCGACCACCTTCATCCTGGAGCGTCTGGCCAAAGCTCTCACCGACGACGGCATCGGCCGCGACGTCGTGGATGCCGTGCTGCCCACCTCCCGCGACTTCCTCGACCTGCGGCTGCGGGCCGAGGCCCTCGCGAAGTTCCGCGCGAGCGAGGCCTGGGAAGCCCTGTCCACCGTCTACACCCGGCCGACCAACCTGGCCAAGAAACTGCCCGAAGGCGCCGCGCCCAAGGCCGGAGAGGCTCTGGGCGGCGTCCAGCCGTCACTGTTCCAGGTGGACGCCGAGCGCAACCTCATGAGCGAATGGTGGCAGGCGGCCGGCGAGTCGGGCATCGCGGTGGAGAAGCGTGACTACCTCAAGGCCCTGGCCCTGCTTGCCGGGCTGCGCCCGTTCCTGGACAAATACTTCGACGACGTCCTTGTCATGGCCGACGACGAGGCGGTCCGGCTGAACCGCCTACGCCAGTTGGCGGCGATCTCGGAGTCGGTCAAGAAGGTCGCCCACCTGGAGTACGTGCAGGGCTGAGACCCCGCGACGCCGCTTGCTTGGCGCCGAACCGCCGCGGTCTCCCGCGTCGGTCTGCCTAGCCGCGCTTCCTGGCGAGCATGAACGCCGTCGCTGCGCCGATCCCCATGAACGGGAACGCGGCCAGCCACAGGTAGCCTGCCAGGTAGCCGCCCTGACCCGGGCCGGTCCCGTAGCGGCCAAGCAGGACGCCGAACACCCAGGGGGCGAGGAAGGTGGCCACGAGGTTCGTGAGGTTCAGGAACCCGGTGGCCGAACCGACATGCTTCGGCGGGACCGTGTCCGGTACCGAGCCCATGACGGCCGGGAACATGACCATCGTGAGGAAGCCGGCGACCACCACCAGTGCGATCGCCCATCCGGCCCCGGGGACCACGGGCGCGAGGGCTGTCACGACGCACATTATCGTGATGCTGGCCAACAGCACCACAGGTTTGCTCAGCTTGGTCATCGCCAGTGCCCCGGCGACACTGCCCAACAACTGGGCCACCCCCACACCTGCCGTCAGGTAGGCGGCGACGGCCGCGCTCGATTGCCGCTGATCCTGAAGGAACGCCGGCGTCCATGCGAGGATGCCGACCACCACCGCCATGACCCCGATATTGACGAGAACCAGAAGGAGCAGTCGCCGGTTCAGCGCCATGCGTGCCGTATCGCGAAGCACCGCGCCGAAGGGCTCCCGGGTCTCTGAGCGCGAGATGGGCGCCCTGACGGAATCCTGGAAGAACGCGAATGCACCGAGGACCACCATGATCGCGGCGCTCGCAAGGAAGACGGCCCTGAACCCGCCGGCCTTCTCGATGCTCGGCATGATGAGGAGGGCGGAGACCACTCCCAGCCCGTATCCACTCCCGAAGACGCCCAGAGCGCGGGCCTGGCGCTCGGGGCGCAGATGGTGGCTGAACAGGTGCGTGCCCACGGGAAGGAAGGCGGAGCCGCCCAGTCCCTGCAGCAGCCTGCCCACGACGAACCCCGGGTAGGAGCGGCTGAACGCGAAGAGCACCCCTCCGACCACGGTGAGGATGATGCTGAAGGCGAGCGTCCGGCCGCCCCAGCGGGCCACCGCCATCCCGGCGGGCAGAGAGCCCAGGGCGAACGTGAGGTTGAAGACCGAGGTCAGAAGTCCGATCTGCGCCTCCGAGAACCCGAAGTGCGCCTGCAGATCGCTCCTGACTATGGGCATGAGCGACATGGCGATGCTGGCCCCGGCCAGCAGGACCATGAGGGAAAAGACCAGGCCGTCGCCCGCCCGCCGTTCATCGGCCGCTATCGAGAGTCCTCTCACTGCGCTCCCTTTCCACCCACCCGTCCGTATGGATATGACAAGAGGGGCGGCACCCGCCAGGGTGCCGCCCCTCTCTTTCCCGCCTACGCAAGGATCCCGCCCGTGTCAGGGCAGGACCGAAGAGCGGTGTCGCGTCAGACCACGGCCTTCTCGGCTTCGCCGGCCTCATCGGCCAACTGCGAAGCGTCGCCGGGGCGCTGCTTGCGGCGCTGGTACTCGGGATCGGCTTCCAGCCATTTGTGAGCCCAGTCCATCTCGTTCTCCCAGATGGGGTTGAGCACGTCTTTGACGCCCTGCGCGTACTTGTGCAGGCCGGGCTGGAGGTCGGTGATCAGTTCCGCGGCGCCGTCGTGGGTGGGATACGCGCCGTTGCGTTCCACCGCGCGCTTGAGGACGCCGGGATGGTCGATGATCGGGCACGGACGGAGCAGGTTCTTGCCGAACGGCTGCATCCTACGGAGATCCTTGAAGAAGTCCGAGGTGAGGCAGTCGAGCAGCGGCTTGTCCTTGATGTTGTCCACCGCGAAGTGCGCGAAGATGCAAGGCTCCACATCGCCCTTGTTGTTGATGTGGATGTACTTGCGTCCGCCGGACAGGCAACCGCCGGTGAGCGTGCCGTCGCCCCAGAAGTCGGCGACGAGGAGCGGGCGGGTGTTGCGGATGTGCATCACACCGCGGCGCAGCTGGTCGCGCTGTTCCGGGCCGGGCATGAGGGTGAGATCGGGCTCGCGGCCTACGGGCATGTACGAGAAGTACCAGCCGTAGAAGCAGCCTTTCTCCACCATGAGGTCCGCGAACTCGTCGGAGGTGATCTCCGCGATGTTCTGGCTCGTGGCCGTCGCCGAGAAGGCGATCATGGCGCCGCGCTCGCGCAGGCGGTCCATGGCGGCCATGATGCGGTCGTAGGTGCCGGCGCCGCGGCGGGCGTCGGTCTGCTCTTTGGTGCCCTCGATGCTGATGGTGGGGCAGATGTTGCCCAGTTCGACGATACGGTCGGCGAGGCGGTCGTTGATCATGGTGGCGTTGGTGAACACCATGAACACGGACTGCGGGTGCCGCTCGATGATGTCGAGCAGGGGCTTGTAGACGAAGGGCTCGCCGCCCAGCATGACGAACACGCGGGAGCCGATGGCTTCGCCCTGGGTGATGATGCTCTCGACCTCTTCCTCAGTGAGCTGGTCCTCGAAGTCGTACTCGGACGCGTAGCATCCGACACACTGCAGGTTGCAGCTCATCGACGGGCTGATGAGGATGGCCGTGGGAGAAGAGATGCCTTTCTCCTGGAGGAGCGACTCGGTGTACTCCGGATCGCGCATGAAGAAGTTGGCCATCATCCCGGCAACGAAACGTTTGCGAACGTTAGGATGAAGATGACGAATGTTCTTGAAGAACGTGTTGCCTGGATTTCCGGGGGCCGTGTACTGCTTCAGCCAATCCACGATCATGTTCTGCTGATCCGATTTGGCCGTGCGCTTTACAGCTGCCATGAGACCTTTCATGGCCAGATCCGAACTGCCGACTACCGTGAGCGCCCCCGAGATGATCGAGGCCGTCCGTTCGTAGTCGCGCCGCTCCCGAGCTTTGGCCACTGCGGATTGCTCGGGCATCGACAACCCTCCTTTCCTTTTCTGACGGTTCCGTAACCGGTCCACGATAGCACGCCTATCGTCATACCCATAAGTATAAGAATGTGACACCCAAAGGAAAGGTGCGGGCCCACACGAAGTCCCACGGAAGCCTCACGCCTTGCACGGTCACGCGCGATGCGCCCCCAAGCGTCCTCGGCTTGTTAAAATACTGGGTCCTGGAAGAGCGAACAGTAGGACCCCGGGGGATAGAAGTGATCGCGAAGGGAGTGTCGGGCTGATGGGCGCCACGAAGTACGTCTACGATTTCTCTGAGGGCAACGCCTCTATGAAACCGCTGTTGGGCGGTAAGGGGGCCAACCTCGCGGAGATGACCCGCATAGGGATCCCCGTGCCTCAGGGTTTCATCGTCACCACTCAGGCGTGTGTCTATTACTCCGCCAACGGCGCCTATCCCGAAGGCATGGAGCAGGAGATCAACGATCACCTGAAGGCCCTCGAGAAGCTCACCGGCAAGACCCTGGGCGACCCCAAGAACCCGCTGCTCCTCTCCATCCGTTCCGGCGCCGTGTTCTCCATGCCGGGCATGATGGATACCGTCCTCAACCTCGGCCTCAACGACGAGACCGTCGCCGGCCTGGCCGCCGCCACCGGCAACAAGCGCTTCGCCTACGACTCGTACCGCCGCTTCATCTCCATGTTCGGCGACGTGGTCATGGGTGTGGACCCGCAGGCGTTCGAGGAAGAACTCTGGGCCAAGCGGGATGAAGTGGGCGCCAAGGTCGACACCGACCTCACCGCTGACGACCTCGAAGACCTCTGCGATCGCCTCAAAGGGGTTCTGAAGGCCGGCGCCGGCGAATCCTTCCCGAACGATCCCATGAAGCAGCTCCACCTGGCCATCGTGGCCGTGTTCAAGAGCTGGGACAACCACCGTGCCAAGGTGTACCGCCGCACCCAGGGCATCCCGGACGATCTCGGCACCGCCGTGAACGTCCAGAGCATGGTGTTCGGCAACAAGGGCGAGACTTCGGGTACCGGCGTGGCCTTCACCCGCGACCCCTCCACCGGTGAGAACGCCTTCTACGGCGAGTTCCTCATGAACGCCCAGGGCGAAGACGTGGTGGCCGGCGTGCGCGTGCCGCGGCCGCTCCCGGAGATGGAGCAGGTCCAGCCGGAGAACCTCAAGAAGCTCTACGAGATCCGCGAGACCCTCGAGAAGCACTACCGCGACATGCAGGACCTCGAGTTCACCATCGAGGACGAGAAGCTCTACATGCTGCAGACGCGCAACGGCAAGCGCACCGCCCCGGCCGCCTTCAAGATGGCCGTCGACATGGTGGCCGAGGGCCTCATCAGCAAGGACGAGGGCCTCATGCGCATCGACCCGGCGCAGCTCGACCAGCTGCTGCATCCGCGCCTCGATCCCAAGCAGGAACTCAACGTGCTGGCCAAGGGCCTGGGCGCCTCCCCGGGCGCCGGCGTGGGTACGGCCGTGTTCGATGCCGACGAGGCCGAGGAGCTGGGCTCCAAGGGCCGGCCGGTCATCCTCATCCGTTGGGAGACCAACCCCGACGACATCCACGGCCTCATGCACTCCCAGGGTGTCATCACCAGCCACGGCGGCATGACCTCCCACGCGGCTGTGGTCGCGCGCGGCATGGGCAAACCGTGCATCGCCGGCGTGCAGGACATGAAGGTGGACGACAAGGCCAAGACCGCCACGATCGGTGCCGTGGTCATCAAGGAAGGCGACTGGGTCTCCATGGACGGCGCCACCGGCCGGGTGTTCCTCGGTCAGGCGAAACTGGTGCCCGCCGGTGAGGACGAGAACATGAGCGCGGTCCTGGGCTGGGCCGACGAAGTGCGCCGCCTGCGGGTGCGCACCAACGCCGACACGCCGGAAGACGCCCGCGTGGCCCGCACCTTCGGCGCAGAAGGCATCGGCCTCTGCCGCACCGAGCACATGTTCATGCAGCAGGAACGTCTGCCGCATGTGCAGGCCATGATCATGTCCGACACCACCGAGGAGCGCGAGAAGCATCTCGCCAGACTGCTCCCGTTCCAGCGTGAGGACTTCGACGGCATCTTCCGCGCGATGGAAGGTCTGCCGGTCACCATCCGCCTGCTCGACCCGCCGCTCCACGAGTTCCTCCCGAGCTATGTGGACACCATGCTGGAACTGCAGAGACTGCAGTTGACCGGCGCCTCCGCGGCCGAGATCGCCAAGCAGGAAGCGCTGGCCGCCAAGGTCAAGTCGCTGGCCGAAGCCAACCCGATGCTCGGTACCCGCGGCTGCCGCCTCGGTATCCAGTGGCCCGAGATCTACGCGATGCAGGTGCGCGCCATCATCGAAGCTGCCGCAGACGTCATGGCCTCCACCGGCAAGATGCCGCACGTCGAGATCATGATCCCGCTCGTGGGCTTCGAGCAGGAGCTCAAGCTCATGCGCCAGCTGACCATCGACACGGCCGAGCAGGTGCTCGCCGAGCGCAAGGTCAAGATCGACTACACCATCGGCACGATGATCGAAGTGCCGCGTGCCGCGGTCACCGCCGACCAGATCGCCAACCAGGCCGACTTCTTCAGCTTCGGCACCAACGACCTCACCCAGATGACCCTGGCCTTCTCCCGCGACGACGCGGAAGGCAAGTTCCTCACCCACTACCTCAGCACCGACCTTCTCAAGGCCAACCCCTTCGAGAAGCTCGACCAGCAGGGAGTGGGCCAGTTGATCGCGATGGCCGTGCAGAAGGGCCGCTCGGTCAAGCCGAACCTCAAGACCGGCATCTGCGGCGAGCACGGCGGCGAGCCCACCTCGGTGAAGTTCTGCCACCGCACCGGCCTCAACTACGTCAGCTGCAGCCCGTACCGGGTGCCGCTGGCCCGCCTCGCGGCGGCCCAGGCCGTCCTCGAGGAGAAGGCCGCCGACAAGAAGGCCGGCGACTGAGAGAGACGACCGGGACGCCCCTCAGGGGGCATGCGCGCCACGCGCATATGAATGTGCGAGATACCGCACGATCGTATGGGAGCGTGGCCTAGTAGCGACACGAGAGAGCGGCCGGCATCATCCGATGCCGGCCGCTTGACATTCCCCGCAAAGTCGAGAAATCTAGGACCGGGAGCGGACGGGGGCAGGGGGCACCTGAATGGACGAGATAGCCGGCAAGGTACGACTATCCACCGACGAACTGGAGGCGGGGCTGTCCCGCTTCGCCCAGCGCTCGTCGGCCTCCCGGGGACGCGAACTGCCCGAGGACCCGTGCGGGCTCCGCACGCCGTACGCCCGCGACCGAGGGCGCATCGTCCACTGCAAGGCGTTCCGCCGGTTGGAGCATAAGACCCAGGTCTTCATCGCCCCGGAGGGCGACCACTACCGGACCCGTCTCACGCACACCCTCGAAGTGGCCGGCATAGCCCGGAGCATCGCCCGGGGGCTGCGGCTCAACGAGGACCTCACCGAGGCCATCGCGCTCGGGCACGACCTGGGCCACACCCCGTTCGGCCACGCCGGCGAGAAGGTCATGCGGGAGCTCCTGGAAGAGCTGGGCGCCGGGGCCTTCGCCCACAACGAGCAGAGCGTCCGGGTGGTCGAGGTGGTGGAGAACGACGGCCGGGGTCTCAACCTCACCTGGGAGGTGCGCGACGGCATCCGCCACCACACGGGGGACGTGCTGCCGGCCACCCTCGAGGGGCAGATCATCCGCTTCGCCGACCGCATCGCCTACATCAACCACGACATCGACGACGCGCTGCGCGCCGGTCTGCTCACGCCCGCCGATCTCCCGTCCGGCCCGCTGGCTATGCTGGGAGACACCGGCAGCCGCCGGGTGGACACGCTGGTCCACGACCTGGTGGACACGAGTTACGAGACGGGGACCATCGTGCAGAGCCCGGAGATCGCCAAAGCCATGCTCGACCTGCGGGAGTTCATGTTCCGCACGGTCTACCCGCAATCGCTGGCCCAAGCTGGCGAGAAGCGGGTGCGGCACGTCATCACGAACCTCATGGAGTACTTCCTGGCCCATCCCGAGGAGATCCGAGAGGAGCGTGCGGTGCCCGGCGCACACGGAGAGCAACTCACGCTCGAGGCGGCCCCGTGGAGCGCGGGCACTGCCGCGCCGGGTGACGGCGCCGATCCGGCGGCGGCCCGTCAGGTGCTCATCCAGTCCGTCACCGACTACATCTCCGGCATGACCGACCGGTACGCCGTCAGCCGCTACCGGGAGTTGTTCGAACCGCGATCCTGGGCGGCCCCGTGATCAAGGACGGCAGCGTGCAGTCCGTCCTCGAGGCGGCGAACATCGTGGACGTCGTGTCCGGGTACACCAGCCTGCGCAAGCGGGGTATCACCTATGGCGGGCTCTGCCCCTTCCATCAGGAGAAGACCCCTTCGTTCAGCGTCAACGCCGAGAAGGGCCTCTACTACTGCTTCGGCTGCGGCGAGGGCGGCGATGTCGTCCGCTTCTTGGAGCGCATGGAGAACCTCTCGTTCACCGAGGTCATAGAGCAGCTCGCCGAGCGCTACAACATCAAGCTGGAATACGAGGAGTCGGGCGGTCCGGACACCGGCAAGCGCGACCGCGACGCTCGTCTGCTGCAGTTGCTCGACAGGGCGGCCAAGTTCTATCAGGTCTATCTGTGGGAGACCCAGCACGGCGAGCCCGCGCGCGCCTACCTGGAGAAGCGCGGGCTGGGCCGGGAGGTCTGCGAGGCCTTCCGGGTGGGGTTGTCTCCTGACCAGTGGAGGGGGCTCCACGGCAAGGCGACCAAAGAGGGGTTCACGGACCGGGAACTGGAGGAAGCCGGGCTGCTGGTGCGCCAGACGGGCAAGACGTACGACCGCTTCCGCGGCCGGCTGATGTTCCCGCTGGTGGACCACCGGGGCCGCGTGGTGGGTTTCGGGGGGCGGACGCTCAAGGACGAGAACCCCAAGTACCTCAACTCGCCCGAGGGCCCGCTGTATCAGAAGAGCCACCTTCTGTACGGGTTGTACCAGGCGCGGCGCGCCATCGCGGAGGCGGACGAGGTGGTGGTGGTCGAAGGCTACACCGACGTCATAGGGCTTGCGCAAGCCGGGGTCAAGAACGTCGTCGCCTCGATGGGCACGTCGCTCACCGACGGTCAGATCGGCCTGATGATGCGCTTCACCAGCAACGTCACCTTCATGTTCGACGCCGACCGGGCGGGCACCGAAGCCATGCTTCGCTCCGGCGAGCTCGCGCGCAACCATTCGCTCCGGCCCAGGGTGGCGCTGCTGCCCTCCGGTAAGGACCCGGCCGACGTGGCCGTGCAGGGTGGCGCCGAGCAGGTCTCGCAGGTCATGGCCGGCAAGATGTCCCTGCTGGGGTTCGAGCTCCGGCAGGCCCTCGACAAGAGCGACACCGCCACCTCCGACGGCCGGGTGCGCGCTTTTGAGGAGGTGCGCCGCATCATGGAAAGGGCGGGGTCGCTCAAGGAGCGCGAGGAGGAGATCCCCATCGTGGCGGACAAGCTCCGGCTCTCCGCTGACAGCGTCGCCCTGCTGCTCAGAGGGCAGGGCCTGCGCCGGCAGCAGCAGGCGCGCGACGTGGCGCCCCGTGGCCAGGGGATGGCGGAGCGCCTCCTCGCCACCGAGACCAACATCGAGCGAGAGTTCCTGGTGGCCGCGGCCTGCCATCCCGAAAGGGCGGTCGCCCTCCTCGAGGCGCTCACTCCCGAGCATTTCTCCGACCCGAGCAACCGGGAGGTCTTCGTCGGTCTGCGGGACGCGTTCGCCGCTCCCGGTGGGGCCGCCGCGGGCGGCAAGGCCCTGGCGGGGTTGCAGTCCCGGGCCCAGGGCGATTCCGAGGCCGGCCGGCTGTACGTGCGACTGGTCATGGAGGCCGATCAGGCCCGGTACCCGCTGGCCGTCCTGGAGGAACTACACCTGCGCGTGCAGGAGCAGTACCTCAGAGGGCGTATCACTGGACTGCGGGCGCGGCTCACCGAAGGGGGCGAGGTGCAGCAGGAACAGCGCCAACTCTTCCATCTCGAACAACTGCTTGCTTCTGT
This sequence comes from uncultured Actinomycetes bacterium, assembly GCA_903873715.1. Classification (GTDB taxonomy): domain Bacteria; phylum Actinomycetota; class Thermoleophilia; order RBG-16-64-13; family RBG-16-64-13; genus CAIQPS01. The sequence continues at coordinate 17,829 of CAIQPS010000151.1, forward strand.
GAGGGCGAGTCTCACCAATCTGGACCCGGAGGAAGGACGGCCCTAGATGGCGGACGAACCGGTCACGAACAGCGAGGCGCTCGAACAGATCGTCGACCTGGCTCGTGCCCAGGGCGCGCTATCGCCGCAGGAGATCGCGGCCATCGTCCGCGACCACGACCTCACCCCCGAGGACCTGGACTTCATCTACTCCCTGTTGGGCGAGATGGGCGTCGAGGTGGGGGAGGTCGAGGAGGAGGAGTTGGAGGACTTCTCCGAGGAGGAGGAGTTCCTCGAGTACCTGGACGTCACCATCGACCACAGCGTCGACGACCCGGTGCGGATGTACCTGCGCGAGATCGGCAAGATCCCGCTGCTCACCTCGCACCAGGAAGTCGAACTGGCCAAGCTCATCGAGAAGAAGGACATGGAGGCCAAGCGCCGCCTCACCGAGGCCAACCTGCGGCTGGTGGTCTCCATCGCCAAGCGCTACATGGGGCGGGGCCTGAACTTCCTGGACCTCATACAGGAGGGCAACCTGGGGCTCATCAGGGCGGTCGAGAAGTTCGACTACCGGCTGGGATACAAGTTCTCCACCTACGCCACCTGGTGGATCCGCCAGGCCATCACCAGGGCCATCGCCGACCAGGCGCGCACCATCCGGGTGCCGGTGCACGCGGTCGAGACCATGAACAAGATGAACCGGCTCCAGAGGGAGCTCCTGCAGACCACCGGCCGCGAGCCCACGGTGGAGGAGCTGGCCGAAGCCATGGGCGTCACGGCCACCAAGGTCACCGAGATCCAGAAGACGGCGCAGGAGCCCGTGTCGCTGGAGACGCCGGTGGGCGACGAGGAGGATTCCAAGCTCGGAGACTTCATCGAGGACGAGGACGCCGATCAGCCGCTCGAGGTGGTGTTCAAGGACATCCGCCGCGAGGAGCTGTTCCGGGTGCTCGACAGCCTGCCGGAGCGGGACCGCAAGGTCTTGGAGCTGCGCTACGGCCTGAAAGGGGAGCGGCCCCGTACTCTCGAGGAGGTCGGGGACCGCTTCGGGGTCACCCGAGAGCGCATCCGCCAGATAGAGGCGAAGACGCTCAACCGCCTCAAGAACTATCGAGCGACCCAACGCTTGAGGGATGTAGAGTAGCCTGCCGTCCCGCAGGACATTCCTCTGACCGGAGGGTAATGCCGCCTGGTAATAGTTGGCGTTCGTGGCTGTTTTCGGCTTGACCGGGTACGCGGGTTCCGGTACTGTGTCCCGCGGCGGGTTCCTTTTCAAGGGCCCGCATCGCAGTAGAGTGGGGTGGGCACGGGGTGCCGGGTCGCTCCAAGACATGGAGGTCGCAGGGTTGGCTGAGGGGACTGTCAAGTGGTTTAGTCCCGAAAAGGGTTACGGATTCATTGAGCAGCCGGAGGGTGAGGATCTCTTCGTCCACTTCAGTGAGATCCAGGTAGAGGGCTTCCGGACGCTGTCCGAAGGCCAGGCTGTCCGGTTCGAGGTTGTCCAGGGTCCGAAGGGTCTCCAGGCTGCTAACGTCAGCCCTGTCTAGACCGGAACGAGGAGATCTCTTCCGTCATCTTTCAGCCCCGCTGCGGCGGGGCTTTTTTATTGCCCGCGTCCGGCCGGCGGCCGTGGTGAGGCGCTGAAAAGTCCGGCCGCGGGACGCTAAAGTCTCGCCCCGGCCGGCCGATATAGGAGTTGAGAGTCATTCCCATTCAGTGACTCTCCTTTCTCCTCTCGGGCGCCTGCCAAGGCGCCCACCTTTTTTTGGAGAGGCACGGTCCTGGTAGCGGTCCGCCGGCGGGCTGGTGTTGACTCCGAGTCGGATCGGCATATGCTTGAATCATACGGGGATCAAGCAGGTTTCCCCGCTATCACTCGGACGGGCCGGCGGGTCGGGCCTTGCACGAGTCTCCGCGCGCGCATCGCCTCCACTCGGACGGCGTGCCCGAAGAGGAGGTGCGCGGTCATGCTCAAAGTCTTCTTCATCGTCTTTCTGGCGGGCCTGCTGGTGCTTGCGTTCTCGGCGCCGGTCCTGGCTGATGAGACACACTCAGAGAAATGGTTCGGTGAGTATCACCAGTTGGCCAACTGGTCCTGGCAGTCGCCCCCGGGCGACACCCCTCCGGGCCTTCGTACGGACTATCCGCTCTTCCCGGGCGGCCCGGATGCACCATATCCCGGCAATCCGGGACAGGCCATCTCCGCGTGCGTGGCCGACATACATGACGGCGACTACGAGTTCCTGGGGATCTCGACCTGGGCTGATTTCGTCACCCAGGATTTCTGGATGAACCAGTAGCGGGTCGCTTTGACGGCTCGGACGAACGGGGGTCGTTCGTGGCCTCCGTTCGTCGTGCACCCTTCACGTCCCAGCGTGAGGAGTCCGGTCGCTGCGCGGACCTCTCGCGCCCGGCGCCTCGGCTATAATCCCCTGTCCTACCATCCCCGCAAGGAGAGCTTCACGATGATCTCAAGGCGAGAGGTCGAGCACGTGGCGCGGCTCGCGCGTCTTCACTTCGACGAGGAGGAGCTGGCCCGCCTGCAGCCCGAACTCGAACAGATCATCGGTTACGTGGAGCAACTCTCCGAGCTGGACCTCTCGGGGCTGGAGACCACCTCTCACGCGGTGGCCATCAAGAATGCGCTGCGGCCCGACGAACCCTGGACGGGACTCACCCATGAAGAGGCGATGGCCAACGGGCCGGCCGTGGAGCGCGGGTCGTTCGTCGTCCCGCGGATAGGGTGACGGCCATGGGCGTCGACGTCGTAGGGCTTACCGCCTGGCAGTGCCGCGAACTCCTCTCGTCCGGGCAAGTCTCGGCGCAGGAGCTCACCCGGGCCTATCTCGACCGCATCGCCGCCGTGGACGGCGACGTGAAGTCGTACCTCCTGGTGGACGAAAAAGGTGCCATGGCCGCTGCGGCCGCCGTGGACGCGAAGCCCATCTCCCAGAGGAAGCCGTGGGAGGGCGTCCCCATCGGGCTCAAGGACATCTTCGCCGTGAAGGGGATGGAGACCACCTGCGGCTCCAAGATCCTTAAGGGCTACATCCCGCCGTATGACGCCACCATCATCGCGAAGCTGCGCGATGCGGGCCTCATCTTCCTGGGCAAGCTGAACATGGACGAGTTCGCCATGGGCAGCTCCACCGAGAACTCCGCTTTCGAGACCACGCGGAACCCCTGGGACCTCGACCGGGTGCCGGGCGGCTCCAGTGGCGGCTCCGCCGCCTGCGTCGCCGCCTCAGAAGCCCCGTGGACTCTGGGCACGGACACCGGCGGCTCCATCCGCCAGCCGGCCTCTCTCTGCGGGGTCGTGGGCCTCAAGCCCACCTACGGCGCGGTGAGCCGCTACGGCCTGGTGGCCTTCGCCAGCTCGCTCGACCAGATCGGTCCCCTCACCCGCGACACTCGGGACGCGGCAGCTCTGCTCGACATCGTCGCAGGCAAGGACCCGCTCGATTCCACCAGCCTGGGGCTGACCGAGCCGGCCGGCACTCCCTCGCGCAGCGCCTTGGAGGGGCTGCGCTTCGGCGTCATCAAGGAGTTCATCGGCGACGCCATCGAGCCGGGCGTGAAGGAAGTGTTCGACTCCGCCGTGGACGCCATCAGCGCTCTCGGCGCCGTGTGCGAAGAGGTGAGCCTGCCCGGTGTGGTGCGCGGACTTGCCGCCTACTACATCATCGCCCCGTCCGAGGCCAGCGCCAACCTGGCCCGCTTCGACGGGGTGCGCTACGGCCACCGCACGGCGCACGCCGAGGACCTCTACGAGATGTACACCCGCACCCGCAGCGAGGGCTTCGGGACGGAGGTCAAGCGCCGCATCATGATCGGCACGTACGCCCTGTCGGCCGGTTACTACGACGCCTACTACGCCCAGGCGCAGAGGACGCGGACCCTCATCATCAACGACTTCGCCAGGGCGTTCGAGGACTTCGACTACCTCATCTCCCCGACGTCGCCCACCGTGGCCTTCAAGATCGGCGAGCGCGTGGCCGACCCGCTGGCCATGTATCTGTCCGACCTGTGCACCATCCCGGTGAACCTGGCGGCGCTGCCGGGCATCAGCATCCCGGCGGGCTTCTCGGCCGGCATGCCGGTGGGGCTGCAGCTCATCGGGCCGCACTTCTCCGAGAAGGGCCTGCTCGACGCGTCCCACGCTCTGGAGCAGCACCTGCAGGTGCCCACGGTGCCTTTGATGAAGGGCGGTGAGCGATGACCACCGGCGCGGAGACCTGGGAGGCCGTCATCGGCCTTGAGATCCACGTCCAGCTGAGCACCCGGACCAAGATGTTCTGCGGTTGCGAGCTGTCCTTCGGCGATCCGCCGAACACGCACGTGTGCCCCATCTGCCTCGGCCATCCCGGGGTGTTGCCGGTCACCAACGAGAAGGCCATCGAGTACGCCACGCGCATCGCGCTGGCCCTCGACTGTCACATAGCGCCGCGCACCATCTTCCACCGGAAGAACTACTTCTATCCCGACCTGCCCAAGGCCTACCAGATCTCGCAGTACGACCTGCCGCTGGGCTTGGCCGGGCATCTCGACGTGGAGATGGAGGACGGCAGCATGTTCCGGGTGGGCATCACCCGGGTGCACATGGAGGAGGACGCCGGCAAGCTCGTGCACGCCGGGGGCATCGCCGGCCGCATCGCCGGCGCCGACTACTCGCTGGTGGACTTCAACCGGGGCGGGACGCCGCTGGTGGAGATCGTCACCGAGCCGGACATCACCACTCCCGACCAGGCGCGCGCCTTCCTCACACAGCTCCGCAGCCTCGTCCAGCAACTCGGCGTGTCCGACGTCAACATGGAAGAGGGCTCGCTCCGCTGCGACGCCAACGTGTCGGTACGCCATCCGGGCGAGCCGTTCGGCACCAAGACCGAGCTCAAGAACATGAACTCGTTCCGCTTCCTGCATCGCGGCCTGGAGGCCGAGATAGAGCGGCAGATCGACACCATCGAGTTCGGAGGCCGAGTGGTCCAAGAGACCATCCACTTCGACCCCGCCACCGGCAAGGTCTCGTCGCTGCGCAGCAAGGAAGAGGCGCACGACTACCGTTACTTCCCGGAGCCAGACCTTCCGCCCGTGGAATTGGACGCTGAGTACGTGGACAAGGTCCGGGCCTCGTTGCCCGAGCTGCCCGCCGCCCGCAAGGAGCGCCTGGTGGATCAGCACGGGCTGACCGGCAAGGAAGCGGCTCTGCTGGCCGCCAACAAGTCTCTGGGCGACTACTTCGAGACACTGGCCGGCGCCACGGGAGACGCCCGCACCTCGGTCAACTGGGTGTTGGGCGATCTGTCGGCGTATCTCAACGTGTCCGGACACGAGGTGGCCGACTGCCCGGTGCAGCCCGCCGCGCTGGCCGAGCTGCTGGCACTTCTCAAGGACGGCACGCTCTCCGGCAAGATGGCCAAGGAAGTGTTCGAGGCCATGTGCGAGACCCGCAAACCGGCCGCGGACATCGTCGCCGAGAAGGGTCTGGGGCAGATCTCCGACACCAGCGCACTGGAAGCCATCGTCGCCCGGGTGGTCGAGGCCAACCCCGGACCGGCGGAAGAGTTCCGGCAGGGAAGGGACAAGGTGCTGGGCTTCTTCGTGGGTCAGATCATGAAGGAGACCAAGGGCCAGGCAAACCCGGGATTGGTCAACGAATTGCTGCGTAAGCACCTGCAAAAGGGTTGAAAAGGGCCTGTTTCTCTGCTACCTTGCCTTACCTTTTCAGAAGCAACGCTCGACAAGCCAGCGGGGGTGCCGGCATCGTGCAAGAAGCAAGTACGCACCCTGAGACCTGCCCAGTCCTCAGGACCGCCGACATCATCTCCGGCAAGTGGACTCTCCTCATCTTGCGCGACCTCTCGGCCGGTATCAACCGGTTCAGCGCTCTCGAGCGCTCGCTTGCGGGGATCAGTCCCAAGACTCTCTCCGAGCGGCTCAAGGCGCTCGAAAAATCAGCCATCGTGACCCGGAAAAGCTTCGCCGAAGTCCCGCCGCGCGTGGAGTACACGCTCACGGAGATGGGTTGGGATCTCATCCCCCTCATCGAGCACATGCGCGACTACGGCACCAAGTGGCTGGGCAGCGACGGGCATGAGGCCGTGGCATCTCCGGATCAGATAGCGCCCGGAGCATAAGTACAAATCGTCCACCGCGACGACTCGGGAGGGTGAGTTGACCGGTACTCCTGCGCCGGAAGGCTGGATCGTCAACATCGAGGAAGTCGATGCGCTCATCGAAGTGGGCCGCGGCCGTGGCTTCGTCACGTCCGAAGACATCGCCGAAGTCCTCGCTGAATGTGATCTGACCACCGAACAGATCGAGTTGATGTACACCACGCTGCTCGATCAGGGCATCGAGGTGGTGGATGAGTCCTGTCTCGACTCCGACGACGAGTTGGAGCTCGACAGCCGCGACTCCATGGAATGGCCGCGGGGCAACGACGAGCTCGACCTCACTGTGGACGTGCCCACCACCGACCCGGTGCGCATGTACCTCAAGGAGATCGGCCGGGTCAAGCTCCTCACCGCCCAGCAGGAAGTCTCTCTGGCCAAGCGCATCGAGCGCGGGGACATCCGGGCCAAGCACGAACTCACCGAGGCCAACCTGCGCCTCGTGGTGTC
>CAIQPS010000152.1 GCA_903873715.1 uncultured Actinomycetes bacterium
ATCATAAAAGACCTGAACTGCGCCAATCTCGAGCATATGCAAGATAACCTGAGCATCCTTGGGGTCGTTTTTATCCCAACTATTATGGAGAGCCTCGCGGGGAGACGGATCTGGATGAAGAGTACTGCGCCACCCACGCGGACGCGCGGCCGGGCCGCTGCGTCATGATGGCGGTGTCCGACACCGGCACAGGCATGGACGCGGAGACGCTGTCGCACATATTCGAGCCGTTCTTCACCACCAAACCGCCGGGAGAGGGCACGGGCCTGGGGCTCTCCACCGTGTACGGCATCGTCCGGCAGAGCGGCGGAAGCATCTCCGTCTACAGCGAACCCGGCAGCGGCACGAGCTTCAAGGTCTACCTGCCGGTCGCGCAGGCCCGGCCCGCAGCCGTGCCTGCGACCGTCCCGCGGCCGGTCACCCCGGCGGGCGGCAAGGAGACGATCGTCGTGGTCGAGGACGAGGCAGCGCTCAGGAGCCTCGTGTCGCGGGTCCTCGAGGACCTCGGGTACACGGTGCGCACCTACCCAGACGCGGACCGCGCGCTCGCAGCATTGGAGGACGATGAGGCGCCGGTGCACCTGGCACTGACGGACGTGGTGCTGCCGGGGCAGTTGCAGGGCAACCAATTCGCCGAGAGGATGCGGACGCTGCGGCCGGGTGTTCCGGTCCTCTTCATGTCGGGCTATACGCGCAACGCCATCGTCCACGCGGGGCGGCTGGACGAAGGGATCGAGTACCTGGAGAAGCCGTTCACCCCCGGCGCCCTCGCCTACCGGATCAGGGAACTGCTGGACCGTCCCGGCGAGTAGACGCCCCCACCGCGGCGCGAGGTACAATTGGCCCGTGGCTGATCCCGCGACGGGGGTCCGCAATGGACGGCTACTCGGACAGCGAGAAACCAGGCGCGCGCCACGGCGACCGGTTTGGCAAACCGGAGACGACGGTCCCTGCGCGACACGACGATGGGTTCGCTCCCGTCGAGGACGTGCTGCTCAAGAACGAACGCCTCCTCCGCGCCTTCATCGACCACACACCGGTGGCCATCGCAATGCTCGACCGGGACATGAGGTATCTCGCCGCGAGCGGCGGCTATCTCACCTCATACCACCTCAGCACGGACGACCCCGTAGGGCGCTCTCACTACGAGCTCTTCCCCGAGATCCCGGACCGCTGGAAGGACATCCACCGCAGGTGCTTGGCAGGCGCCACGGAGAGATGCGAGGGAGAACCGTTCCCGCGGGCCGACGGCACGGTCGACTGGGTGCGCTGGGAGATCATCCCCTGGCATGAGGAGGATGGCCGGATAGGCGGCATCCTCCTTTTCTCTGAGGTCATCACCGAGCGGGTCGAGATGGAGCAGAGGCTCGCCGACCAGACCCGTCTGATCACCGAGAGCGAGGCCAAATACCGCGTCATCTTCGACCAAGCCTTGATCCCCGTCATCCTCTTCGAACTGCCCGGGCTCACGATCACCGACGTCAACCGCGCTACCGAGGCTTTGACCGGGTACACCAGAGAAGAGATGCTCGGCCAGAACGGAGAAAGCTTGGGGCTCCATTCGAGTGAGCCGGAGAGCAAGATGCGAGCCGGCTTCGAGGCCCAGGGTTTGCTGAGAGGCCGTCACGCAGAGATCGTCACCAAGTCGGGTCAAGCGAAGACGATAACCATCGACGCCAGTCCGATCGAGTCCGGCGGCCGGCGCTACATCCTTGCCACGGTGCTCGACATCACCGAGCGGCTGTCGGCCGAGACGCTGCTCAGAGACAGCGAGGAACGGTACCGGTCCATGCAGGAGCACAGCATGGACGCGATGATCCTCGGGTCCCCGGACGGCTCGGTCTTGACGGCCAACCCGGCGGCCCGGGCGATGTTCCAGCGGGACGAGGAACCAGAGCAGATGCAGGGCCGGAGTGCCTATATGGACGCAGACGACCCGCGTGTCGAGCTGTTCATGGAGGCCTGGAAAGATGCCGGGAGCGCCCGGGGCGAGATGACGCTCGTCCGCGCAGACGGCTCGCGCTTCGAGGGAGAGGTGTCGGCGGCCAATTTCACCGACTCGAAGGGGGTCGAGCGGACGAACATCATCATCCACGACCTCACGAGGCAAAGGGCCACCGAGGCGGCGCTGCGCGAGAGCGACGCCCGCCTGCAGCAATCCCAGAAGATGGAGGCCGTCGGCCAACTGGCCGGAGGTATCGCCCACGACTTCAACAACCTGCTCACGTCCATATTCGGCTACACGGATCTGGCGCTGGAGCACGAGGCCATGAGAGACGAGGGGCTCAAAGAATGCCTGCTCGAGGTGAAGCGGGCCGCCGAACGGGCGGGCACCCTCACCAGGCAGATCCTTGCGTTCTCCCGCCGGCAGGCCTTGCGGCCGGAGGTCGTATCCCTCAACTCCGTCCTTGTCGGGATGGAAACGCTGCTACGCCGCACACTGGGCGAACAGATCGACCTGGTGATGCATCTGGCGGCCGGCGGCGGGCAGGCGGAGATCGACGTGCACCAGTTCGAGCAGGTGCTCCTCAACCTCGTCCTCAACGCGCACGACGCCATGCCGTCCGGCGGACGGTTGGCGATAGAGACCGGTGTGGCGGAACTGGATGAGGCATACTGCTCCACCCATCCGGATGCTGAACCCGGGCGCTATCTCGCGCTGACGGTCTCGGACACCGGCACCGGCATGGACGAGGAGACCGCGTCTCGCGTGTTCGAGCCGTTCTTCACCACGAAATCGGTGGGTGAGGGGACGGGGCTCGGCCTGTCCATGGTCTACGGCACAGTCCGCCAGAGCGGTGGCAGCATCAGTGTCAGCAGCGAGCCGGGCCGGGGCACGAGCTTCACCATCTACGTGCCCGTGGTTGGCGAAGAAGCCGCGCCGGACGATGAGGCCGCAACCCAGGCACCGGCCCCCGCAGGCGGCCACGAGACCATAATGATCGTCGAAGACGACGAGCCCCTCCGCGAACTCGCCTGCCGGATACTGGAGCAATCGGGATACACCACGCGGGCGTTCGCGAACGGGGCGCAGGCCCTGGCGGCCCTGGAGAAGGATCAGGGCCCACTGGACCTGCTGCTCACCGACGTGGTGCTGCCCGGCGAGTTGCAGGGCAACCGCCTGGCCGAGCGGGTGGTCGCGTTGCGGCCCGGCCTGCCCGTCCTGTACATGTCGGGGTATGCGCGCGACACCATCGTGCACGAGGGGCGGGTGGACGAAGGCGTGAACTTCCTGGAGAAACCCTTCAGCAGCCAAGGTCTGGCCACCGGCGTGCGCGAAGCGCTCGACAGAGCGCGCCGCCCGTAGAACCACCCCCTCCGGTCCCTCGGTCGGCGCTATCATCACCTGTGCGGCCGGCACCGCCGGGCGGCACAGTCAGTCACTCACAGGGGGGCAGGTCACATGAGAGCAGCGTTCATCACGGCACCGCGCACGTTCGAGATCCGCGAGGTGCCCACGCCGCAGATCACCGACAGCCAGATGCTGGTCAAGATCGAGGCGTGCGGTGTCTGCTCCAGCGACATGACCGCCTACAAGGACTCCTACAGCGACGAGATGAAGGCGGCCAACCCCTTCCCGCGGCGCGCCGGGCACGAGCCCGCGGGCACCGTGGTCGAGGTCGGCAAGCTGGTGAAGGGCTTCCAGGTGGGCGACCGCATCACCGGCTACTTCACCGACGAGGCCTACAGCGAGTACGTGGCCGTCGACCCCACCCACTTCGCCGCCCACCGGGCCCACGGCATGATCATCGAGAAGATCCCGGACGGCGTCCCGTTCGAGTACGCGCTGGGCGAGCCGCTCATGAGCTGCGTGTCCATCGCGCGGACCATCACGCCGGAGTTCGGCGACTTCGTCTTCCAGATCGGCGCCGGTTTCATGGGCCTGGGCGTCATCGCCGGGGTCTCCTCCCCCAAACTGCGCGAGTACATCGTGGCCGACCTGGACGAGAGCCGGCTGGAGCTGGCCAGGGAGTTCGGGGCCACCATCACCCTCAACCCGTCCAAGTGCGACGTGGTCGAAGAGGTCATGAAGATCACCAAGGGCCGAGGCGTCGACGTGGCCATCGAGGTCGTCGGCAAGCCGATCGGCATCAAGATGACCGGTGACGTCATCAAAGTGAACCGCGGCAAAGTGGTTCTCGTGGGCTGGCACCAGGCGCCGGCCACCACCGAACTGTTCAACTGGATCAAGTGCCCCATCATCCTCAGCCCCCAGGGCATCGGGATGTCCACGAACTACCAGAGCGAACTGGAGCGGGCCATGTGGGCGCTGGAGAAGGGCGTCTACCGCATGGACAAGCTGGTGACGGACACCTACAAGCTGGAAGACATCGGCCAAGCGTTCGAGGACAACCTGAACATGAAGCCTGGCTACATCAAGGGCGTGGTCAAGCCGTTCATGAGCTGACGCCCGGCGGCGCGGCCGGAGCGGCGTCCCGGACGGCGCGGCGCAGCCGCGCCTAGCAGGCGCCGACCGCCGGTACCAGACGAATGGTGTCGCCGTCGGCGACCGGAGCCTGTAGCTCCGCGTCCCGGGGCAGGTTGCCCCCGTTGACGACCACGCCCACCCATAAAGAGCCGTCCTGCTTGAAGATGCGCCCGCGCAGCCCGGGTTGCTGAGCCACGCAGTCGGCGAGCACCTCCTCCACGGTCTCGCCGCGACATTCCATGGCCTCGGGCATGCCGGGAAGCGAGACCCCGAGCGGGAGCGTCACGGACACCTTCGACATCGCCCCTCCTTTTCCGACGGCTGAGATGTGCCGATGATTGTATAGAGTAGGATGCAGTCACATCCATGGTCGATCCAGCTACGAGAGTGGGGCTCGATGAAAGTGACTTCCAGGATGGTCCGCCGACCCGGTGCTACGCGGTGGGCGATCTCGTGCGTGGTCCTCGCGGCGGTGGCCTTCGTGGGCCTGACCGCCGCGGCCCCGGCCGCGCCGCTGTCCGGCAGCACGCTGGCACAGTCCTCCGCGGTGCTGACGGTGCCGGTGGTGAAGCGGCTCCCCGCCGGGGTGGCTTCGGCGCACAGCGCCGGCGGAGTGGCGGCGCAGGGCGGCGCGGCTCAGACCGCCACCGCGGGCTCCCTGCTGGCGACGTCGGACGCCCTCTCCGACGGTTTCGAGAGCGGCCTGGGGCTGTGGGTCCGCACCGGCGCCCCGACATGGGCCGCCACGACCTACCGGGCCTCTGCGGGCACGCACTCCGCATACTGCGCCGCGAGTTCCGTGCCGGCCCCGGGACCGTATCCCAACGGGATGGACGCCTGGATGGTGGCCGGCCCCTTCGATCTGTCCCACGCGATCGCCGCGTCTTTCACCGGCGATGTCTACATCAAGTCCGAGAAGGGCTACGACGAGCTCAGTATGCTCGTCTCCATAGACGGCGACTACTTCTACGGATGGGCGGGCAGCGGGGATTCGGGCGGGTGGAGGTCCGAGAAGCTGGACCTGTCCTACCTCCCCGGACCCCTCGGGACTCACTTCAGCGCCCTGGGCCAGTCCAGGGTCTGGGTGGCGTTCGTGTTCGAGTCCGACGGCGTGAACAACGGTGAGGGAGCCTACGTCGACGACGCCAAGTTGAGCCTCACCATCGCACCGGCGGTCACGAGCGTCTCGCCGAAGTCCGGCCCGACCTCCGGAGGCGGCGCGGTGGCCATCACCGGGATGAACCTGAACGGCGCCACCTCGGTGAAGTTCGGAGGGACCGAGGCCAGGTTCTCCGTCCAGTCCTCCAGCCGCATCAACGCCATCGCCCCCGCGCACTCCGCGGGCGTGGTGCAGGTGACCGTCACCACCTCGAAAGGCACCTCGTCCACCGCGGGCACGGGCAACGACTACACCTACGTGGCCCGGCCGGTGATCACAGGCCTCGCTCCCAAGTCGGGCCCGACGGCGGGCGGCACCTCCGTCACCCTCACCGGTACCGGCCTGTCCGGAGCGACCGCGGTGAGCTTCGGCGGTGTCCCGGCGAGCAGCATAACCCCGGTCTCCGCGACCCAGTTGATCGCCGTCAGCCCGGTGCACCTCTCGGGAGTCTGCGACGTCACGGTCACGACGCTGGGCGGGACCAGTCCCACCACCGGCACGGGCAACGACTTCACCTACGCGCTCACCCGGTACGAGGAGTCTTCGCCGCTGCTGTCGTACGCGGCCCCGTGGAACACCAAGTATTCGGTGAGCTACTCCCAGAACTACATGCGCACGCGGGCTGGCTCCAGCGCACCGCTCACGTTCATGTTCACCGGGAGGGGCTTCGACGTAGTGGCCACGGTCGGACCCGCGTACGGCAAGTTAAAGGTCACCATCGACGGAGCGACGCAGACCACCTATCCGGACCTCTATGCCGCCGCGCCGGCCTACCGGCAGGTCGTCTACACCAGGACCGGCCTGTCCAACGGGCCCCACACCGTGCGGCTCGACTATTCAGGCTGGAAGAACGACGCCGCCTCCGCCGACACGGTGAACGTCGACAGGCTGGACATCGACGGCGTCCTCACCCAGGCCTGGACGCGCTATGAGGAGAACTCGACGCTCCTGTCCTACGCGGCTCCGTGGCTCTCGGTCTACTCGGTGAAGTACTCCCAGAACCGCATACGCACGCAGTCGGCCCCGGGCGCGCCGGTGACGTTCAAGTTCACAGGCACCGGCTTCAAGGTGATCGCGGCGAAAGGCCCGGCGTTCGGGAAACTGAAGGTGAGCATCGACGGCAAGGTGCAGTCGCTCTACCCCGACCTGTACGCGGCGGTGGATGCCTACCGGCAGGCCGTGTACACGGCGTCCGGCCTGAGCAACGCCACGCACACGGTGGTTCTGGACTACTCCGGCTACATGAACCCGGACTCGTCGGCCAAGACGGTGGACCTGGACGCCCTGGACATATTCGGGACGATGCTGCAGGCGCCCTAGCGGCGCACGGTCGTAGCGGCCCGTCTCAGCTCCAGGTCACCTTGCCGTAGGCCCGAGGCACCGCCACGATCCAGGTCTGGCCGCGCACCAGCGAGACAGGGTTGCCCGACGCGTCTGTGAAGCTGAGCTGCTTGGCCTGCGTCTCCTTATGCCACTCGCACTGGATCACGGTGCCGTTCTGGAAGATGTACGCGCGGCCCGAACCGATGGTGGCGATCCGCTCGCGGACGATGCCATCCTCCACCTTGCCCTTGCCTTCGTCGACCATGAACGCGATGACCACACTCGGCGTCACTGGGCCCTCCTCCCGGTCGACGAACAGCGTGTCCCGGTTGTAGCGCCTGTAGGTGTTGGTGGTCTTGTCGTACTCATACCGGCTGTCGTGGGCGCCGCCCGCCAGGTGGACGTTGACGGTCGCGGCATCCGGAGTGGCCACGGGGCTGCCGTCGACCCGGGGGAATCCCTTCGGGTCCGAACTCGTATAGCCCTTCTTCAGGTTCAACTTGCTGAACTTCTCGTAGCTGATGTAGACGTTGTGCGGGGCGAGGCGGTCGTCCGAACGCCAGTAATAGGCGCCGTTCCGGAACATGTCGATGTCGCGGTACTTGCCGTTGCGCACTTCTTTGAGGGCGCTCTCGGCGCCGCCGACATGCCCGATGCTGCAGTCGAACGGCACCGCCCAGTCGATGTCGTACACCCGGAGGCTCCGCACGGGCCCTACGAGAGCAGGCTGATGCTGCTGGTACAGCACCAGGAACCGCGTGATGCCCGCTTCCGCGATCGCCTCGATTATCACCTCGCCCTGCTTGATCCCCGACTGCGGCCGGGCGGCCGTATGGTTGTCGATCATGAAGCCGGTGACCGGCTTTGTGAGGTCGGCCTCGCTCGCCACAGGTTCGCCGGTGAGCAACGAGTAATACTTGGGACCGCCGGCGGTCGTGTCCGTGGTCTGGCCTGCGGCGGTGTCGGGAGTCCCGCCGGTGGTGGTGACCGCGGTGCCGTCGGGGTTGGTGACCACCGTGCCGTCGGCGTTGGTGACGGTCGGCCCCGAACCGCTCGTGGGTGTGCTGCTCGCGGCCGTGGCGTCCGACTTGCAGGCGGAGACGGCGATCGCCGAGCACAGGACCGCTGCCAGGAGGAGCGGAATGAGCCAAGACCGTTTCATCGTTCTCCCCGGTGTCGTGGTGGCCGCACTCATTCTATCGAGAGTCGAGCGGAGACGGGAGCCGGCGGCCGCGGCAGTTGACCGCCGCCCGGGCCGGTCGTAGGCTGAAGAAGGTACGCAACGGACCCACCCCGGGTCCTCACGGATGAGGCGACATCTGCCGATATATGTAGATGGTCTTTGATGTGGTCTCCGCTCGCCGGCGCACGCGGCCGGCTCGAGCGGGATGGCTTGGGGCCTACGAACGGAGGGACCCATGAAGCGGTGGACTTCTCGACTGCTGACAGGCCTGGCGGTGCTCTTCGTGGTCGCCGTGTCCGGCTGGACCGTGGCCGACAGCGTCGCGGTCACAGTCGCTCAGGCCGGGGCACGCGTGCCGGCCACGCTGCCCGAACTGGACCTCCCCCAAGCGACCTCCGGCCAGGCCGCAATCACCACCCTCGGGTCGAGACTCCCGTCCGTGGCGAGCGCGTATGGGACGACCGCGTCGGAACTGGCAAAGCGGTTCCGACAGGACGCGAGCCTCGTACTCGACCGTAAAGGGCGGCTGTTCTACGTCTGCCCGGCTCTTCCCAGCGGCTTTGCGGCGACCGACCCGGCAGCGAAGGCCATCGCGGCCATGGCCCCACTCGACCAGACCTTCCTGCTCCACAGTCTCCCCGGCTCCAAGCGCGTGATCTACCTCGATTTCGGGGGCGGGACCCTCAGCGGCACGGCATGGAACGCCGCGTGGGGCGTCGCCAGCATCCCCTGCCCGAGATGGGACCCCAACGGCAACGGCCAGACCTGGGACGACTACGACCTCAAGGCCATCCAGATGGTGTGGCAGCGGGTGGCCGAAGACTATGCGCCCTACGACGTGGACGTCACCACCGAACTGCCGGCGCCCGGCGCCATCACCCGGTCGAGCCTCGATGACGACGTCTACGGCACCCGGGTGCTCGTCAGCCCCATCTCCAGCTACTACAAGCCGTCAGGCGGCGTCGCGTACGTCGGCATCTACGACCAGGTGGACCCGGCGGACTACTACAAACCGGCGCTCGTCTTCCCCGAAGGCTTGAGCACCGAGAAGTGCGTCGGCGAGGCCTGCGCCCACGAGGCCGGCCACAACCTGGGCCTGAGCCACGACGGGCTCACGGACGGCACCGGCTACTACGTCGGCCAGGGGCTGGAACTCAAGCAGGGCTCGTCCACCGGCTGGGCGCCGATCATGGGGGCCGGCTACTACCGCAACGTCACCCAGTGGAGCAAGGGCGAATACACCAACGCCAACAACACCGAGGACGATCTGGCCGTCATCAACGCCCACGGTCTGGACTTCAAAGCCGACGACTACGCCGACACCCCGGCCGCGGCCGCCGACCTGCCGGCCGGCGCCGACGTATCGGTCGACGGGGTCATCGGCACGCGGTCCGACGTCGACGTGTTCCGCTTCACCGCTCCCGCCGGGACGGCGGCCATCTCCGTGACCCCCACCTCTCCGGGGCCCGACCTCGACATCGAGGTGCGACTGCTGGATGCGGCGGGCACTCTCCTGCAGACCTTCAACGGCAGCGGCGCGCTGTACGCCCAGGCCACGGTCACTCTGGCCGCCGGCACCTACTACCTCCAGGTGGATGGCGTGGGCGAAGGGATCGCGACGGACCAGGGCTACAGCGACTACGCCTCTTTGGGCTGGTACCACCTGAGGCTGAACCTGGGTTCGACCAGCCCCGACGTCCTGCCCACGGCCGTGGCCTACGCTTGGCCCCTCAAAGGCACGGCGCCCCTCTGGGTCTACTTCAGCGGGGCCGCCTCCAGCGATCCCGACGGCACCATCGTGAGCTACCGCTGGGACTTCGGCGACAACACCAGCAGTACCTACCCGAGCCCCAACCACAAGTACCTCACGGGCGGGGTGTTCACCGCCACCCTGACGGTCACGGACGATGACGGCGGTACCGCCACGGACACCATCGTCATCAACGTGAACGCTCCCCCCACCGCCGTCGCGAGCGCCACGCCCCTCACGGGGATAGCCCCGCTGGGAGTGCAGTTCAGCAGCGCCGGCACCACCGACAAGGACGGTACCGTGACCGGCTATTCCTGGGACTTCGGGGACGGAGGCACGAGCACACTGCCCAACCCGGCCCACAGCTACGGCACGGCCGGCACCTACACCGCCAAGTTGACTGTGACCGACGACCGGGGCGGATCGGGTTCGGCCACGGTGACCGTGACGGTGCTGGCGTTCACCCTGCACGTGGGCGACATAACCTTGAGCAGCACGATCTCCAAGAGCGGCAGCACCGTCAAAGGGACGGTACTCGTGCTCGACACGCTGGGCCGGCCTGTCATGGGCGCCACCGTGAAGATCAAGTGGACGGGCCTGTTCACCGGGACGGCCTCGGCGACCACCAACAGCCTGGGGATAGCGACGTTCAGCAAGAGCGCCAAGGCCAAGACGGGCACGATAACCCTGGCGGTGACCGGCATCACCAAGACCGGAGCGACCTACCAGCCCGCGGCCAACCTGGAGACGTCGCTGACGTTCACCTGGTAGGCGGGCGAGGCAGCCCGGAGGGGACGGCGCCGCAGCCTGCCGGCGGCGGCGCCACACTACCCACCAGCGGCGCCGCGCCGCGCCGGCGCGCCGCTCACCCCGCGAGCGTCACTTGCTGGTCCAGACCACCTTGCCGGTGGCGTCCAGGTACGACCACTGGTGCTTGCCGTCCACGAGTTTGTCCACCAGACCGATGCCGCCGGCGAACGGCGCCGCCGATTCGTACACCGGTTCGGCGATGACCTTGCCGGTCTTGTCGATGTAGCCGTACTTCTCCACACCGTTCACCTTCTGTTCGATGATGCCGATGCCCTCGGAGAAGCTGTGCGCCCAGTAGAACGTGGGCTGGATGACCATGGTGCCTTTGGCGTCGATGTAGCCCCACTTGTCGCCCTGAAGGACCGGGGCGAGGCCGCTGCCGAAGCCCTCCGCGAAATCGTATTGCGGCTGGATTACCACCGTGCCGGTCTTGTCGATGAACCCGGTCTTGCCTCCCGAGACGACCAGAGCCAGGCCCTCGGAGAAGGATCCGGCCCGCTCATATTGCGGCGTCACGACGACTTTGCCGGTCTTGTCGATGAAGCCCCACTTGGTCGTCCCGTTCTCCTCGACGGCCACGGCGGCCAGGCCCTCCGAGAACGACTGGGCCTGCGCGTACTTCGGTTCGATGACGGTCTTGGCCGACGTGTCGGCGAACCCGTACTTCTCGTCCACCAACACGGGAGCCAGACCTTCGGAGAAGGGCTCGCTGTAGGCCCCGCTGTGCTTGATGATCTCCTTGCCGGTCTTGTCGATGTAGCCGAATGCCCCGTTGTCGTAGAGCACCAGGCCGAGGCCTTCCGAGAAGGGGCTGGCCCCGAGGAACTGCGGCAGGATCACGAAGATGCCCTTGGTGTCGATGTACCCGTAGCGGCCGCTGCCGTTGTCCGCCACCGCGAGCCCTTCGGAGAACTCACTCGCCTTCTTGAACTGGGGCTGGATGACCATGGTGCCGTTCTTGTCGACATAGCCGTACTGGCCCGAGGCATCCGGCGCCGGATGAAGGTCCTTCCCGTCGGCCGAACCGCCCCCGGCGGTACCGCCGCCGGCAGTCGTCTGGGTGGTGGCGCCTGACGAGCAACCACCCAGGAGGGCGGCGGCCACTATCAAGGCCAGGGCGACAAGCAGCAGTGCGGTGAGTCGCGGCGAACGGACCATCTTCATTCGACATCCCCTATCGGACCGGTTCCCCCCTGGGCGCTCGTGCGCCGGGTGATGTGCTCATGAGCAGGGGAGATTGTACATCGCCAGGATTCCGCCGCCACGGAGCGAACCTTGTCCCCGATGGGATACGAACGCATAGAGCGCCGTCTGGACGTCCCTGGTGGGCAGGTGTGGAGCCTGGAGGTCCGCAGGGCCGGGCCGGCCTCCGGGGAGCCCTCGGGGCTGCCTCTGGTGCTGCTGCACGGTGGTCCCGGCGCGCCCCACCACTACCTCAGGCCTCTCGAGGCGCTCGCGGGCGAGCGCCCGGTCTTCTTCTACGACCAGCTGGGCTGCGGAGAGTCGGAGCGCCCGGACGACATGTCGCTGTGGACGGTCGAGCGCGCGGTGGACGAACTGAAAGCGGTGAGGGCGGCCCTCGGCCTGGAGCGGTTCCATCTGGCCGGCCAGTCCTGGGGGACCGCACTGGCGGTGCGCTACGCGGCCACCGTCCTCGACCCCGGCGTGGCGAGCCTGGTCCTGTCCGGCCCGTTCCTGGACTCGGCCCGCTGGCAGGCCGACCAGCGCGCGCACCTGGCCGCGCTGCCGCCGGAGATCCAGCAGGTGGTCGCCGATGCGGAGGCCTCGGGTGAATTCGAGTCGGAGGCCTATCAGGAAGCGATGATGGCGTTCTACGCCCGGCACGTCTGCCGCCTGGACCCCTGGCCTGAGTGTCTCGACGAGGCCTTCGGGAAGATGGGCCTGGACGTGTACCTCACCATGTGGGGCCCGAGCGAGTTCACCTGCACCGGGCTCCTCAAGGATGCGGATTTCACCGGACTGCTCCAGAACATCCAGGTCCCGGTGCTCTGGACCTGCGGCCGCCACGACGAGGCGACCCCGGAGACGACAGCCTGGTACCGGAGCCTGCTACCCGGCTCCGAGATGCACGTCTTCGAGGAGGCCTCGCACAGCCACCATCTGGAAAAGGCCGACGAATATCTGTCCGTCGTGGCAGACTTCCTGCGAAGGCACGATGAAGCCGGCGCCACGAGCGCGGCCGGCGCCGTCAGGAGGGACTAGACCGATGGAACGGGAGCGTCTGGAGCGACTTGCGGAACGGTTCTTGTGCCCGCTCATATCGGGCGCCCGGCTTGCCGGCGCCATCCCGTCGACCCCGCAGGACCAGAGGGTCGCCCGGCGCGGTCCGCGCTCCCTCCTGTTCAAGGTCGACAGCGCCGACGACTACCGCCTGATCTTCCGCCGCAGCGAGACGTTCGGGCCGACGGCCCGGCGCATCGTGGAGGCGTTCGTGGACGTCCTGCGGGAGATCGAACCGGCGCTGGAGACCTCATACGAGGCCGACGTGCTCCGCCCGCTCCAGAAAAGGATCCTCGGCCGGGCGATCACCGGCGGCTTCATGCATGCGCCCATGGTGACCGCCGTCGATTGGCTCGAGAGCTGGGCGGAACGTTCGTACGAGGGCCAATCAGTCACGGCCGCCCTGGGCTTCGATCCGGGCGCGGAGGGCGGCGACCTCACGCTCGAAGAACTGACCACGCTCGAGTTCAGCGCCGTGCTCAGCAACGGCGTCGACACCCTCGTCTGGATGGACCCCGAGGGCAGGGTCGTAGGGCACGCAGGTCTCGACGTCCCGAAGATCGCGCCGGGGTTCGCCCCCTACCACCACTCCGCGCTGGCCGCCTGGGCGGTCGAGGGCCGGGTGGCCATCGCCATGACCGGCGCCGGCGACATCCTGGTGTTCAAGGACAGCCAGCTGATGTTCGCAAAACGGGCGGGGCGGTGGCACTTCCTCACCCACCGCTCCCTCGTCACCCGCATGCCTGTGCCCCATTCCATCGCGGTCCGGCAGGCCATCTACGAGAGCTGCCTGGACGCGTCGTTCTCGAGCCGGGGCGCGGCCATCGGGGTAGTCATGAAGGACAAGGCGCCTCGGTGGGAGCAGATCGTCGACAGGGACGACCGGCTCAAGAGGCCCCGGAGCCTCAAGACCAAGGCCCTCGACCAGCTGATAGCCGGCCGGACCTTCCCGGAGCTCGACCGGCGCTTCCGCCTGGAACTGCTGTCCATAGACGGGGCCCTGGTGCTCGACCACAGGGGGAAGGTCCTGGCCGTGGGGGCCATCCTCAAGATCCCCGGAGGCAGCACGGGCGGCGGGCGTCTGGCCGCCGCGCGCGAACTGGCCTCGCTCGGGCTGGGCATCAAGGTGTCGCAGGACGGCTCGATGATCTGCCTGCACGGAGAGGCCGGCAAGCCGGTGTTCTCGCTGCTCTGAGAACCGGCGGGCGCGGGTTGGCGCCGCGCGGGCCGGCGGTGCCCGCAGTGTGGCCGCAACGTGGCCGCCGGGCCGAAGGCCGGCCGCGGCCCGGCTATATGCCGGTCTGCCCCGCCCCCACGATGCTGCGAAGCCCTTTGACCAGCCGCCGTATCCCCTCCACCGCCGTCTCCTCGGTGAGCGCCCCGTACGACACCCGCAGGTAGCAGCCATCGGTCAGCCCGAAGGTGGTCCCCGGGATCACCGCCACCCCGAACTCGCGCACCAGCCGCTCCACCAGGGTCATGGCGTCGATGTGGGTGTGCACGCGCAGCAGCACGTAGAAGGCGCCCTCGGCGGCCGGTACCTCGCAGAGGTCGGCTATGCCCGCCACCTCCTCGAGCACCTGCTCCCGCACGGCCACGATGGAGACCGATTTCGCCCGGCAGTAGTCCCGTCCCACCCCGAGAGCGCCGACGGCCGCGAACTGGGAGATCACCGGAGCGCAGATCAACAACGTGTCCTGGATCTTCTCCACCGCCTGGAACAGATCCGCGGGGATAACCATGTAGCCGATGCGCCAACTGGCGAACCCGTACGCCTTCGACAGCGAGAACAGCGAGATGGTGTGGCCCGCAGCCCCGGGGATCGACCCGGGTGAGAAGTGCCAGGCGTCACCGTAGGTGAAGTACTCGTAGGCCTCGTCGTTGATGTGGTAGAGGCCGTGCTCGCGGCAGAGAGCGTTGACCTCGCGTAGCGAAGCCTCGCCGTACACCGCGCCCGAAGGGTTGTTCGGCGAGATGGTGACGACGGCCCGCGTCCTGGGAGTGATAGCCCGGCGGATGGCATCCGGCCGCAGCTGATAGTGCGCGTCGGTGTCCACCGTGACCACCCGGCAGCCCGCCATGGTGACGGCCATCTCGTGGTTGAAGTAGTACGGCGTCTGGAGGATGACCTCGTCACCCACGCCGGTGACCGCCAGCAGGGCGTTCGCGAAGGCCAGGTTGGCACCCGCCGTGACGACGACGGCGCTCCCGTCCGCGGCACGGATGCCGTTCTCGGCCGCCAGCTTGGCCGTGATCGCGTCGATCAACTGGGGGATACCATGGACCGGCTTGTACTTGTGGTTCTCGGGATCGGCCAGGAACGCGCCGATGTTGTCGACCGCTTCCTGCGGGGGCCCGTAGTAGGCGACGCCCTGACCCAGGGAGATGGTCCCTGGATTCGCGCGGATGAGGGCCGCGACCGTGGGGATGATGGGCGTCTGGACGGCGTCCATCCGGGTGGGTGATCGTCTCTGTGTCATGACTTTTTCGAACGGCCGTCCGGGTCGTGCGCTAACGTAACAGGCATGGCTGATGATACAAGACAACCTGAGGACGCCCAGACCCCTCGCGAGCCCCGCCCCGAACCGCCGGAGTTCGAGCAGCTCACGCTCGATCCCACCATCACCGGACCGGGCCAGCGCACCGAGGATCCGTTCGAGCCGGGCACCAAGCTCAAGATCGACGGGCAGCGGGGAACGTTCGTCTACCGCTACGCCACGCTCAGCAAGGCAGGGCTCGTCAGCCTGCACCTCACCCAGGACGGCGTCTTTCGCGCGGTCCGGCCCGACCAGGTGACCCCGGTCAAGAAGCGCCGCTCGCGCTGGTAGAGGGCCGAGGCGCCCCGGACGGAACGGGCCGCACGGAACGGCGCCGCAGTCGAGCGGCGCCCACGACGGCGCCCGCCGCCGTCAGACCTCCGGCCCCGCTAGCGGATGAAGTTGGTCATCACCTTCGGCTCGGCCTCGGGGAGCGGCACGGTGCCCCTGCCCGCCTCGATGCACTTGAGCAGCCAGGCCATGTTGCGCGCGAGATTGCGCATCACCTGCATGCCCTCGAGATCCTGCACCACCTCGTCCGGGTTGGTGCCGTGCACGGAGTTCCAGTAACTAGACGAGACCACGGGCATGCTCGAGATGGTGAAGTACTTGTTCAGGCGATCGAACGTGGCGCTCGCCCCACCGCGCCGCAGCACCGCCACCGACGCCGCCGGCTTGAGGGCGTACTTGCCGCTCTTGCCGAAGAACATGCGGTCGAGCAGGCAGGTGAGGGCACCGTTCGGCCCCGCGTAGTAGACCGGAGACCCGACGATGAGACCGTCGGCCGCTTCCAGCAGGTCCACGAACTCGTTGGCGGGATCGTCCTTGTAGACGCAGTAGCCGGTCTCGAAGCACTTGAAGCAGCCTATGCACGGCCGGATCGGCTTGCTGCCCATGTGCTGCAAGTTCGCCGTGACGCCCTCGGCCTCCAACTGCCGGGCCACTTCGGAAAGCGCGGTGTATGTCGAGCCCTTCTGGTGAGGACTGCCGTTGATGAGGAGTACTTGCATCGCTCGTGCCCTTTCTCTGAGAGTGGCCTGAGGATACACGGTCCGGCGCCGATGTTGGACCATAGGGAAACCGGGCTTGAACCGGCAGGAAACAACGGCTCTTGATGCAATATTTCTCCAGTTGGTAACCGACGCGAGGGGTGGAACCATGCGGACGCAGCGTATCGGGGTACTGGTGCTACTGGCCGGCCTGCTGGGCGGCGCGCTGCTTGCCGGCTGCGGCGGGGGCACGGCCGGAGAGGGCAGCACCTCGACCACTGCTTCCGTCTCCGAGAAACAGGTGATCGACCTGGTGAACCTCACCTGCCAGGCCATCGCCAAGGACAAGCCTGCCGCCTTCACGGCCATCAACGCCGGCGACAAGCCTTACAAGGACCCCGCCAACCCGGGTCTGTACGCCTTCGTCTACGACAAGGACGTCACCCTCATCGCCACCCCGGATGCTACCGTGCGCGGCCAGAGCATGAAGGGCAAGCCGGACGTCATGGGCAGGCTGTTCCGGGATGAGATCGTAGGCGGCGCCTTCGCCAACGGCACCGGATGGGTGCAGTACGTCTACAAGGAGCCGGGCAAGGCCGGGCTCTTCCAGAAAGCGACCTACTACAGCCTGGTGACGGGCAGCGACGGCGCCCAGTACGTGGTCTGCGCCGGCCGCTACCTGGGAGCGTTCGACGAGACCCAGCAGGTGGACGTGACCCCGGCCGACGTCCAGGCCTTC
Organism: uncultured Actinomycetes bacterium; assembly: GCA_903873715.1. Lineage (GTDB taxonomy): Bacteria > Actinomycetota > Thermoleophilia > RBG-16-64-13 > RBG-16-64-13 > CAIQPS01. The sequence continues at coordinate 17,161 of CAIQPS010000152.1, forward strand.
GTCAACAAGGCGGTGGCCTTCGCGAAGACCAACGGCAAAGAGGCGGCTCTCAAAGCCTTCACCCAGGCCGGCGGCGACTTCCATCAAGGGCAGCTCTACATCTACGCGTACGACTTCACCGGAACGGTCATCGCCCACGGCGGCGACGCCACCCTGGTCGGCAAGAACCTCAACGGCATGACCGACCCGAACGGCGTCCACGTGATCCAGGAGCTCATCAGGCTCGCCACGCAGGGGGCCGGTTGGCTCTACTACACCTGGCCGAACCCTGCTCACAACAACCAGCAGGAGCCCAAACTCGGGTACGTGGTCAAGGTGGACGAGAACTGGTTCCTGGGCTCCGGTGCCTACGGGCCGGCGGCGGTCAAGCCTCCCACGGAGGACGAGACCAAGGCCTTCGTCGACGAAGCGTATGCCTACGTCCAGGCGCACGGCCGGGAGGCATCCCTGAAGGAGTTCATGGACAAGTCCGGCAGCTTCTTCCGCGGCCAGCTGTACGTCTTCGCGCTCGACAAGACGGGCGTGGAACTGTGCCTGCCGACGCAGCCCGAACTGGTCGGGACCAACCGTTGGGACGTGAAGGACCCCAACGGGGTCCTCTTCGTGCAGGAGATGGTCAAGGACGCCTTCGGTGCCACCGGGGACGGCTGGGTCACCTACCAGTACGTGAACCCGGCCATGGGGTACCAGGTGCAGGAGAAACACACCTACGTGCGAAAGATAGACGACAACTGGCTGATCGGGGCCGGGACGTACGTCCTTCCCGTAAAGTAAGCCGCTCGAGAGGAGATGGGGCGGCGGC
>CAIQPS010000153.1 GCA_903873715.1 uncultured Actinomycetes bacterium
AGGCGCTCGCCGGCAGGTAGCCGGGGCGCAGGCAGGGGAGAGGTAGTGGCTACGGAGCACGAAAGACTTGCGGATCCCGAAGAGGCCCCCCTCGAGCAGGAGCTCGAGAAGTCCCTGCGGCCGCGTTCGCTCGGGGCGTTCGTCGGACAGCCGGTGCTGCGCGAACAGCTGGGCATCTTCATCGCCGCGGCCAAATCGCGGGGGGAGCCGCTGGACCACGTCCTCTTGGCGGGGCCTCCCGGATTGGGCAAGACCACCTTGGCCAACATCATCGCCCTGGAGATGGGCGTCAACATCTCCACCACCTCCGGCCCGGCGCTGGAGCGCAAGGGGGACATGGCGTCGATCCTCACGCAGTTGCAGGAGGGGGACGTCCTCTTCATCGACGAGATACACCGGCTCAACCGGTCGATCGAGGAGATTCTCTACCCGGCCATGGAGGACTACGAGATCGACATCGTCCTCGGGCAGGGCCCGGGCGCGCGGAGCATCCGGCTCCCGTTGCCGCACTTCACGCTCATCGGGGCCACCACCCGTTCCGGGCTCATCACCACGCCTCTGCGGGACCGCTTCGGGTTCTCGCACCGCCTCGACTACTACTCGGTGGACGACCTTGCGCTCATCGTGGCGCGTTCGGCCGACATCCTCGATGTCCAGATAGACGCGGAAGGGGCGCAGCAACTTGCACTCCGGTCCCGCGGGACGCCGAGGATCGCCAACCGGCTGCTGCGCCGGGTGCGCGATTACGCCCAGGTGAAGCACGAAGGGCACATCACGGGAGACATCGCGCTGGCGGCGCTCCGGCTGTTCGAGGTGGACGACGAGGGTCTCGACCGGGTTGACCGGGAGATCCTCAACCTCATCCTGCACAAGTTCGACGGCGGGCCTGTGGGGCTATCGACGCTGGCTGTGGCCATCGGGGAAGAGGCCGACACGATCGAGGATGTGTACGAGCCTTTCCTGCTGCAGAAGGGCTTCCTCATGCGCACGCCACGGGGGCGCATGCTCACCAGCCATGGGTATCGGCATTGCGGCGTAGAGCCGCCGTCCGCCGCCCAGGAGCCCCGCCCGGGCACGCTGTTCGGCTAGCTCCTGCAGGCCGGGTCTCACTCATGAAGTTGCTGCTCCACACCTGCTGCGGTCCCTGCGCGAGCGCCACCATACCCTTGTGGGCGGGTCGGGGTGTCGAGGTGACCGGGTTCTTCCACAACCCCAACATCCACCCGCTCCTGGAGTGGCGGCGCAGGCTCACCGGCGCCTTGGACGTCGCGGAGGTCACCGGCGTGGAGATGCTGCAGGACGACGCCTACGATCCGGCGGCTTGGTTCGCTTCGGTCGTCCCGGGTGAAGGGTCGCGCTGCCGGCGGTGCATAGGGCAGAGACTCATGCGCACGGCCCAGGAGGCGGCAGCGCTCGGCTGTGCGGCTTTCTCGACCAGCCTCTCCATCAGCCCATATCAGGATCATGAGGCCATCCGGGAGACAGGGGCCGAGGCGGCCGCTGCCTTCGACGTGGAGTTCTTGTATGAGGACCTGCGTCCGGTGTACGGCGAGTCTCGCAGGCTCTCCCGCGAATGGGGCATCTACAGGCAGAAGTACTGTGGCTGCCTGATATCCGAGTGGGAGCGGTACCGTGGGTCGTGACGCACTCCCTGGACCGCCGGTGAAGGCACCGCTCCGCTCTCTGGGCGGGTGGTAAACGTGCGCCTCGAAGAACTCGATCTTCCGATACCCGAAGAGCTCATCGCGCAGGAGCCGGTGGAGCCGCGGGATTCGTGCCGTCTCCTGCGGCTCACCACGGGCGGTGGCAGGGAGCACCGGGTGTTCTCCGACCTTGCCGGCATCCTGCGTCCTGGAGACACCCTCGTCTTCAACGATTCCAAGGTGCTGCCGGCGCGGGTAGAGGCCCACCGGGCCACCGGTGGCAAAGTGGAGTTGCTCTTCCTGCGCCCTCTTGCCACCAACAACTCGGCGGCCGAGCGCTGGGAGGTGCTGGCCCGGCCGTCCCACAGGTTGAAGCCTGGGGAGACCATCACGCTGGGCGACGGCGAGGCCGTCCGGCTGGTGGAGCACCAGGGCGAGGGCCGCTGGTGGGTGGAGAGCTCGGACTCCGTACCGCTGCTCACCCTCATGGACAAGCACGGGCGCCTGCCCTTGCCTCCGTACATAAAGAAGTATCCGGCCGACCCGTCCAAATACCAGACGGTGTATGCGGCGGCCATCGGGTCGGCAGCGGCGCCGACCGCCGGACTGCACTTCACTCCGGGATTGCTGGAGAGGCTGCGCGACATGGGCGTGGCGGAAGCCTTCGTGACGCTCCACGTGGGACTCGACACGTTCCAGCCGATACGTGAGGCGAACGTCGAAGACCACAGGATCCATCGGGAGGCCTTCTCGGTGACCCCCGAGGTGCTGTCCATGCTGCGGGAGGCTCGGTCGGCTGGGCGACGCGTTATCGCGGTCGGCACCACCGCCACGCGCGTGCTGGAGACACTGGGCGTGCTGGGAGCCCTCGGGCCGGCCGGCGGGGAGCCGGAGCCCGGCTCGGAGGCCATCGCCCAGGTGACGGTGTGCCCGGACGGAGCGCTCGCCGGGTCGACCCAGATCTACATCACACCGGGTTATCGGTTCAGGGCGGTCGACTCTCTGCTGACCAACTTCCATCTGCCGCACAGCACGGTGCTGGCTCTCACAATGGCCTTCGCCGGGGTGGAGAGGGTCCGGGAGGCTTACGCGGAGGCCGTGGCCATGAGATACAGGTTCTTCAGTTTCGGAGACGCCATGCTGGCGGAGGGGCGCGATGCGAACGTTTGACGGTCTTCCCGACTTCCCGTACACCCTCGAGGCTCAGGACGGCGAGGCCCGGGCGGGACTCATAGAGACACCTCGCGGGGTGGTCCGCACCCCCTGCTTCATGCCGGTGGGCACGAAAGGCACGGTCAAGGCGATGACCCCGGACCGGCTGCACGCCGTGGGCGCGCAGATCGTCCTGGCGAACACGTATCACCTTGCGCTGCGCCCGGGCAGCGACACCGTCCGCCGCCTGGGAGGGCTCCACACGTTCATGCAGTGGGACGGCCCGATCCTCACGGACAGCGGCGGTTACCAGGTCTTCAGCCTCCGCGACACGGCCAAGATGGACGACGGCGGGGTCGCGTTCCGCTCGATATACGACGGTTCGAAGCACGTCTTCACGCCCGAGAGGTCCATGGCGGAGCAGGAAGCCCTGGGAGCCGACTTCATCATGTGCTTCGATCAGTGCCCGCCCGGCACGGCCACGGAGGCCGAGGTCGCCGACGCGGTGCGGCGAACCTCCGTCTGGGCCGAACGCTGCAAGAGGGCGCACCAGGAGAAGGACGGCCTCGGCACCGACGGGCCGCAGATGCTGCTGGGTATCATGCAGGGGGGCGTCATCCCGCACCTGCGCAGGAGCAGTGCGGAGCGCCTGCTGGAGATCGGCTTCCCCGGGTACGCCATCGGCGGGTTGACCGTGGGCGAGGACCGCAACGCCATGCTGGAGACCACGTCGCTGGCCGCGGACCTGCTCCCGAAGGACCGCTTGCGCTACTTCATGGGCATCGGGGACCCGGAGGGTCTTATCGAGGTGATATCCCGGGGCGTGGATATGTTCGACTGCGTGCTGCCGACTCGCACCGCGCGGATGGGTACGGCCTTCACGTCGCAGGGCAAGGTCAACATGCGGAACGCTGAGCACACGTACTCGACGGAGCCGCTCGACCCGGAGTGTCCTTGCCCGGCCTGCACGCGGTTCTCGCGGGGGGCCATCCGCCACTTCTTCATGCAGAAGGAGATCCTGGCGATCATCCTGCTCACGGAGCACAATCTGACCTACCTCACCAGGTTGGTGGCCGGAGCCCGGGAGGCGATCCTGGAAGGCCGTTTTGCCGCGTTCAAGAGCGGTTTCAACAGTTCATTTTTGGTAAGATAGCCTCTCTACGCGTTGGGGTTCGCTCTCGCCTGCCTGGGGGCCGGCGTTCGATCACCTATTAAGGAGGACCGTTGTCCAGCTACATGTTGATCATCTATGTCGTGGCCTTCATCGCCATCTTCTACTTCATGGCGATCCGCCCGCAGCAGAAGCAGCGCCGGGCGCACATGGAGTTGCTGAACTCCCTCAAGAAGGGCGACACCATCATCACTGCCGCCGGTATGTACGGCACGGTCAAGAAGGTCGATGAGAACATCGTCGAGGTCGAGATCGCCAAGGGCGTGACCATCAAGGTCAACCGGCGCGCCGTGTCCGAGATCATCCGGGACCGGGCGGAAGCCAAAGCGGCCGCTCCCGCGCGCGGCTCCCGTGGCAAGAACGCTCCGGAAGAGATCGAAGCGGCGGATGAGCCCGTGGATGAGCCCGTGGATGAGCCGGTCGACGACTCGTACGACTACAGCGCGGACGAATCGAACGACGAGCAGAACCGGTAACCGAGAGAAGGGTCCGTCCCCGCGGGGACGCATGAGTCTCTGTCGTCTCCACTAGATCCGTAACCCAATAGTCGGCAGGAAGGTGCACTGTTGTCCAGAGTCAAGCGTGACGCACTGATCTTGGTATTGGTCGCCATCCTGCTCGGCGTGTTCGCCTGGCAGGCCTTCCCGCTCGGTCAGAAGACCAACCTCGGTCTCGACCTCCAGGGCGGTCTCTCGGTCGTACTCGAGGGTCACACCAAGACCGGTGGCACGCCCACCGACAGCACCATGGACCAGACGGTCAAGATCATCCAGGACCGCGTCAACAAACTGGGTGTGGCCGAGCCTGAGATCCAGCGGCAGGGGTCCAACCAGATCAGCGTGCAACTCCCGGGCATCACCAACCAGGAGCAGGCTCTCGCGATCATCGGCAAGACCGCCCAGTTGGAGTTCTTCGACGTCAAAGACTTCGGGACCGCCTACAACACCGAAGCCGACGCTCTCAAGGCCGCCAACGTCGCCTCCGCCGACAAGCTCCCGGCCGGCACCGAGCTCATCCAGTGGCCCAGCAAGACCGACAGCACCTCCGCTTCTGACAAGTGGTATGTCACGAGCGCCACGGCGCCCGTGACCGGCGGCATGCTCACCGGCGCCAAACTGGGCTACGACCAGAACGGCCGGCCCAAGGTCGACATGAGCTTCAACAGCGAGGGCAAGGCCGCCTTCGCCGCCATCACCAAGAAGCTCGCCGACCGGTCCAAGATCACCGGTTCGGACGAGCTGCTCGCCATCGTGCTCGACGGGGTGGTGGAGTCCGCTCCGCGCGTCCAGGACGAGATCCCGGACGGCAACGCCGAGATCACCGGCAGCTTCACGGTGCAGCAGGTCAAGGACCTGGTGCTGGTGCTCAACACCGGTAGCCTTCCGGTGGACCTCGTGCCCGTGAGCCAGAACAGCATCGGCGCGACGCTCGGCCAGTCGGCTCTCAACCAGGCGCTGCTCGCCGGCGCCATCGGCCTCCTGCTGGTCATGGTGTTCATGATCGCGTACTACCGCCTGCTCGGCGTGGTGGCGAGCGTCGCTCTCGTCATCTACGGTGTGCTCTTCATAGGCATCCTCAACGCCATCGGCGTCACGATGACCCTTCCGGGCATCGCCGGTATGATCCTCACGTTAGGTATGGCGGTGGACGCCAACGTGCTCATCTTCGCCCGCATGCGGGACGAGGTGGCGGCGGGCAAGACGGTGGGTGCCGCCACGAGCGCAGGCTTCAAGAAAGCCTTCCGCGCCGTGTTCGACTGCAACATGACCACCATCATCACCGCTATCATCCTGTTCTGGGCGGCCTCCGGCGGTATCAAGGGCTTCGCTCTCACGCTCGGCATCGGGGTCGCGCTGTCCATGTTCACGGCCGTGCTGGTCAGCCGGTCGATGCTGAGCCTCCTGGCGGGCTGGAAGCCGTTCCGCAGCCGCAGGATGCTCGGTCTGCACGTGGACGCCACCAAGAACTGGAAGATCTATCCGTTCATGCGCTACCGCTGGTGGTTCCTCACCACGCTCGGCGCCGTCACTGTGTTCGCGGTCATCACCATCTTCGCGCTCGGCCTCGACTTCGGCATCGACTTCAAAGGCGGCACCCGCCTCGAAGTGGGTCTGGAACAGACGGCCAGCGTCGACCAGGTGCGCACGCTGGTCACCGATCAGGGCGTGAAAGACCCGGTGGTCCAAGAGGTCACGGGGGCCAGCGGCACCCACAGCTTCATGATCACCTTCAGGGCCGAGACGCCTCAGCTGGAGCAGGACCAGGCCAAGAAGGTCCTGGCAGCGCTGGACAGCACGTACGGGACGAAGGCCGACGCAACGGCGCAGGAACAGGTACGGGGGAGCTTCAGCGCCTCCACCACCAACCGTGCGTTCATCGCCTGCGCCATCGCCATCATCGCGATCATCGGGTACCTGACGTTCCGCTTCGAGTTCAAGTTCGCCATCCCGGCTATCGTGGCCCTGCTGCACGACGTGGGCCTCACCCTTGGCATCTACGCAGCGAGCAACAGGTTGGTGACCACTGCGACGGTCGCCGCCATCTTGACGATCTTAGGGTACTCGGTGCACGACACCATCATCGTGTTCGACCGCATCCGCGAGAACACCCAGCTCATGAAGCGGGAGACCTATGGCGAGATGGTGGACCTCTCGATCCGCCAGACGCTGATCCGGTCCATCAACACGACGGTCGCGCTGCTCCTGCCGTTGCTTGCGATCCTCATCTTCGGCGGGCCGACGCTCAAGGACTTCGCGTTCGCTCTCACCATCGGCGTTCTCACCGGTACCTACTCGTCGTTCTTCGTAGCGTCCCCTCTCGTGGTCCTGTGGAAGTCTCGGGAGGCGCGGTATCGCAAGCGTGAAGCTCTTGCGATGGCCGGAGCCGGCGGGGCCACCGTGGTCTTCGACGAGGCCGTTCCGGAGATCCCCGCGGCCAAGCCGGCGAAGAAAGCCTCGGCTGTCGCTTCCGCGAAGGCTGAGAAGAACGGCACTCAGAAGCCCAAAGGCAAGCAGGGCGCATCGAGCAAGTCTGCGAAGGGTAGAACCACGTCGAAACGGCCCGCCGGCAAGTAGGCCGGCCGGGCGGGTGGCCCGGAAACGCGTCCCGACGAAGGGAGGATGCTGTGGTTGACAGTGGTCAGAGTATCCGTGATCTGATCGAACGGACGTTCCTGGTGGGAGTGGGGGCTGCGGCCTTCACCAAGGATCGCGTGCAGGAACTGGTGGAGGAGTTCGTGCGCCGAGGCGAGCTGAGCACCGACGAAGGCCGCGACATGGTCGACCGCTTGGTCGCCCGCAGTCGTGAGGAGGCCCGTTCCGCAGTCAAGCGGGCGGACTCGTCCGTGCAGGGCGCTCTCCGCGATCTTGGTCTCGCCACCAGGCGGGAAGTGGAGGACCTGGAGATGCGGGTGCGCCAGTTGGAGCACCGTCTCGCCCTGTTGGAGCACGGTCCGGTCTCTTCGGAGCCCGAGACCGACGACGAAACAGGCTCGAGCGAGTGACGTCCGCTCCTCGGCGGACACTCTGCAGCCAGCCTGAGGGGCGACGATGAGCCAGACCTCGCTTCGGTCGCCGAGCCTGTTCACGCGCATCCGGAACCTCGAGCGCATCCGGGAAGTGTCGGAGGTGGCTTTCCGCCACGGCTTCGGCTACTTCTTCGAGCGCCATTCGCTTCTCCCGCGCTTCTGGCACTGGAGAAGGCCCAAGCAGCCACCGGCCGCGCAGATGGGGCACCATCTGCGCGAGATGTTCGACGAGTTGGGGCCGACCTTCGTCAAGTTCGGCCAGTTGCTCAGCACCCGCCCGGACATCCTCCCGGCAGAGGTCATCGTCGAACTGGTGAAACTCCAGGACCGTGTCTCCCCGCTCGACGAGGCCGTGGTGCGCGAGGTCGTCCGGCAGGAGCTGGGTCTGACCGTGGAGGAGGCGTTCGAGGAGTTCGAGCTGGAGCCACTCGCCGCCGCGTCGATAGGGCAGGTGCATGGCGCCGTCCTTCCGGGGGGCGAGCGGGTGGTGGTGAAAGTCCAGCGCCCGGGGGCTCCGCGGCAGATCAAGAAGGACATGGACGTCCTCTTCCAGGGGGCGGAGCTGGTCGAGGGTCGCCTTGACATAGGCTTCTCGCCTGTAGCCGTGGTCACCGAGTTCTCGCACGCCATCCAGCGCGAGCTCGACTACATCCTCGAGGCG
>CAIQPS010000154.1 GCA_903873715.1 uncultured Actinomycetes bacterium
GTCGACACCTCGCTGGTGGCCGGCCCCTTCTACTTCCCGCACAACCTCCTCTACGGCTTCATCCTGGCCATCGTCATCATGGTCATCCTGCAGATCGTGTTCACCCGCACCTGGTTGGGGCGGTCCATACGGGCGGCCGCGTCCAGTGAGGACGCGGCCCGGCTGATGGGCGTGAAGATCTCGGCCGTCGCCGCAGCCACCTTCGCCATCGGGGCGGCGAGCGCGGGTGCCGGGGGCGCCATCGTCAGTCTCATGGGCCCGTTCGTCCCCGGTTCGCAGATCCTGTGGATCACCCGGTTGCTCAGCATCGTCGTGCTCGGCGGGCTGGGCAGTGTCCCCGGCGCGGTCCTCGCCGCCGTCATCCTCGGCGTGGGAGAAGCGCTCATGTCCACCTACGTGTCCCCGTTGTGGTCGCCGGCGCTGTCCGTCGTCCTCATCTTCTTCATCCTCGCCGTGAGGCCCCAGGGGATACTCGGCACCAGACTCAGAGAGGACGTGGCCCAGTGACCGCCCGCCCGCTCCTCCGGCGCGCCTGGCTCCTGCCGGTCGTCGTTGCGTGCGTCCTCATAGCCATCTTCCCGACGCTGACGCACAACCAGTACTACCAGAACATGGTGATCATCTCCCTGGTGATGGCCGTCGGCGCCTCGGGCCTCAACATCATCACCGGCTTCGCCGGCTACCCGTCGCTGGCCCAGGGGGCGTTCCTGGGGATCGGCGCGTACACCGTGGCCATCGGGTCGGTGAAGGTGGGGGGCAACCCCTTCTATTGGGTGGTCCTGGGCGGCGTGGTGGCGGCCTTCATGGCTCTGCTGCTCGGCCTGCTCTCGCTTCGCACCCGGGGGTTCGCGTTCGCCATCATCACCGTCTCGTTCTTGATGCTCACCCGCATAATCGTGCAGAACTGGCGGGGCCTCACCAACGGATCGAACGGCCTCACGCTCCCGCTCCCCACGTGGAGCCGGGAGTTCATGAACTGGCCGTTCCACTTCGCCCTGGTGGTCCTGCTGGGGCTCTCGCTGCTGCTCTCCTGGCGCATCCGGCGCACCAAGTTCGGGGTGGGCCTCATCGCCATGCGCGAGGACGAGGACAAGGCGGGCGCCGTGGGTGTCAACTCGCCCACCTACAAGCTGCTGGGGTTCGTCTGCAGCGCCATCTTCGTCGGCATGGCCGGCGGGGTCTACGGCTACTACCTCACGTTCGTCGACCCCATCGGGATGCTGGGGCTGCTCCTCAGCGTGCAGATCATCCTGTCGGTCCTCCTGGGCGGCAAGGGCACGCTGTGGGGGCCGGTGCTCGGGGCCTTCATCATCGAGCCGCTCAACGAGGTCGCCAACAACCAGCTGGGCGGGGGTAACGTCCGCCTGGTGATCTTCGGGGGCCTGCTGGTGCTCGTGGTGCTGCTGCTCCCACAGGGCATCATCACCACGGTGCGCAAGCGATGGACGCTCTACCAGGAGCGCAAGCGGCCCGGCCTCACCGGGGCGCGCATCGAGCTGTGCGAGCGGCCCATGCCCGCCTCCCGGCCGGCGCCGTCGCCCGTGAACATCCTCGAGGTGCGGGGCCTGAACAAGCGCTTCGGCGGTCTGCAGGCTGTGAACGACTGCTCGTTCGGCGTGCCGGAGGGGTCCATCACCGCGCTCATCGGGCCCAACGGCTCCGGCAAGACCACGGTCTTCAACCTCATCACCGGCATGATGAAGCCGGACTCGGGCGAGGTGCTCCTGGACGGTAAGCGCATCGATTCGCTGCCACCCTGGGAACGCGCCCACCTCGGCCTCGGCCGGACCTTCCAGATCACCCGCCTGTTCGGCGAGATGACGGTCCTGGAGAACCTGGTGGCGCCGCTTCGGGACTTCACGCCCGGGCAGCTCAACCTCAAGGCCATGTCCGGCGAGGAGCGGGAGAAAGCCGAAGGCCTGCTTGCCCTGGTGGGCATGACCGCCTACCGCGACCGTCCTGCCTCGGCCCTCAGCTATGGCCAGCGCAAGCTGGTGGAGCTGGCGCAGGTCCTGGCGCTCGAGCCCCGGGTGATACTCCTGGACGAGCCGGCCGGGGGCATCAACCCGACGCTCATCGAGCGTCTGGGCGAACTCATCGTGGAGTTGAACCAGGCGGGCAGGACTTTCCTCATCGTGGAACACAACATGCCCTTCGTGATGGGCCTGTGCGACCCCATACGGGTGCTGGCCCGGGGCGCGACCATATGCGAGGGCTCGCCGGAGTACGTGCAGCAGGACAAGTGCGTGCTGGAGGCCTACCTCGGCGGAGATTACGCCGCCGAGCGGAAGGGTGAGGAAGTTGCTTGAGCTCAGGGACCTGACCGCCGGGTATGGCGGGGGCGCCGTGCTCCGCGGCGTCGACCTGAAGGTCGAGACGGGCGCCATCGCCTGCATCGTGGGGCCTAACGGGGCGGGAAAATCCACGGTGTTCCGGGCGGTCAGCGGGTTGCTCGAGATCATGGGCGGGTCGATCGTCGTGGACGGCGATCGGATCGACCACCTGAGCTCGGCGGACATCACCAGGGCCGGGGTGGCCCAGGTGCCGCAGTCCAACGGGCTCTTCCCGACGCTCACGGTCAAAGAGAACGTGCTCATGGGCGGATATCTCATCCGGCGCCAGCGCTCCCTCGTGAAGGAGCGCTACGAGCAGGTGGCGTCGTTGTACCCGGTCGTGCGGGAGCGGGCCCGGGACAAGGCGGGCAACCTGTCCGGCGGCCAGCGCCGCATGGTGGAGTTCGCCCGGGCTCTCATGCTCGATCCCAAGCTGGTGCTCCTCGACGAGCCCTCGGTGGGGCTCGACCCGATCGTGCTGGCTCAGGTGAGGAACGCCATCCTCACCATGAACCAGACCGGCAAGACCGTCGTGCTGGTGGAGCAGAACGTCCGCTTCGGGTTCGGGGTCGCCACCGAAGGCATCGTCATGGAGAGCGGCCGGGTGCTCATGCAGGCGCCCGCCAAGGAGTTGCTCGAGAACCCGGAGATGGGGCAGCTGTTCTTCGGGGGCGTCATCGAGACCAAGGGGGCCGCCGACGAGGACGAGCTGGCCGATGTGTGCTGACGAGCTCGTCACCGGACGGCTCGGCCGGGCGATCCCCTGGGAGCAGACGGGGCTCCAGGCCAAGCTCGCGCCCGATGCGGGTTTCGTGCTATACGGAGAAGGAACGCACGTCCTCAACAACATGCCCGCCGTGGTCAGGCCGATGCCGGCCGACTGGATGGCCGGGCATCTGGCATAGTCGCGGCGCGTCACCGAAGCGCGCCGCGAGGAGGTACACATGGCCCCGGCCGGTAGACCCAACTCGACCGCCTTCAAGCGCGATCGCATCGTGGAGATGACGCTGCGGCTCATCGCGGACGAGGGGCTGGAGGGGGCCACGACCGCGCGTATCGCGGCTGCGTCAGGGGTCTCGGAGGCGACGCTCTTCAGGATGTTCGGCACGAAGCAGGCGCTGTTGCTCGCCGCGGTGGACCGGGTGCACGAGAACTTCCTCAGGCTCATGGAGGCCAGCCGCAAGGACGACCCACTCGAGACCCTGCTGGAACTGGCCAGGCTCCATACCGAATCCCAGGTCTCCTCGCGGGCTGACCACTTCACCGCGCCCCTGTTCGCCTTCATGACCGCGCCCGCGCGCTTCGGTCTCAGGGAGGCTATGGCCAAGGGGCAACTCAAGATCATCGAAGCGTACGTAGAGCTTCTCGAGAGGGCCAGGACGGCCGGCCGCATCTCCGCAGACGCCGACGTCCGGCAGGCGGCCTGGATGTTCGCCGCGGTCTTCCTGGTGGAGGATCTCTCCTGCTTGATCGGGATGCCGGGCTTCGTGCTCGAAGGCAGGGCCAAGATCGCCATGGAGCAGATCATTTCCTGCATCTCCCGGGATGGCGCCCGGATATACTGAACATGCGGGAGACCACCCATCCGTAGCCTGTAAACCGGCAGCATGCCGATCACGTCGACCAAGGCGGAGGAAAGATGTTCTATCCAGTTGAGCTCGATATCCACGGACCCATCAAGCAGGCGACGGCCGTGCTCAACCCGGCCGAGTCCAAGCGCCTGCTGGCCAAAGCGGTGGCTTCGCTGCCCGAGGTCCAGGATGCGTTCAAACACGGCAACCTCCTGGTGGCCACCTGCTCCACGAGCGCGTTCGTGCTCGAGGAACTCACCGGCGAGAAGGTGCAGCCGCACTGCTACTGCATCGGCATGGTGGCGGACGGCATGCTCACCACCTCCGCCAAGGACGACCGCGAGGCGGCCCGGTTCTTCGTGAAGGGCGAGAAGGTCACGATGCCCGTGCTCGAGTACCTGGACACGTTCGACGAGGGTGACGCGGTCGTCAAGGGCGGCAACGCCGTCGACCCGTACGGCAACGCCGGCGTGCTCGCCAGCAACTCCCAGGGCGGTACCATCGGCGCCCTGCTCAGCTTCATCGCCGTGCGCGGCCTGCCCATCATCATGCCCATCGGGCTGGAGAAGCTCATCCCGGACGTCATCGAGGCCTCCAACGGCTGGGGCCAGCGCACGCTCGACCGCAGCATGGGCGAGAAGGTCTGGCTGGTGCCGATCACCTGCGGCCTGGTCATCACCGAGGTCGAGGCGCTTGGCATCCTGGCCGGGGTCGACGCCCGTCTGGTGGCGGCCGGCGGCATCGGCGGGAGTGAAGGCGCCGTGGTCCTGCTCATCGAAGGCACCGAGCGGGCCCTCGACAAGGCCTGGAAGATCCTGGAGGGCATCAAGGGCGAGGCGCCGATAACCGTTCCGCGCCACAGCTTCACCTGCTGAGACCCAGACCTGCATCTGCCGCGCCCGGCGGCGCGGCTCCACGGACCGAGAGGGAGCGAGCCATGATCAGACTCACAGTGATGTACCCGAACGCCGAAGACGCGTTCTTCGACATGGACTACTACATCAACAAGCACATCGCCATGGTCAACGAGATGTGCGCCCCGGTTGTCAAGGACTGCTCGGTGGAGCAGGGCATGGACGGGCCGGACGGCCCCGCGCCGTACAAGGTCATCGCGCGGGTCACCTGCGAGTCCATGGACGACTTCATGAAGTACGTGGCGCCGAACGACCCGACCTTCGCGGCCGACGTCCCGAACTTCACGAACATCCGCCCGGTCATCCAGATCAACGAAGTGGTGATGTAGGCGGGAAGTGGTGACCAAGGCGGCCGCTGACCGAAAGGTCAGCGGCCGTTGCTTTTTGGAGGGGGAGGGGTAGAGTAGACGCGGCGGGGCATCAGCCGGTAGGTACCGTCGACTGACGCCCCCACTTTCTCCTCTCGGACGGGCCGCCGTCCCATTCAAAGCGGCGGTCCGTCCCCAAAAAGAATGCCGCGCTCAGAGGTTTCGCTTCACACAGCGATAGTCCTCCGAGCGCGGCACTTTCGTCTTCTGCGGGGCGCCGCCGTTGTCGGCGGCTCCGGGATCGGGGGGGGGCGTCGCCGCCGGCGGCCCAGGAGCCGAAGCACCGCCGCCGGCGGCTCTGGAGTGGATGGAGCGGCTGCTAGTCGCCCTCGCCCCAGATGGGCCCGCCATGCGAGCCGGGCATCGTGGTGATGCTGTAGCCGTGCTTATCGGCCCAGGCCTCGGCACCCTTTTCCAGGGTGTCGTTGCCGCAGTTGAGGTAGTCCTCGGCCATGGTGACATCACCGTACTTGTTGAGCGCCTTCACCAGGGTGGCCTCGGTGCCCTCTTTGCCCAGGCGGATGTAGTAGGCGTAGTTGCTGGTTATGTACTTGAGGTTGGAGTCCTCGAGCGCCTGGGTGAGGTCGGCCACCGACTCGGGCGCGGTCTCCTGCATCTGCACGAGGGCGTCCGCGGCTGCGAAGCGGGTGTCGCGGTCCTCGCTGCTGAGGGCCTCCTTGAGTGGGCCGACGGCGTCGGCGCCCATGTCGGCGAGCACCGAGGGTACCCAGTCGTACTTGGCGATCACCGCCATGAGCGGGCTTATGGCCGGTTTCCCGATCGCGGCGAGCGTGTTCTCCAGTTCGGCGTCCACCGTGGGGTCGATGTAACTGTTCTCACGCGCGTCGATGAGCAGGGTCACGAGCGACTGGTCGGTCAGCACTGCCGTGGCCGCGGCGCCTCCGGCGGCGGAGATCTGCGCGAGCAGTCCGAGCACCCTGTAGCGCAGGGTCTTGTCGGTGGAGGTGAGCATGGCGGAGAGCGGCTCGGCCGCCGGCGACCCTATAGTCACCAGGATGGCGTCGACCCAGTCGCCTTCGTCGAGGGCGGCGACGAGCGGGGCCACGGCCGGCTCGCCGATGGCGGCCAGCGCGGCGTCGAGA
>CAIQPS010000155.1 GCA_903873715.1 uncultured Actinomycetes bacterium
GCGAGTTTGGAGAGCTTGGCGTACGTGGCCAAAGCTTCCTTGAGGTAGTCCGGCATGGTGGGGGAGGCGATGGCCCGCTCAACCTGGTTGTGCAGCCCGCCGTAGCCGGCGCCGGCCTTGGACGAGAGGACCTTCTGGAGGAGCCGGCGCGAGATGGCCGCGGAGGCCTCTTCGCTGAAGACGAGGATCTGGCTCGCCTTCCAGTAATCGTTGGCGAGGTCGGCGGGGACGTATTCGCTCAGCTTGGCGCGGACCGTGCCCGGGGGGAGAGCGGGGAAGCTCTTACCGGTCTCGGACACGATGGACACGATGATCCTGTCGCACTTGGGGCAACGGCTGTTGGCGACGTGCCAGGTGCCGTCCTGGTCGATACCGAGCTGGAATTTATGTGGAGTGGCTTCGAAATCGGAGCCGCAGTGCGGGCATTCCATGCCTGGGTGTTCCTCCTTGGCTCAAAAAGAGCAAGTCCTGATGATGATTGGAGCGAGAATACTCGCGTGACACGGTCGGAAGCAACCTCGAAGGTGGGCCTTGGTCCCAGTCCGGCGGTACGCCGTCCCGTGCGCCGGTGCAGCCCACGCGGGCATGGGGCGGGCCGTTTTGGGGAATCGGGCCTCCAGAAGGGGCGAACCATCCCAGGGAGGCTGAAATGGCTGAAGACACCAGCACATACCCCAAGTCCCGTGCAGAAGGCGGCTACGACACCAGCATCGTGAGACCGGAGTTGCGCGATCGACAGGTGGAGCCGAGAGGGAGAGCGCTCGGCAGGAGGCAACGGAAGGCGGTCCGCAAGGCGCTGCGCACGCTGCACTCGCTGGAGATCATGGCGGTCAACATCTACAAGTGCCAGATAACGGGCGACGCCACCCCGCTCGACACGGCCCTCACTGTCGCGATGGCCAACGAGATGACCCACATGCAGGACTTCCAGACGCATCTGTACGAGTACGGCTTCACGCCGGACAAGCTGCGCGCCCGCTTCTGGGCGGCCGGCTATGTCATAGGCTTCGGATCGCGGGTGCTTGGGCGCGACCGTGTGCTCAAGACCGGTGTATGGGCCGAGCGCAAAGCCGTCGATCACTACGGAAGGCTGCTGGCCGGCGCCGATTGGGACGACGAGACCAGAGCGGTCATCGAGAAGGATCGGGCCGACGAGTACGGACACATCGTCCGATGGGAGTGGTTCCTCAACCGGCCGCGTCCCTAGTGGTATGGTTGATGCAGTTCCTGCATAAAGGGGGCACACATGGCTCGGTGCGACGACATGCGCGAAGGTGACGTGTACAGGTGCGAGCGGTGCGGGCTGGAGATCGAGGTCGTCGAAGAGTGCAGCCACGATGAGGAGGACGCGGACGAGACGTGCCGTGCCGAGGAGTTCGTGTGCTGCGGCGAGCCGATGACGCTCGTGGAGGAAGACTGACCGGGCAAAGGCGACTCGAGGGGAGGTCCCAGCGGGATGGGGAAGCACAAGATCGGCTGGCTGCCGGGCGACGGCATCGGTGTCGAGGTCTGCGCCGCCGCCCGGGTGGTCCTCGACAGGTTGGGCTTCGAAGCAGAGTACGTCGAGGGTGACATCGGCTGGGAGTGCTGGCGCCGGGAAGGGGACGCGTTCCCCGAGCGGACGATAGACCTGCTGAAGAGCGTCGATGCCGCGATGTTCGGAGCCATCACGTCGAAGCCTGTGAAAGCGGCCGAGGCGGAGCTGGCGCCGGGGCTGCAGGGCAAGGGCCTCGTCTACCGGTCGCCCATCGTCAGGATGAGGCAGCTGTTCGACCTGTATGTCTGCCTGCGGCCGTGCAAGGCGTACCCGGGGAACCCCATCAACTTCAAGGAAGGCATCGACCTTGTCGTGTTCCGGGAGAACACCGAGGACCTGTACGCCGGCGTGGAGTTCAACCCGGTGCCGGAGGAAGTGGCCGAGACGCTCGGTCAGGCATCCAAGAGCTTCGCACCGTTCAAGAAGCTGGCGGGCGACGAGTACGCGGTCTCCTGCAAGATCAACACCCGGGCCGGGTCGGAGCGCATCGCCCGGGCGGCCTTCGAGTTCGCCCGCGAGCACGGGCGCAAGAAGCTCACCATCGTGCACAAGGCCAACGTGGTGCGGGCCACCGACGGGCTGTTCCTGGAAGAGGCCAAGGCGGTAGCCAAGGACTTCCCGGACATCGCCGTGAACGACGCCAACATCGACGCCATCTGCATGTGGCTGCTCAAGAACCCGTTCGACTACGACGTCCTCGTGGCGCCCAACCTGTATGGCGACATCATCTCCGACCTGTGCGCCCAGATGGTGGGCGGGTTGGGCTTCGGCTGCTCGGGCAACATCGGCGCGCAGTTGGGTGTGTTCGAGCCCACTCACGGATCGGCGCCGAAGTACGCCGGACAGAACAAGGTGAACCCGCTCGCCACCATCCTGGCCGCCAAGATGATGCTGGACTGGCTGGGCGAGGCGGACATGGCCTCCCGGTTGGAGGCCGCCGTGGCGGCAGTCATCGCCGAGGGTGCGGTGCGGACGTACGACATGGGCGGCATAGCCACGACCATGGACATGGCGGAGGCGGTGGCGGCCAAGGTGTGAGAGCGGCGCCGCCCTTCCGGCGACGCGGTGAGCGGCGCGCCACGGCGGCGCGCCGGGACTTCGAGGAGAGGACCTAGATGAAGAAGTCTGCTGTGCTGCGCAAGGCCATCATGGACCGGCGGGCTGTGGTGGTGCCGGGGGCGTACGACGCCTTCAGCGCCAAGGTCATCGAGAAGGCCGGCTTCGAGGCCATCCAGGTGTCGGGGTACGGGGTGGCCGGGTCGCTGCTCGGCAAGCCCGACGTGGGCCTCGTCCAGATGAAGGACGTCCTGGACGTCACCTGGAACATCGCCCAGGCGGTCGAGATACCGGTGATGGCCGACGTGGACACGGGCGGCGGCAACGCGGTGAACGCGGCTTGGATCGCCGAGCGGCTCATCAACATGGGCGTGGCCGGGATGAACATCGAGGACCAGGTGTTCCCCAAGCGCTGCGGGCACATGGCCGGCAAGGAAGTCATCGACGCCGACGAGATGGCCGGCAAGGTGAAGGCCTGTGCGGATGTACGGGACCGGCTGGACACCGACTTCATCATCAA
>CAIQPS010000156.1 GCA_903873715.1 uncultured Actinomycetes bacterium
GACGCGGGTGTCGCACGGAGAGGGAGGTTCGGTGATGAAGGGTCGGAAACACATCACACGCTTCACGATCGTGATGGTCATGGCGGTGCTGGCCGTCGGTGTCTTCGCCGGCGCGGCTCTTGCAGCCGCTGGCGACGCGGACCTGACCGGTACCGCTGCGCCGGCGGTGACCGGCTGGACACCCGGTACTTTCAGCGCGACCCTCACTGGTGCGGCGGCCGTCCTCGAGTCCACGAACTTCAGCGGCTTCACGGTCACCGATGCGACCGGCGAGGGTAAGGGGTGGATTGTCACCGTGGCAGCCGGTCAGTTCAGCGACGGGACCCACTCGCTCGCCAAGACCGCTCTCAGCATGCCGGCCTACTCGGTGTCCGGGAATGCCGGATCCACGACTGCGCCGACACCCAGCATCACCGCCGGGGCCTGGGCAGTTGTCAGTGACGGTACGGAAGGCAACCCGACGGTTGAGCTTGCGCATGCGAACGCTGGCGAGGGCATGGGGATCTACACGTTCAGCACGCTCAGCCCGTGGAAGCTCAGCATCCCCACTAACGTGTACGAGGGTGACTACAACAGCGCCATCACGGTCACGGTCGCACAGCACATCTGAGGTGCGATCGTCGGGCTGCCCCTTCGCGGTCGAGTGATGCGCGGTCCAGGAAGCCCTCTAGGTTCTGAGGCCACCCGGGAGCCCGACGTGCTCCCGGGTGGCCTCTCTTTCGGAGCGGCCCCGATTGGCAGATTGCCCTAGTGATATGGGGCACATGTGCCGATACACGGTGTCGGTAAGCCGTGCAACAGACGAGTGGGCGACTGCTAGAAGAGGGGGAGCGGTGAAACGGCGGAGAACGTTTGGAGGGCTAGGCCGGTTTGCAGGGGCGGCTGCTCTTGCGATGGTGTCCATAGTCCTCCTCGGCGCGCCGGCCAGTGGGGCATCGCCGCAGGGCTTCTCCTTCCAGGCCAAGCCTGGTCCGGACAGTTCGACCAGTGAAAAGGGGTACTTCAGGTTCGACGCCGAGCCCGGAGACAGTGTTGCGCAGGAGCTGGAGCTCGTGAACACCACTGACAAGGATATCTCCCTCAGAGTCGCTCCCGTTGACGGCGCAGCCTCAGCGTACGGGGGGACAGCGTACAGCGACAGCGAGAAGAAGCCCGCGCAGGTGGGTGCGTGGATACGGCTGACGCAGCTCGAATTTGCTGTACCGGCGGGAGGCTCGGTCATCGTCCCATTCTCGGTCAGGGTGCCTGGGGATGCGTCGAGCGGACTTCACGTGGGCGGTCTTGCCGTCTGGGATCCGGCTGCGGCCACGACGAGCGGGGACGGGGAGAAGGCGGGCGGTGCATCGATGAGCGTCACCATGGTGACACGATTGGTGCTCCCGCTTGTGGTCACCACTCCCGGTCCCAGGGAGCCACACCTCACGGTGACCGGCGTAAAGCCCAGCGTGCGATTCGATGGGATCTACTTGCTCGTCGGCATCGCCAGCGACGGGACGGATGAGGCGGGCGGGGAGGGGATCCTCACCCTGCCGGCGGATGGCTTCTCTTCGGGGATGAAGGTGGGCGACATGGTGCCCGCGTCGTCGACGTCGTATCCTATCAAGTGGAAGACGGACCCAGTCGAAGGCACCTACGACGTCGAGGTCAGCCTTAGATACGCTGGCGGCACCAAGACAGCGACGTGGTCAGGTCCGGTGGTCGTCGCGAGCAAGGAAACGGAGGCTTTGGAGGAGCAGCGTGTGGATGACCGCTCGGCAGCGGTCCCCACGATTGGGGCGTCTTGGCTGATCTACGGCGTCATCGGCGCGCTCGTGGTCATCGTTCTGATCATGGGCGTGCTGCTTCTGAAGCGCCGTCGGCCGGCGCCCAAGGCATAGTCCGACCCACCCCGGACCGTCAGCAGCTGCCAGTTGCATCACGGTTGCCCAGTTCGGCCGACGAAGGGGCGGTGGCGGCATGGGGGGGTCTTCTCTGTCCTGGTCTTGGAGTGCAGAGAGGGGCGAGGGACGAAGGCCTCGCCATGAAGGCCTTGCGCCGCGCCGGATTGGCCCGAGCGCACACGAGGCCTGCTCGCCGCTCGGCATCTATGCGCCGACGCTGACCGTGGAGGACGAAACTGCGGCTCTCCCGCGGGTCCGACAAACCGCGGAGTTGTTGCACCCCTCCGCCCCCACTGGTAGCATCCTAGGACGTTGACACGAGAGATAGCAGCCCGCACAACACACCACCAGCGCCCAGAGACCCCGGTACGTCCGTGCCCGGGTCTTTTGTGTATCCGGAGTCAGAGTCGCATCACGCCCCCCGCGCCCCCGAGGAGGACGCCATGGAAGTAGAGATCGGCCGCGGCAAGAAGGGTCGCCGCGCCTAC
>CAIQPS010000157.1 GCA_903873715.1 uncultured Actinomycetes bacterium
AAGGAGTCGTCCTACCCGTACCCGCTCGATATCTCGATGCGCACCAGCCGGATCGGGTCATCGAACACGAACTGCACCCACTCACCGGCCCCGTTTCCTTTGCGGCCTTCCACCCACACCGTCGACGGGTCGCCGTCGAGGAGGTTGGTGGGCCGGTAGTCCGTCATGTTCGTAGGGGTGAGGCTGGACGAGGCGGTGGCCGCGCCCGGGCGGACGATTATGGAGCCGGTCGAAGTGCCGCTCGAGGTGGTGGTGGTCTTGGCCGGCTGTGTCGTCGAGGTGCCGAGGGTGGCAAGGGTGCCGGCGGCCCCGCTGTAGTCGGTCGAGCTCGTGGCTGCGTCCGCCGCCGGGCTCAGCGTGTGGGTGACGATGGTGTAGAGCGCGAAGACCGTGATGCCCAGGGCGATCAGGCAGGCGAGGGCCATGGTGGCGCCGGCCAGGGACGAACGCCGCCTGCGCCGCGCGGTGTAGCCGGGGCGCACCTGGGAAGCCCCGCACCGGCTGCAGAACATCGCGCCGGGGTCGTTCGGGACTCCGCACTGAGGACATCTGACTTGGTCTTTGGAAGCCATGGTCTGGGAATCCTTATTCGCTGCCAAGCCGGTTCATGCCTGCAACATTACCCCAAAGGACCGCCGCCGGCTCCTTGGAGGCCGCCGAAGGTAGCCTGAGGGGTTCGTTTCGCCGCCGTCCGCTGAGACAGGCGGCGGCGCGGCCCGGGTTCCGGCCCGCCTGTCCAGTGCTGCTAGAATCATCAGGTCATCCCAACTGATCTTATTCGGAGTGTCATTCATGGCCGATCTCGACAGCGTCAAGGAATCGAAGAACTACTATCTCGATATCCCGGCCCGCTGCCAGCCCTTCTATCTCAAAGGCTGTGGCGCGCTGGATTGGGGCATGCAGAACCGCCTGTCCCAGATCTTCCGGCCCGAGAGCGGCCGCACGGTCATGCTCGCGGTCGATCACGGCTACTTCCAGGGCCCCACGTCCGGGCTCGAGCGGGTGGACGTGAACATCGTCCCCCTGGCTCCGTATGCCGACGCGCTCATGCTCACCCGGGGCATCCTCCGGAGCACCATACCCTCGAGCTACGGGCGCGGCATCGTGATGCGCGCGAGTGGTGGCCCGAGCGTGCTCAGGGAGCTGTCCAACGAGCAGATCGCCGTCGATATGGAAGACGGCATCCGCATGAACGTGGCCGCCATGGCCGTCCAGCTGTTCATCGGCGGCGAGGGTGAGACCCAGTCCATCTACAACATGACCCGCCTCGTGGACGCCGGCTATCGCGCGGGCATCCCGGTGATGGGGGTGACCGCCGTCGGCAAGGACATGGCCCGCGACGCCCGCTACTTCCGGCTGGCCTGCCGCATGATCGCGGAACTGGGTGCCAACTTCGTCAAGACGTACTACGTCGAGAAGGACTTCGAGACGGTGACCGCCTCGTGCCCGGTGCCGATCGTCATGGCCGGCGGCAAGAAGCTGCCCGAGCTCGACGCTCTCACCATGGCCTACAACGCCATCAACCAGGGTGCCGCCGGGGTCGACATGGGCCGGAACATCTTCCAGTCCGATGCGCCCGAGGCGATGATCAAGGCCGTCGGCAAAGTGGTGCACGAGCTCATGCCGCCGAAGGACGCCTACGAGCTGTTCCTGACGCTTCGCAACGAGAAGAAGTAAGACCGGGTATATCGCCGGTGGTGGTGAGCCGCGCGCGGGCTTCGCGCCGCGCGCCCGCCGCCTCGCACGACACGGCCTCTTCATAAGGAGGAGCGGATGAACCAGACCTTCGCCCGTGTGCGGTCGCTCTGCCCCACGGTGAGCGTGGGCACCCTCACGGCCGACCTCATGGACCTCGGGTCCGAACTCGCCCTCCTCGAGCGGGCGGGCATCGGCTTGGTGCACGTCGACGTGATGGATGGGTGCTTCTGCCCGCAGATGACGGTGGGGCCCGCCTACGTGAAGGGCCTGCGCACGCCGCTCCTCAAAGACGTGCATCTCATGGTCCGGGAGCCGCTGGACAAGCTCGAGGGCTACGCGAAGGCCGGTGCCGACATCCTGACCGTCCATCTGGAGTCCGCCGTGCACATCCACCGGGTGCTGCAGCGGATGGGCACCCTGGAGAACGCGGGCCGGCCGGGCGAGGGGATCGCGCGCGGGCTGGCCCTGAACCCGGGCACCCCCTTGGAGTGGCTCGAGCCGCTCCTCGAGGAGGTCGATATCGTCACGCTTCTCGCCATCGACCCGGGATGGGGCGGGCAGAAGTTCGCCCCGCAGACGTTCGACAGGGTGAAGCGGACCCAGGAGATGATCGCCTCGTCCGGACGGCAGATCCTGGTGTGCGTGGACGGCGGGGTGACCAAGGACAACATCGTACAGATAGCGGCCTCGGGGGCCGACCTGGCCGTCACCGGCAGCGCTGTGTTCGACGGCAAGGATGCCGAGGGCAACGCGCGGTTCATGCACGCGGCCATGCGCGACGTATAGGAGGGGCTGATGCGTTCTAGGTGGTCCGACGGCGAGGCAGCGGCTCTCGTAGCCCGGTACGGCGCCGAGTGGGGCGAGGCCCTTGCTCTGCGGACCTACTCCGCGCGGCTGCTGGGCGCCGAGCCCGGCCTGGTGCTCCACGGTGGCGGCAACTGCTCGCTCAAAGCGCCCTGGCGGAACGTGCTGGGCGAGGGCGTGGATGCCCTCTTCGTCAAGGCCTCCGGCTGCGACATGGCCACGCTCGAGCCGGACGAGCAGCCCGGCCTGGACCTGGCGTATCTGCGCCGGCTGCGGGCCGTGGACGCGCTGTCCGACGAGGCCATGGTGGACCAGTTGCGCACCCACCTGCTGCGTGCCGACAGCCCGACGCCTTCTATCGAGGCGTTGGTGCACGCGTTCCTGCCGGCCACCTTCGTCGACCACACCCATGCGGACGCCATCCTGCTGCTCACCAACCGCGAAGACGGTGAGGCCGCGGTCGCCGAAGCGCTCGGTCCAGAGGTGGCCTACGTGCCGTATCTGACGCCCGGGTTCGAGTTGGCCCTGGCTGCGGCGAAGGCGCTGGAGGCGAAGCCGGAAGCGCGGGCCATGGTGTGGGGCCACCACGGCATCGTCACCTGGGGGGAGACCGCCAGGGAGTCCTACGAAGCCATGATAGGACTGGTGACCCGGGCCGAGGACTGGGCGGCGGCGCGCCGCGCGGCGCGCGCCGGTGAGGCCGGCGCCGTGTGCCTGAAGCCCAAGTGCGAGGACGCCGCTTCCGAGGCCAAGGCCGCCGGGGCGCGGATAGCCGCCGAGATCATCCCCGCGGTGCGGGGTCAACTGGCCGCGCGCACCGGCGACCCGGACCATCCGTACGAGCGGGTGGTGCTGCAGGTCCTCGACGACCCGGAGACCCTCGAGGCGCTGCTGGCGGAGGGCGCTCGGGAGACGCTGGTCACGCCGCCGCTCACCACCGACCATCTCATCCGCACCAAGTCGCTCCCGCTGTGGATCGACGCCCTCCGCTACGACGGACCGGCGCACCCGGCCGAGAGGGTGGCGGCGGCCGTCGCGGCGTACGTGGAGGAATACGAGGGCTACCTGGCCCGTCACGCGGCCGATCTTCCGGCCGGCGTCGCCACCTTCGACCCGCGGCCCCGGGTGGTCATGATCCCCGGTCTGGGGGTCCTCTGCGCGGGTTCCGACCTCAAGCAGGCCGTCATCACCAGGGACATCACCAAGCACACCATCTCGGTCAAGGCCGCCATGGCGTTTGAAGGCGTGGAGTATCGGGGTCTGTCCGAGGACGAGCTCTTCCATATGGAGTACCGCACGCTGCAGCACGCGAAGTTGACCAAGGGCGCCTCCACCGGCGGCGCCGGGGCCTCGCAGGCCGGGGCAGCCGGCGGTGCGGCGGCGGGCGCGGCACTCAAGGGTGAGGTGGCGCTGGTCACCGGCGCGGCCGGGGCCATCGGGTCCGGCATCTGTCAGGGGTTGCTCGAAGCCGGGGCCCTCGTGGCCGCCACCGACCTTGCCGGCGCGCCGCTCGACACGCTCGTCGAGGTGTTGGGTGCGGCGTTCCCGGGGCGCGTCGTGGGGGTGCCGCTGGACGTCACCGATCCGGCATCGGTCGAAGCGGCCTTCGACCAGGTGGTGGAGGTGTGGGGCGGCATCGACCTGGTGATCCCCAACGCGGGCATCGCTGCGGTGGCTCCGCTCACCGAACTGGACATCGACCGGTACCGGCTGTTGGAGAAGGTCAACGTCGAGGGGACGCTGCTGGTGCTCGCCGAGGCGGGCCGGCTGTTCAGGCGCCAGGGCACGGGCGGGGACATCGTCCTGGTGTCGACCAAGAACGTGTTCGCTCCGGGGGCGAACTTCGGGGCGTACAGCTCCACGAAGGCGGCCGCTCACCAGTTGGCCCGCATCGCCAGCCTGGAGTTCGCCGGGGACGACGTGCGCGTCAACATGGTGGCGCCGGACGCGGTGTTCGGCCACGGAGCCTCCCGTTCCGGCCTGTGGGCCGAAGTGGGCCCGGACCGCATGAAGGCCCGGGGGCTGGATGAAGCCGGACTCGAAGCCTACTATCAGAGCAGGAATCTCCTGAAAGCCCGGGTGACGGCCACCCATGTGGTCAACGCGGTCCTGTTCTTCGCGACCAGGCAGACCCCGACCACGGGGGCGACCATCCCGGTGGACGGGGGGCTCCCGGATTCCACGCCTCGGTAAGGAGCAGGTCATGCCGTATCCCACCCCGATCGATCTCCGCAGCGATACCGTGACCCGGCCCAGCGACGCCATGCGCCGCGCCATGGCGGACGCGCCGGTGGGAGACGACGTCTACCGCGAGGATCCGACCATCGACAAGCTGCAGGAGATGGTCGCCGACATGCTGGGCAAGGAAGCCGCCCTGTATGTCCCCTCGGGAACGATGAGCAACCAGCTGTGCCTGCGCACGCTGACGCACATGGGCGACGAGGTCATCTGTCACGAGGACGCGCACATCCTGCACTACGAGGGGGGCTCGGCGGCGGCGCTGTCCGCTCTTCAGTTGCGGCCGGTCGCCGGCGATCACGGGATCCTCTCGCCGGACGCGGTCGATGCGACCATCCGGCCCAACAGCGAGCACTTCGCTCACACCGGCGCCGTGGAGATGGAGAACACCCACAACCGCTGCGGCGGCACCATCTGGCCGCTCGAGGACATGCGGAAGATCTCCGCGCTGGCCAAGGAGCGGGGGATCAAGGTCCACCTGGACGGGGCCCGGCTCTGGAACGCCCACGTGGCCACCGGCGTGCCGCTGGCCGACTATGCGGCCACCGCGGACTCCGTGTCCGTGTGTTTCTCGAAGGGGCTAGGTGCTCCCGTCGGATCCTGCCTGGCCGGCTCGTTCGAGTTCGTGGAGAGGGCCCGGTGCAACCGCAAGCGGTTCGGCGGCGCCATGAGGCAGGCCGGGATCATCGCGGCCGGGGCCGTCTACGCCGTCGAGCACAACATCGGCAGGCTGGCGGAGGATCACGCCAACGCCGCCACCCTGGCCTCGTACCTGCTGCAGGTGCCTGGACTGAGCATCCATCACCCGGTGCAGACCAACATCGTCATCGCCGACGTCGGCGCCATCGGCGGAGCCGAGCAGGTGATGGAGACCTTGCGCGAGCACGGCGTGCTGTGCGGAGTGGCTTCTCCCACCCGCGTGCGCTTCGTCACCCATCTGGACGTGAGCGCGGAGGCGGTCAAGGCAGCGGGCGAGATCATCGCCCGGGTGCTGCCGGTGCGCGCGCTGGGCACGCCGGACTGATGGACCCGACGGCTCCGGAGGGCTGCTCGCTCTCTGCCGGTCCCGCGGCCGACCCGCAGGCGCCGTACGTGCGCGTGGCCGTGGTGGGCCTGATATGCCGGCCGGACGGCGACGAACTGCGCTGGCTGCTGTTGCACCGGACACAGCCGTTCGAGGCCTGGGACCCCCCGGGCGGCCGGATGGAGGCCGGAGAGGACCTGACGGCGGCGGTCACGCGGGAGATCCAGGAGGAGACCGGGCTGGCCGTCGAGGTGGCCGGGCCCTGCTACGCCTTTCTCACGTTCTACAAGGGAGAGCGTCTGCTGGCGGTGAGCATGGCCTGCCGCGCGGCCGGGGATCCCGACGCGATCCGTCTGGAAGAGGACGGGCCCGAAGAGTGGCTCTGGGCCACCGGGGCGGAGTGGCAGGAGTCAGCCTCGAAGGGGCTCAGTTCGTGGGACCCGGCTGACGTCAAGAAAGCCATGAGGGCGGTGGCCGCGGTATGGGAGGCGACCGAAGGATGACACGGGAAGAAGCGCTGGAGCTCGTACAGAAGTACGCCGGCAACCCCAACATGGTGAGCCACATGGTGGCCACCGAGGCCATCATGGGGGCCCTGGCGAAGCGCCTGGGGGGTGACGAGACCCGCTGGAGGATGGCGGGGCTGCTGCACGACCTCGATGCCGAACAGACGGCGGACACCATGGAGGTCCACGCCACCCGGACGGTCGCCTGGCTGCGCGAGGCCGGCCTCACCGACGAAGAGGTGCTGCACGCCATCCTGGCCCACAACCCCGCGAACGGCTCGACCATCGACACCCTGATGGACCGGGCGCTGTTCGCCTGCGACCCACTCACCGGCTTGATCACCGCTGCGGCGCTCATCCGGCCGGAGAAGAAGCTGGCCCTGGTGGAGCTGAAGAGCCTCAAGAAGCGCTTCAAGGAGCCGTCGTTCGCCAAGGGCGCGCGGCGGGAGGACATCGCCACCTGCTCGGAGTTGGGGATCGAACTCGAGGAGTTCCTGCAGATAGGACTGGACGCGATGAAGGAGGCCGCCGATGGACTCGGGCTCTGAACCGGTGCGTCTCTGCCGGGTGTTCGACGCCGTCGAGGCGGAGATCATCGTGGCGAAGCTGAGGAGCGCGGGCATCACCGCGTACGTGAGTCATAACGCGCCTCCTTCGGTCTACCCGCTGTCTGTGGACGGCCTGGCGCTACAGGACATCTTCGTCCGTGCGGCCGAGCTCGAGGAGGCGCGCGCCGCGCTCGACGTGCCGGACGGCGACTCCTAGCCGCGCGATGGGGGGTGCTTCGGCAGAGGGGGGCGGAGAGGACCGGCGGCCCGTTGCGGTCGCATTCGACGCGTGCTTCGAGCCCCTGGCCGCGCTGGTGCGCGGGACGGCGGTGGAATCCGTCCACCGGGGCGTGCTCGCCGTCGTCGATGAGGCCGGGGACTTGCGCGGCGGAGTGGGCGACCCTGGTGTGCGGGTGCTCCTTCGCTCCGCGGCCAAGCCCTTCCAGGCGGCGGCCGTCATCGCGAGTGGGGCCGCGGACGCCCTGTCCCTGGACGACGAGGAGATAGCCCTGATCGCGGCGTCCCATTCGGGCGCCCCGGAACACGTCGCCGTGGCTGCCAGGTTGCTAGAGCGCAGCGGCTCGCCCGCATCCGCGCTGGTGTGCGGCCCGCCCGAACACATGTGTTCGGGCAAGCATGCGGGGATGCTGGTGCTGGCGGCGCACCTCGGCGTCTCGGGCACCGGATACCACCACGAGGAACACCCGGTCCAGAAGACCATCCTCGCGTACATCGACGCGCTTCTGCAGACCGCTCCCCGGCCGCGCTGCGCGGCGGCCGCCACCCAGGCCACGCCGGAGCCGCGCGCGGTCTTCGCCGGCATAGACGGCTGCGGGGTGCCGGTCATAGCCATGAGTCTGGCGGATGCCGCCTGGCTCTTCGCCGGGTTGGCCGCCGGGGCCACGCCGGAGCTGGCGCGGGTGCGGGACGCCATGACCGCCCATCCCGTCCTGGTGGCGGGGGAGGGGCGCCCCGACACGAGCATCATAAGGGCCGGTGCCGGCAGCGTGGTGGGCAAGGGCGGGGCCGAGGCGGTGCAGGGCGTGGGCGTCCGGCGCCCGGCATCGGAGGGCGGGGCCATCGGGCTTGCGCTCAAGATGGAGGACGGTTCGGCGCGGGCCATCCCTGCGCTCGTGCGAGACTTCCTGCGGGCGTGGGACCTGGGCGACGCGGCTGCGGTGCTCGAGCGGGCCCACCCGCCGGTGTTCATGGACACCACGGGCAGGGAGGTGGCCAGGATCGCAGGACTGGCCGAGCCGGGGGAACTGCGGCGAAAGCCGAGTAGGGGCGGAGAGGGCGACCCGCCTGCCCGCGCCCCGCTTGGGAGCGAGCCCCCCGGCGAGACCGGCGCGAAACGGGGGATCTTCGGGAAGAAGGGTGGCCACGTCACGGAATCGCGTGGCGACGAGAAGGATGTCCTGCGCTTCCTGCGGGAGCAGTGGCCGGACGTCGACCGGGAGTACTTCGGCCGGGCCGTCGAGTGGGTGGCCGATCCCTACGCTCTCGTGTATCGGCGGGACCGCGCGGTGGTAGCGGTGTTGCGCGGCCACTTCGTCGGCGGGCTCGCCTCGGTGGACGAGCTCATGGTGGGGGAAGGAGCGCGCGGCCAGGGCCTGGGCTCACTGCTCTTGGGCCGCTTCGAGGACGAGGCGGTCACGAGGAAATGCTCCCGTATCGTGCTGCGGGCCGTCAAGGGCACCCGGGCGGAGGACTTCTACCGGAAGCGCGGCTATCATCGCGAGTGCGTCCAGTACGGCTACGAGTTCGGGTACGACTACGTGCGTCTGACCTGCGACATCGAGCGGGTCTCCGGAGAGTCTGGAGGTCCGGTATGAAAGGGCAAGGGGGCGGCGTGACCTCGGTCTTGGGGGTCGGCATCGAAGGAGCCACGATAGCCGTGGCGCCTGTCGACAGAGAAGGCGGCCAACTGGCTCCGGCCCTGGTCGCCACCTGCCGCACGGCGGACCAGGCCGCTTTTCTCGCGGGCCTGCAAACGGCCCTGAGGCGATCGCTCGCGCAATTCGCGGAACACAGGCCGGGAGCGCTGGGCGTGACCTGGCCCGGTACCGTGGACGCCGGCCGGAGTGTCGTGATCGCCACGCCCAACCTGCCGGTGGCCGACGCGCCGCTGAGAGCCAGGCTCGAGAAGGCCCTCGGGCTCCCGGTGGTCCTGGAGAACCACGCCGATGCGGCGGTGCGGGCCGAGGCGACCGTCGGGGCGGCAGCCGGACTGCAGCATGTGGTGCTCATCGCCCTGGGGACCGGGGTCGGCGGCGGGCTGTGGTTGAACGGGCGCGCCTACAGAGGGGCCAACGGCGGCGCGGGCGAACTGGGACACATCATCGTGCGGGCCGGCGGGCTGCCGTGCCTGTGCGGGTCGCACGGTTGCCTGGAGGTCTACGCCTCCGGCCGGGCGCTGGTGCGCTACGCGGCCGCGAGAGCGGGCGACCCAGGAGTGGACACGTCAGGCGAGTTGGCCGTGCTGCAGGAGAAGGGCAAGCTGACCGGCGCCGCCGTCGGAAGGCTCGCCTTGGCGGGGGACAAGGCTGCCGTGGATGCGGTGCACGAACTCTCCCGGTGGTTGGGAGCCGGGCTCGTGAGCATCACCAACTCCTTCGACCCGGAGATGGTAGTCGTGGGGGGCGGCCTGGGCGACCTGGGCGAGTTGCTGCTGGCCCCGGCTCGGGACATGGTGCGCAAGCTGGCGATGCCGCCCGGACGGGACAAGGTGCGGGTGGAGAGTGCCATGCTCGGCGAACGCGCCGGCATGATCGGCGGGGCGCTCACCGCGTGGCAGGAACTGGGCGAGACACGGCGCCGCGCCGGTTCGGAGGGCTGATGCTGTACATCTGCCCGACCCCCATCGGCAATCTGGAAGATGTCACTTTGCGGGTGCTTTCCGTGCTGCGCTCGGTGGAGTTGATCGCCTGCGAGGACACGAGACACACCCGCATCTTCCTCGACCGGCACGGTGTGGGCACCCGGCTGGTGAGCTTCCACGAGCACAACGAGGAGCAGAGGATGGGCATGCTCCTGCCCCTGCTCCGCGACGGCAAAGACGTGGCTGTGGTGAGCGACGCGGGGATGCCCGGCGTGTCCGACCCCGGGTTCACGCTCGTGCGCGCGTGCGCGGCCGAAGACCTTCCGGTGACGGTGTTGCCCGGCCCGTCCGCGGTGCCCACGGCCCTGGTCGCTTCCGGTCTGCCCGCGGACCGGTTCGCGTTCATCGGGTTCCTCGTGCGGGGGGCGAACAAGCTCACCGAGCAGATCGCTGTCTTCGACGGGACCGGGGCCGCGGTGGTGGCGTTCGAGGCTCCGCGCCGGCTGGCCGCCAGCCTCAAGGCCATCGGGGAGCGCTGGCCGGGACGCCGGGTCGCCGTCTGCCGGGAGCTCACCAAGCTGCACGAGCAGGTGCTGCGGGGCACGGCGGCGGAAGTCATCGCCGCGCTGCCCGACCCTGTCCGCGGGGAGATCGTGCTGGTGCTGGAGCCGGCCGGGAGGACTGGTCTGGGCGTGACGGCCGCGGACGGCGCGCGGGCGGGGGCCGAGGCTGCCGGGCCCATGGCCGTCGCCGGCGGCGAAGCCGCCGTGCGGGCCGCGCTGCGGGACATGCTGGACGCCGGCATGGGGACCAAGCGTGCGGCCGCGGTGGTCGCGGGACTCACTGGGTTACCCAAGCGGCAGGTCTACGAGCTGGCCGTCGCCCTGCAGGAGTCCTGTTAGAATAGCCCGGCTATGGGCCGATTCTTCATCACCACACCCATCTACTACGTCAACGACGTGCCGCACATCGGGCACGCCTACACGACGTCCGCCGCCGACGTGGCGGCCCGGTTCCACCGGCAGCTGGGGGAGGACGTGTTCTTCCTCACCGGCACCGACGAGCACGGCACCAAGGTGGAGCAGGCGGCGTCCGCCCGGGGGCTCTCGCCCAAAGAACACGTGGACGAAGTGGTGCAGAAGTTCAAGGACGTGGCGGTCAAGGTAGGCGCCAGCAACGACTTCTTCATCCGGACCACGGATCCGCAGCACGAGAAGTTCGTCCAGCAGTTCGTGCAGAAGTGCTACGACAAGGGCGACATCTACAAGAGCTCGTACTCGGGGCTGTACTGCCCGGCCTGCGAGGCCTACTACATCGAGGAGAACCTGGTGGACGGGCTGTGCCCCGACCACGGCACCAAACCGGTGTACATGGAGGAGGACAACTACTTCTTCCGCCTCTCGGCGTTCCAGGACCGGCTCGCCGCCTTCTACAAGAGCCGTCCGGATTTCGTCCGCCCGAAGCACCGCTACAACGAGGCGCTCTCGTTCATCGAGCAGGGGCTGGAGGACATCTCCGTATCCCGGGCGACGCTCAAATGGGGCATCGGCGTGCCGTGGGACGAGTCGCAGGTCATCTACGTGTGGGTGGACGCCCTCATCAACTACCTGAGCGCGCTGCACTATGCGCCGGGCGACGACCTGGTGGCCCGTTTCTGGCCGGCGGATTACCACATGATGGCCCAGGACATCCTCAAGTTCCACGGCATCATCTGGCCTGCGCTGCTCATGTCGGCCGGTTACGAACTGCCCGAACATCTCTTCATCCACGGCTATCTGAAGCTGGGTGGGGAGAAGATGTCCAAGACCCGCGGCAACGTGATGGACCCGTTCCCGCTCATCGAGCGGTATGGGGCCGACCCGTTCCGGTTCTACTGCCTGCGGGAAGTGAGTTTCGGCCAGGACGGCATGGTGAGCGAGGAGGGCTTCAAGGCCCGTTACAACACCGAGTTGGCCAACGAACTGGGCAACCTGGTCTCGCGGAGTACGTCGATGATCGGCAAGTACCGGGGCGGCGCAGTCCCGGCGCCGCCCGCCGGCCGCGACCAGGCAGCCCTCGAGGGCACCGGTTCGCCGCTCGCCGTCGAGGCGAACGACACGGCCGACAAAGCCCGCGCTCAACTGGAAGACATGGACCTGAGCGGCGCCCTGGAGACCATCTGGGTGTTCGTGCGCCGGCTCAACCGCTACGTGGAGGAGCAGGCCCCCTGGAAGCTGGCCAAAGAGGCCGGTGCGGAAGGCAGCGCCGGGGTGTCCGCGGCCGCCGCGCTCGACGGGACGCTCTGGGATCTGGCTGAAGGCCTGCGTCTGCTGTCGGTGTTGTTGCACCCGTTCATCCCGCAGACCTGCGCGGCCATCCGCGAGCGGCTGGGGCTGGAGCCCGTGGCCGCCGAGGCCGGCGCCGAAGGCCGCCTGCCCGACCCTTCGTGGGACGGGGCCCGCTGGGGCCTGCTGCCCGCGGGGCTGACGGTCGTCGCCGGGGCGCCCCTGTTCCCGCGCATCGAGGACTGACCGCCCGCGCCCGGGCCGGCGTCGCACTCGCCTGAGGACCGCGCGGATGCTCATCGACTCTCACACCCATCTCGACCACTGCCGTGAGGACACTGGCATCCTGGTCTCGGACGCGGCTGCCGCAGGAGTGGGGGTCATCATCCAGTCGGGCATCGACCTCGGGCGGTCGCAGCGGTCGGTGGCCATGGCCGAACAGTTCCCGCAGGTGTTCGCCACAGTCGGTTTCCATCCCCAGGAAGCGGGGCTGCTGACCGACGAGGGCCAGGCCGGCCTGGAGGCATTGGCCGCGCATCCCCGGGTGGTGGGCATCGGCGAGACGGGCTTCGACTTCTTCCACGACAACTGGCCGCACGACGTCCAGGAAGACGTGTTCGTCTACCACCTTGACCTTGCCCGGCGCTTCGGACTGCCGGTGGTGATCCACACGCGGGACGCCGCGGAGCGCACGCTGGCGGTGCTGGAGACGCATGCCGCCGATGTCACCGTCGTCCTGCACTGCTTCTCCCTGCCCGAACGCCTGACGGAGATCGTCGAGCGGGGCTACTACATCAGCTTCGCCGGCAACGTGACCTACAAGAACGCGGTGGCTCTGCAAGAGGCCGCGGCGGCCACGCCCGCCGGGCTGCTCCTGCTGGAGACCGATGCGCCCTGGCTCACGCCGGTCGCGCTTCGCGGCCGGCCCAACCGGCCGGCGCTCGTGGCGCAGACCTACGAGTTCGTGGCGGCCCTGCGCGGCACCACCGTGGACGATCTCGCCGCTCAGGTCGAGGAGAACGTCCTCCGGGCCTTCCCGCGGGTCGCGGCGGCCATGGCGGGCACGTACGGCTTCGCGGCCGGCGGTGCGGCCGGCGCCGGAGCGGCTCAGTGAGCCCCGAGGACGGCGCGGCGCCCGCGGGCGGACGTACCGGCGCCGGGCCGAGCGGCCTGCGCCAGATATCCCTGGCCCGCCTGGCCGAGTTCGGCATCGAGCCCAAGCGGGACCTGGGGCAGAACTTCCTCATAGACGACAACATCATCGGCGTCATCCTGGGCCTGCTCGAATGCCGTCCGGACGACGTGGTGCTGGAAGTGGGGGCCGGTCTCGGAGTGCTGACCGCCGCGCTCGCCGGGGTCGCCTCGCGGGTGCACGCCTACGAGGTGGACCGCAGCCTCACGCCGGCGCTCCGGGCGACGCTGGGGGACTGCGCGAACGTCAGCCTGCATTTCGAGGACGTGCTCCGGGCGCGGCTCGAGGGACTCGAGCCGGCGCCGACGCTCTGCGCGAGCAACCTGCCCTATTCCGTGGCCGGGCCGTTCGTCATCGAGGCCCTGCAACGCCTGCCGGGGATCCGCCGCTACTGCCTGATGGTGCAGAAGGAGGTCGCCGACCGGATGGCCGCGCCTCCCGGCTCCAAGGTCTACGGCACGCTGTCGGTGTGGGTGGGGCTGTACACCAGGATCCTGCGTGCCCGGCAGCTGTCGCGGTCGATCTTCCATCCGCAGCCGCACGTGGATTCCACACTCATCGTGCTGGAGCGCAAAGCACCCGGCGAGTCGCCCGGCGCGCCCGCGGGGCTCCTTCGGGAAGTGATACAAGCGGCCTTCGGACAGCGGCGCAAGACGCTGGTGAACTCGCTGGGCGCCGGTCTCCGGCTGAGCCGGGACGAGGCCACCGCCGTGGTGGCGGCCCTGGGCCTGAGCCCGGACATCCGGGCGGAGAGGCTGGCACCCGAGCAGTTCGTCGCCCTGGCAGAGGCTCTGGCGGAGACGAGGCGGGCACGGAACTCCATCTGACCTTCGTGGACCTGCCGGAGTTGCGGCTGCTCGTGGATAAGGCGGAGACCTTCCCCGAAGGGATCCCTGGCGCGTTCCAGCGTCTCGAGGCCCGGCTGCCGGCGCCGAGAGGGCGGAAGTTGTACGGGGTGGCCCGCGCGGCCGGCTGCGCGATGGAGTACCACGCAGGCGTCGTGGCCGAGGACGACGGGGAGGGCGCCAGGCTGGGCCTGCCCGAGATGACCATACCGGCGGGACCGTACGCCAGGACCACGCTGATGCAATGGGAGGAGCGCAAGGCCGAGATCCCTGCCATCGTGGACTTCATGATCGAGAGCGTCGACCACGACCCGTCGCGGCCCGTCCTCGAGCTCTACAGCACCTCGTTCGAACTGCAGGTCCTGGTGCCGGTCGGGGGTTGAGGAGGAGCCCACCGGCGAATATCGTAATCGCGATGTACGGTATTGTCTGAGGCGGAGACCGCGGAAGGCGGGCAGCCATGACCGAGACCACACTGAACGACAGCGGGAAGCTCTACAGGGTGGGCGCCAAGCGGCGCAGGCGCCGTGCGTGGGTCTGGCCGGTGGTGGCCCTGATACTTGCCGCGGCCGCGGCCGGCGTGTTCCTTCTTGTCGAGAGCTCCCGGGGCGTGTCGCTCGCGTCGATCTCCCCGGCCCCGGACAGCCTGCTCAACACCCAGTCGTTGACCATCTCCGCGGAGTTGTCCGGGTACCAGCCTGGCCGGGGCGCTCTCAGCGTCACCCTGGACGGGCAGCCGGTGGCCGCCGGCGACCTCGTCCTGCAGCCCGGAGCGGTACAGGCTCGTGTCACAGTGGCGGACGGTCCGCACACGGTGGCGCTGTCGTACGACGCGCACACCGTCCTCACCCACCGGGTCGACCGCACGTGGCAGTTCACCATCGACACGGCCGCCCCTCAGGTGGCGGTCAAGTCGCCGGCCACGTTCCCCCGGCTGGGCGCCCGCAGTTCCGCGGTGGCGTTCTCCGTGTCCGAGGCGGGCAAAGCCACCTTGACGCTCGACGGTACCGACGTCGAGGTGGATGCCGGCACCGCAGGCCTGCTCAAAGCCACCATCGTGGCGGCGGAAGGGCCGCACGTGCTCGTGCTGCACGCCCTGGACAACGCGGGGAACGGCACCACCCGGCAGTGGGACCTGATGGTCGACTCGCAGCCGCCCGCACTGGCGGCGGAGGGCCTCCCCGACGGGGAGTTGTGGAACGACCTCAACTTCGCCTCCATCGCCATCATCGTCTCCGACCGCTTCGCCGCCGAGACCCAGGTGATCGCGACCATCGACGGTGTCCAGGCCACGCTCCAGGACCAGGAGTCCAAGTCGGCAGGCAAGCGGAAGCTCGCCTTCGAGACCGGGACGCTCTCCGAGGGGACCCACACCATCGAGATCACCGCCACCGACCCGGGTGGGCACGCCGCCACCATCAAGCGGGACTTCCTGGTGGACACTTCCAGCACGTTCGGGGCCCGCACCATGAAGGCGGGGGCCCAGGGCGACGACGTCAAGCAGTTGCAGCGAATCCTCAAGATCAAGGGCGCCTACGACGGGGACCCGACCGGCATGTTCGACTCCGCCACCGAGGAGGCAGTGGAGGCTTTCAACTCGCAGCACGGCGTGGCCGCGGGCGGCGCGGTCACGGAGCAGACGCTGAAGTTCCTGCTGGGCTACATCCGCATCGACGTGTCCGAGCGCAAGCTCTATCTGTACGACGGAGACGACAGGCTCCTCAAGACCTACGGCGTGGCGGTGGGCATGCCGGCCTACCCGACGCCTATCGGGAAGTTCCGTATCATTACCAAGGCGAAGAACCCGACGTGGAACCCGCCCGACTCGGCCTGGGCGGCCGGGATGGGGCCGGTGCCTCCCGGGCCGGAGAACCCGCTGGGCACGAGATGGATGGGACTGAACAGCCCCGGCATCGGTATCCACGGCACGCCGGCGCCCTCGAGCATCGGCACGGCGGCCTCGCACGGGTGTATCCGCATGAGGATCCCGGAGGTGGAGGACCTGTTCGACCGCGTGTTCGTGGGTACTCCCGTAGAGATCGTGAAGTAGCGACGCCGACCACAGAGGGACCGTGATGCACATCACCAGAAGCGCGCCGGCCAAGATCAACCTGACGCTGCTCATCGGGCCGAGCGGTCCGTCGGGGTATCACGAGCTGTTCACGGTCTTCGTGCCGGTCGACGTCTACGACGTGCTGAGCTTCGGGCTCGAAGCCCGGCAGGCGAACGGCAAACAGGGCGATCTGCAGGTCAAAGCTCACGCCATCGAGGCGGAGGCGAACATCGTCGCCCACGCGTTGCACGCGCTGGAGCGCCATATCGGGTGGGCCTTCACCGGCCGGGTGACCATCGACAAGGGGATCCCCATGGCCGCCGGCATGGGAGGGGGCAGCACCGATGCCGCGACCGCGCTCCTGGTGGGGGCCGATGTGCTCCGCGAGGCGGGCGGCCCGGACGTGAGCACGGCGGAACTGCACAAGCTGGCCCGCGGGCTGGGGGCGGACGTGCCGTTCTTCCTGGATCCCCGGCCCAGCTTCGGCCGCGGGATCGGCGACATACTCGAACCGCTCCCCCTGCCCGAACTGCCGCTGGTGCTGGTCTACACCGACCAGCCGCTCTCGACCGCGCATGTCTACCGCGAGTTCGACGTCCGCAACGCGGGCGAGGAGCACGCGGTCTTCGCCGCCCGGGCTGCGGCGGAGGAGGCCAGATGGCGGGAGGTCAGGACCGTCGGGGAAGTGGCCCGGCTCCTGCGCAACGACCTCGAAGACACGAGCTGCGAGCTGCTTCCGGGCGTGTGTGAAGCCAAGGAGACTCTCCTGATGGAGGGGGTGCTGGGGGCGCTCATGAGCGGTTCCGGACCCACCGTCTACGGTGTCTGCGGGTCGCACGAGGAAGCCGCGGCACTGTGCGCCCGGGTGACGTCCGACGGGCTGAACTGCCGGGTGGCGCGCACGCTGGGCGGGGAGTAGCGGGGGCTGAGGGGCGCCGCCGCGCAGCTGCGGCGCGCTTTCCGGAAGGTCCCGTCATAGCCGCCAGGCGGCGCAGGGACGGCCGCCCAGGGGGGCGCGTTCTTGAACCAGGTTGGAGCCTGACCTATACTTTTGCCGCTCGTGAGGCACCTGCCCGCGCGATGCAAGTGTTGGGGCGTGGCCAAGCGGTAAGGCA
>CAIQPS010000158.1 GCA_903873715.1 uncultured Actinomycetes bacterium
CGTCCTGCTCTTCGCCGATCCCGATCCCGATCGCCTGGATCATGCTCTGGACTTCTTCGTTGGCCAGCACCTTGTCTTCCCGCGACTTGGACGCGTTGATGATCTTGCCGCGCAGGGGGAGGATGGCCTGAAAGTCGCGCAGACGGCCGCCCTCGGCGCTGCCGCCAGCCGAATCACCCTCGACCAGGTACAGTTCGCAACGTTCCATCTCTTTGCTGATACAGTCCCGCAACTTGCCCGGCAGCCCGCCGCCGCCGAGCACGGTCTTGCGCTTGCGGAGCATGTCCTTGGCCTTGCGGGCCGCTTCGCGGGCTTCGGCCGCCAGGACGCCTTTGCGGACCAAGGTCTTGGCCGTCTTGGGGTTCTCTTCCAGGTACTTGGACAGCGCGTCGCCGACCACCGAGTTGATGATGCCTTCGATCTCGCCGTTGCCCAGCTTGGTCTTCGTCTGGCCTTCGAATTGCGGGTGCGGGACGCGGACGGAGATGATCGCCGTCAAGCCTTCGCGGAAGTCGTCGCCGGACGGCGTCAGGTCCTTGAACAGGTTCTCCTTCTTGCCGTAGTTGTTCAGCGAGCGGGTGAGCGCCGAGCGAAAACCGGAGACGTGCGTGCCGCCTTCGATCGTGTTGATGTTGTTCACGTACGAGTGCACGTTCTCGGTGTACTCGGCCGTGTACTGCATGGCGACTTCGTAGCCCACGCCCTCGACTTCGCCCGAGAAGAACATCACATCCCGGTGCAGCGGATCGCTGGTCCGGTTCAGGTGCTCGACATACTCGACAATGCCGCGCTCGAAGTAGAACTCTTCGCCTTCGTTGACCCGTTCGTCGCGGAAGCGGATCCGCACGCCGGAGTTCAGGAAGGCCAGTTCCTGGAGCCGCTTGTACAGCGTGTCGAAGTTGTACTTGGTGGTCTGGAAGACGGTGGAATCGGGCTTGAAGGTCGTCTTGGTGCCGCGCTTCTTGGTGGTGCCGATGCGTTTCACCGGGCCGGTCGGGATGCCCCGCTCGTATTCCTGCTGGTAGACGTGCCCATCGCGATGGACTTCGACCTCGCACCACTGCGACAGGAAGTTGACGACGGTCACGCCGACGCCGTGCAAACCGCCGGAGGTCTGGTAAGCGCCTTTCTCGAACTTGCCGCCGAACTTCAAGACGCACATCACGCCCTCGAGCGTGGACATCTCGCGGCCCATTTCCTTGGACAACTGGTCGTGCGCCTCGACCGGGATCCCGCGGCCGTCGTCCTCGACGGTCACCGAGCCTTCGGTGTTGACCGTGACGCTGATGTTCTTGGCATAGCCGGCCATGGCTTCGTCGATCGAATTGTCGACGACTTCGTAGACCAGGTGGTGCAGTCCGCGGCCCGTGATATCGCCGATGTACATGGCCGGCCGCTTGCGGACGTGCTCCCAGTCGGACAGGTGCTGCAGGTCCTCGGAGCCGTAGTCCTCGTCGCCCCGCTGGAGGATGAACTCGGGGGTGGCCGGCGTCGCCGGCCCAGGCTGGGCTTCGGAGGGGGTCGGGTCTGTCGTTTCTTCCGCCATGAGTGTCTTTCCGTCCGTGAATGAGGGTGATGTCTTCAATCCACCGGCCCGACGCGGAACTTGACGTCCCGGACCTTCAAATCCGGCGCGAGCCGCGTCA
>CAIQPS010000159.1 GCA_903873715.1 uncultured Actinomycetes bacterium
GACCCCGGGCTGTTCTCTGAAAGAGAACCCGGCCGGGGGAGGCGGATGCTCTGCTAGTATTTCTGGAGGCGGCCTGAGACAGGGTGTCGACTCAGCGCGTGCGAAGAAGGGTCTTCGTGATACTGTCCCGGGAATGCATCGAACGCCCCAGAACCCCTGTTGAACTCCGAGCATTTGTTGAAGGGGTCTTCAAATCGGTTCCGGCGGACAGAGACGAGTACAGGCTCGGGCTCGGGAAGGTCGATCTCTACAAAGAGTTCTTGGATGAGCTTGTCCCACTGAGTCTGTTCGCCACCATCGCCTACCCTGAGGACTATGTCGTTCAGCTCATTCTGGGCAATCAGGGGTACGACGCGACTGTTCGCGAGCCGAAGAGCGACCGCGTGGTCGATCGGGTCGAGATCACGCTCCCTCATGACGGGAGGGAGGCATCGGTCGACAGCGGCCTGGTGGCGGAGCGCGGGTGCGGTACGATCCACCTCGGTTCCCCGGGCGACGACCTGGCCGCTCTATTTCCCCATGTGACCAAGGCCTGCGAGTCCAAGGCCAGCAAGGACTACGGTGATTGCACCCTCGTGCTCGCCATTGCCGCACTTTCGCCCGTCTCGGGCTTCGAGGATAGGTACGAACAGCTCATCCAAGACCTCGTCGGGACTATGAAGACGTTCACATTCCGGGCCAAACGTGTGTTTCTTCTTGTGATGCCTGAGCGCCTCGTGCTCATCCAAAGCGAAAGTCCCCGCCCCCAGCCGAGGCTAGGAGCGTGGACTCTAGATTAGGTGGCGCGGCCGGGATTCGGACCCGGGACCTTCGGTGTATGAAACCGACGAGCTGCCGCTGCTCTACCGCGCTACGAAGGGACCGGCTGGAGGGGTAGCCGGTCCCCACGAGATGAAGGGATCAGCTCCCTGAATCACCTACCGAGGTTGCTGGGTCCTTGAGACCGTGGCGGTCCCACCAGGCCTTGAGGCCGGGGACCTTCCAGGCGATGGCGGTGTACCAAATCTTCGCAAAGGCAAACACGGCCACGGCGATGGGCCAGAAGTTGTCCCAGCTCCATGCCGGCTTTCCGAAGATGGCCAGTTGGGCGAAGGCCAGGCCGATGGCCACGACGCCGGCAACGGCGACCTTGACCCAGTCCGCCCAGCTCTGCCTGGTGAGCAGGCCCACCACGAAGGTGGCTATCAGGCCGGTAACGATCGTCCACACGGCTATGTACTGCTCCATTACTCCTCCTCTCCCCCGGCTCACGCCGGCTTGGTTACAGCCTGCTCAGGGCGACGGCGAGCGCGTAGCGGGTCTTGGGACCGACCTCACCGTCGATGGCCAGGATCTTGCCGTCGGCGTCCAGGTGCTCCGGATTGCTCTGAAACTTCTTGGTCGCGGCGACACAGCGGTCGAGGTAGTCGTCGTCGTCCGGGTGCAGGCCGGCGGCCAGGATCCTGTTCATGGCCAGCTTGTAGTCGTGAACCGCCGCGGCGATCGCCCTCTGCCGTACGGGGTCGCTCGAGCGGACGCCTTTGTAGAGGAGCGGCCAAGTGGGGATTGCGATGGTGCCGGCGACCGGCTCCGCGGTCAGTTCCCCCAGGTCGAGATTCTGCCCCCGCCACTTGGCTCCACGGGCGTTCTCGGTCGAGACCGTCGTGATGCGGGCCTGGTGGTTGTAGCCCATCTCGAAGACCTGGCCCAGGCCGATGTAGGTGAACATGTGGTAGGCGTGATCGTCGCCATTGACCAGGAAACCCTGGTCACCGACCTTGGTCGGCTGAGCGATCGGGGCGCCCTTGTGATACCAGCCGTTCGCGGTCCGGCGGTCGCCCTTATCCACGGGTGTTCCGTCGAGGAAGGCGCCGGCGTAGATCAGGGCCGACCAGACGTCGCCCGAGCAATCGCCCAGCTTCGGGTTCGATCCCGCGGGGTCGTATACGTCGTACTTGGAATCCGCGACGTCGTCGGGGTTGCCCTCGTAGCCGAGGCCGTAGGGGTCGCCGACCATCTTGAAGGCGGCCGCGCGGTACTTGTCTGCTTTGGTGGTCACGTTATGCCTCCTTGTGGTGCGGTGCTGCAGGGCAGCTTCATCGCGCAGTGGATACAGGCGCCGGTTTCCGGGTCGATCTCGGCGAGCGGGCACTTGCCGAGGACGAGCTGCGACAAGAAGCGGAACTGCCCGCGTAGCTCGTGGTGCTCCTTCTCGAGGGCCCTCATCTCTGCCCGGGTGCGGGCGTTTTCGTCCTCAAGAAGCTTGTTGCGGGCCTCGAGGGCGCCGATGTACTTCTCCCGTTCGTTGTCCGTGGCGATGCGGTAGCGGGATCTGAGGACCGCCACGGCGCCGGTGAAGCCGATGAGGCCGGCAACACACCAGCCGATGATGGCTGCCCAGTCCGGAATACTCACGGCCGCCTCCTCTTCCCCAGCAGGCAGGCGTGGTCGTGCTCGGTGAGTAGGCGAGCGGCCCGGCTCGGTTGCTCGTAGGCCTCCACCCACGGCGGGTGTTTCCGGATGACTAACCAGGCCAGAGCAACAAAAAGGGCGCCGGCGGCGCCCGATATCCTCGGCTCTCTTTGTCCTTCCGTCTTGTTCATTGGCGGCTCCTTTCTGGCCACGGCCGGCCTAGTTACCAATCGCCACCCAATGGCAGACGATGCTCGAAAAGCCCGAACCGCCGATGGTGGCTGAGAACGATGTGGTGGTGATGCTGTTCGTCTTGGGCGCGATGACGCCGCTCGTGCTGGTCACCGGGCTGATGATGACCTTGGGCGCGCTTGAGAAGGTGATGCCGAAGCTGATGCCCGTCGTCCAACTTGCGCTGCCGAGCGTCACGCTGCCCGTGGCTATCTTGGTGGGCATGTACGTGTCGCTCACGTACAGGCTGTCGAAGTACGTCTTCAGCGTCGCCTTCAGGTTCGCCCAAGAGAGGGCCTTGAGAACGTTTCCGGCGGCGCTGTCCGCCAGGCCGATATCGTCGGCGTCTACCGGGGTAGCCTTGGTGGTGGCGGCGGCGGTCAGGGCGCCGATGGTCGTCGCTGTCTCCGCGGCGAAGGCGGTAGCGTGGTTACCGTCTAACAGGTCCGCGTCGATCGTGCTCCCCGGGCCGTCTACGGTCAGCAGCTTCGCCTTCACGTCCGCGGCGGTGTAGCTCGCGGCGGGCAGCGCCGCGTCGGCCAAGGCGCCCTGGGCAGCCGTGGCGAACGCGCTCGCGTGCGAGCCGTCGAGCAGGTCCGAGTCTATGGTGCTGCCCGTGCCGTCCACGGTGAGGAGCTTGGCTTTCACGTCC
>CAIQPS010000160.1 GCA_903873715.1 uncultured Actinomycetes bacterium
CCCGGAGGTGGCGGCCGTGGCCGACGACTTCTGTGGCACCGTGGAAGAAGACGGGGTGGCGCACTATCTGATGCGGCAGCCCTGGTTCCCTAAAAGCGACGACCCGGGAGTCGAAGAGTGAAAGGTCTTTCCTGTCCTTACTGCGGGCACACCGCGATGTCTGTCGGCCGCAAGATGTTCCTGGGGCGCGCGACGGACGTCCCCTGCAAGTCGTGCGGGAGGAAGGTCGGCGTGGTCGCCAGCTCCATGATCATGGCGTATATACCGTTCGCCGTGGCGTTCATCGCCGCGCTCTCCATCAGCCAGATCCGCTTGAGGATCGCGGTGCTGGTCGGGGGCGCCGCCGTGACGTTCCTCCTCTGGTGGCTCTGGCTGCCCCTGCAGAAGCGAGACTAGCGAGCCGGCGGGACCCTACACGAACCGCAACTGCGCCGCCACGCCTCCGGCCGCCTCCAGCGCCGGTATGCCTTCCGCGACTTCCACCACGGTGCTCTGTAGGATCGCCAGGCGCACCAGTTCACCCACCGCGTCGGCGATGGGCACGGGCTTGCCGCCGCAGAACGGGCACTCCTCCACGGGCTCCAGGCCGGCCCAGTCGCAGGCGGGGCAGCGCCAGCCCGGCGGCCGGTAGTTCCGGTCGACCAAGAGTGTCTGGAGTTGGCCGCGCTCCAGGCCGGCCATGACCTGGTCGAAGCCGGCGGCGCCGCGGCCGTTGCTCCCCAGGCCCTCGTTGATATGCGCCATCAACTGGGTGAGTTCGCGCCGGCGCGCCTCGTTGACGGAGGTCCGGGCGGCGCCGACCATCTGATTGACCGAGTCGGCGGCGTCGAACGGTATCTCGGCAACCACCTTGGGCGCTACGGCGGAGGGCAGGGTGCGGCGGAAGTTGCTGGCGATGTCGTGCTGGGCGCAGACCACCACCCGCCTCACCGCCGAGCCTTCCAGCCACTTGGCCAGTGTCGTGGCCACTTCCTTGTAATGCTGGTCCACCAGGGTGTCATGACGCGCGGCCGCGAAGTATTCCTTGATGGACAGCTCGCCGGTCTCCCGGTCGCTGGTGCGCAGCCAAGGGCCTCTCAGGTCGTCCGAGCGGGCGATGCCTCCCCATTCGTCCACCAGGTAGAGGCTGGAATCGTCACGGCTGACCCGGGCGACGATGAAGGGCTCGAGCAGCGACAGCGCGTGCGCGACCGGCCGGACGTACGGGGACGGTTCGAGAACCATCCGGTTGATCAGCCGGAATGGCAAGTCGATGCGCTGGTAGATGCCACCCTCGCCGTCGAGGAAGAGCGCGAGACCCTGGGTGCTCTCGGTCAGGTCGTACTGCAGGACCGCGCCGATCTCCTCCAACTCGCTCTGCAACACGTGTCTCTGGTCCTTCGGGAGATCCAGTTCCCGCCCGATACGGGTGTACTCGCTGTTGAGGAACGTGGGGGCGGACTGCCGCCAGTCATCCAGCGGGCTGGTGGACAGGGTCACTGTGAGGAACGCCCCGCGCGGGGCCTTGGCGCCGGCCAGGTGCCGGATCTTCTCGGTGGCGCCGGCAAGACTGTCGAT
Organism: uncultured Actinomycetes bacterium; assembly: GCA_903873715.1. GTDB lineage: Bacteria > Actinomycetota > Thermoleophilia > RBG-16-64-13 > RBG-16-64-13 > CAIQPS01. The sequence goes on from CAIQPS010000160.1 coordinate 1,558, forward strand.
CATCCGGCACCGCCTTCCCTCCTTCCTTCACTTCCAGGGACGTCACCCTGATCGGCCGCCGGCGGCGCCGCCGCCGGCCGGAGCACGGGTTCGCTGGGATGAGCGGCATGCTGGTCGTGCAGCGCCTGCTCGGTCCGCCACCGCTCCTCGCGCTCGCGGAACTTGTCGGCCACGGCGGCCTTGCCCTTGTCGTGAGGAAGATCTGCGACATTGACTGTCCCGGTATCGGACAGCGCCCTGTTCATCTGCTCGCTGGGAGTGACGGGGCGTCCCCCAAAACGCCCGACCTTCTTGTCCGACATGGTGTCCCCTTTCGGTCTCGTCGAAGGTGTGGCTCGGGTAAGGGATGTACCTCGATTCTATACCCGCCCTCGAAAGGTGGGTAACCCTCCGCGGCCGGGTGGCCGGGCCGCGTGGCCGCGCCGGGTGGCAGCCGCGCAGCGAAGCCGCGGCGCCAGGTCGTCACTGTTTCAATCTTCCGGCAACGGTCATATTGTTATAGCTGGGCCCGCGTCCGCAGGGCGCCCAGGCAAGGCGAGGAAAGGAGAGGTCCGGATGCTGAAGAAGTTCAAGGCCTTCATCGACAAGGGGAACCTGCTGCAGCTGGCGGTAGCGTTCATCATGGGCGTCACGTTCGCCGCCGTGGTGACGTCGTTGGTGAACGACATCATCATGCCCGCCGTAGGCCTCGCCACCGGCGGCGTCGATTTCAACAGTCACTTCTCCGTGCTGAAAGACGGCACTCCGGTCGGCCCGTACAACACGGTGGCCCAGGCGCACGAAGCCGGAGCGGTCACGCTCAACTGGGGCACGTTCATCAATACCATCTTCATCTTCGTGATCGTCGCGTTCGTCCTGTTCCTGCTGGTGGAGGCCTACACCCGGACCCAGAAGCCGGTGGTCGCGGAGGTCGTCACCAAGGACTGCCCGTACTGCTACACGAGCATCCCGAAAGCCGCCAGCCGCTGCCCGAACTGCACGTCGCAGCTGGGCGACGGAGGCCAGACGGGCTCCTGACGCACGGGCGCCGCGAAGGCGCACGACGGGCTGTCTGCCGCGATCCTGGAGGCGGGGCGTCTTCTCGCCCCGCCTCCCGTCTATACTCCCCTCAACATGACTACTCCGAAGACCTCATCATCCGGCCGCAGCCCGGCGCCTCCCGAAGACCGGAGCGCGCACACGTTCTTCGCCACCTGCCCCAGGAACACCGAGGGCCTCCTGGCGGAGGAGTTGCGCGCGCTCGGCGCCGCCGACGCCAAAGAGACCAGGGGCGGAGCCACCTTCACCGGACCGGTGGCCCTCGCCTACCGCGCCTGCCTGTGGTCGCGGGTGGCCAGCCGGGTGCTGATGCACCTGGCCTCGTTCCCCACCGGGACCATCGACGAGCTGTACGACGCCGTGCGGGCGATGCCCTGGGAGCGGCACCTCAAGGCCGACGGGACGCTGGCCATCGAGACGACGTCCACCATCCGCCAGGGGCCGCTCGCCACTGTCAACACGCACTTCGTGGAGCAGCGGGTCAAGGATGCCGTGGTGGACCGGTTCCGTGCCAAGACCGGCGGGCGGCCTGGAGTCGACCTGGCTCGGCCGGACGTGCGCATCGCGGTGCACCTCTCGCCCGCCGAGACCGCGGTGAGCCTGGACCTCTCAGGGGATGGGCTGCACAGACGGGGATACCGGCTGGAAGGCGGCGGCGCGCCGCTCAAGGAGAACCTCGCGGCGGCGATCCTGCTGCGGGCCGGATGGCCGGTCGTGGCCGCCCGTGGCGGTGCGCTTCTCGACCCGATGTGCGGCTCGGGCACGCTGCTCATAGAGGGGGCCCTCATCGCGGCCGACATCGCTCCGGGCCTGCAGCGCGAGTACTTCGGTTTCCTCGGCTGGGAAGGCTTCGAACCGGCCGTCTGGCAGGACCTTCTGGCCGAGGCGGCCGAGCGGCGGAGGGTGGGGCTCACCAAGCTGCCGCCGCTGTTCGGCTCCGACGCCGACGCGCGCACGCTCGGCGCCGCCCGCGCCAACGCCCGCCGGGCGGGGTTGGCGGGGCGCATCCAGTTCGACATCCGCGACCTGGGGGCCCTGACGGCTCCTCCGGGCGCCACGGCAGGCCTCGTCGCCACCAACCCTCCGTACGGCAAGCGCCTCGGTGACGTGGCGGAGCTGACCGGCCTCTACGAGACCCTGGGCGAGCGGCTCAAGAAGTCGTTCGCCGGGTGGGAAGCGGCGGTCTTCACCGCCAACCCCGACCTGAGCGTCCACCTGGGGCTGCGGGCCCGCAGGGTGAACGTGCTGTTCAACGGGCCTCTCGAGGCGAAGTTGCTGGTGTTCGACATCGGGGAGGGGTTCGCGGACAAGCGGCCCGGCGGCGCCCGGGAGAGCGCGGCGGATGCCGGTGACGCACCGCGTGGTGCGGGCGGACCCGGTGGCCCCTCGGAGCCCGGCGCCCACGGCGCCGGCGCCCTGATGTTCGCCAACCGCCTGCACAAGAACCTCAAGCATCTGCGGAAGTGGGCGGCCCGGGAAGGCGTCTCCTGCTACCGCGTCTACGACGCCGACCTGCCCGAGTACGCCGTGGCCGTCGACCTGTACGACGGCTGGGCGCACGTCCAGGAATACGCCCCGCCCGCCAGCGTCGACCCGGTCATGGCCCGGCGCCGGCTCAAGGACGTCATGGCCGTGGTGCCGGACGTGCTGGGCATACCCGAGAGCCACGCCGTGCTCAAGGTCCGCAGCCGGCAGCGCGGCACCGACCAGTACGAGAAGCTGCGGGACCGCGGAGCGTTCCTCGAGGTCGAGGAGAGCGGGCTGAAGTTCCTGGTGAACCTCACCGACTACCTCGACACCGGGCTGTTCCTCGATCACCGGCCGGTCCGGCAGCTCATCCGCACCCTGGCGCCTGGAAAGCGGTTCCTCAACCTGTTCGCCTATACCGGCTCGGCCACCGTCTACGCGGCGGCGGGCGGCGCGGCGGCGACCACCACGGTAGACCTGTCGCGCGTGTACCTGGAATGGGCGGAGCGCAACCTCGAGGTGAACGGCTTGGCCGGGCCGCGGCACGGCTTCATCAGGGCCGATTGCCTGGAGTGGCTGAAAGAGGCTTCCGCGGCGGCGCGGGCGGCAGCCCGGGCCGGAGCGGCAGCGGGCGGGCGGCGAGGCAGCCCGGGCGGCACCACACGCGGCGCGGCGCCCGTCTACGACCTCATCTTCCTGGACGCCCCCACCTTCTCGAACTCCAAGAGCATGGACGAGACGCTCGACATCCAGCGCGACCACGCCTGGCTCATCCTCGCGGCCATGGATCTGCTGGCGCCGGGAGGCGTCCTGCTGTTCTCCACCAACTTCAGGCGCTTCAAGCTCGACCCCATGCTGGCGGAGCAGTTCGCGGTGACCGACATCACCAAGCAGACGGTCCCGGCGGACTTCGCCCGCAACCCGCGCATCCACACCTGCTTCCGCATCGAGGCCCGGGCGGGCGCCGCCGCCGGGCCGGCCGGCGCCGCGCAGACCGGCGCGGGGCAGACCACGGCGCCAGGCGGCGCAGCACCACCTCGTGACCGCTGACGCCCGGCAGGGACGGCTCCCCTCAAACCAGGAGCTGGCGCAGGTCATGCAGACCATCGCCGACTACCTGGACCTCGACGGACAATCCACCTACCGCATCATCGCCTACGAGAAGGCAGCCGCGCTGTTCCGCGAGCACCCGATCTCGGTGGCGGAGATGGCTCAGCAGGGAGGACTGCGGCGCCTGCCGGGCGTGGGCGAGGCCATCGAGAAGAAGGTGCTCGAGTACGTGGCCACCGGGGACATCGAGTTCCTGGCCAGACTGCGCGACCGCTTCCCCGAGGGGTTGCTCACCGTGATGCGCCTCCCCGGGATGGGGCCCAAGAAGACCAAGGCCATCCACGAGCAGGCGGGCGTCGCCGACCTGCGCGACCTGGAGCGGGCCGCGCGCGAGGGCCGGCTGCGCGATCTACCGGGCATGGGAGCCAAGACCGAGGAGAACATCCTCCGGGCGATCGAGACCTGGACCGCCGTGGCCGCCGGACAGGACAGCGGCCGCAAGCTGCGCGCCGCGGTGGAGCCCCAGGCGATCAAGTTCGTCGAGGCCTTGCGCGCCCTGCCCCAGGTGGCCGCCGCCGATTTCGCCGGAAGCCTGCGCCGTTGCCGGTCCACCGTCCGCGACATGGACCTGGTGGTGGCGTCGCTGGACCCGGAGGCGGTCATGGCCGCCTTCGCCACCCTGCCGGAGCTGGCCCGGGTGGAAGCCCAGGGCGAGACAAAACTGGCGGCAGCGACCTACACCGGCCTGAACGTCGACCTGCGGGTGGTGCCGCCGGATTCCTACGGCGACCTGCTGCAACACTTCACCGGCAGTGCCGAACACAACGTCGCGCTGCGCGGGTACGCGCAGCGCCGCGGCTACAAGATCAGCGAGTACGGCGTCGAGCCCGTGGAATCGGGCCGGCATATCCGATGCGCCACCGAGGCCGAGGTCTACGAGCTGGTGGGCCTGCGCTACATCCCTCCGGAGTTGCGCGAAGACCAGGGGGAGATCCAGGCGGCCGAAGTGGGGATGCTCCCGGACCTCGTCGAGCTTCCGGACGTACGGGGCGACCTGCACGTCCACTCGGATTGGACCGACGGGCGGGTCTCTCTGGAACAGATGGCCCTCGCCGCCCGCGACCGGGGCCTCGACTACCTTTGCTTCTGCGACCACTCCCAATCTCTGGCGATGACCGGGGGGCTGTCGCCCGAGCGGCTGATGGCCCAGCAGGCGGAGATCCGGGCACTCGACGCCCGCATCGAAGGGATACGGCTCCTCTCAGGCATCGAGGTGGACATCCTGGCCGACGGCCGGCTCGACCTGCCCGACGAGACCCTGGCCCGGTTGGACTTCGTCACCGCAAGCATCCACTCCGGGTTCAGCCAGCCGCCGGCGCGGATCATGGAGAGGATCGTCGGGGCCATGCGCAATCCGTGCGTCCGCTCGGTGGCGCATCCCAGCGGCCGGCTCATCAACCGGCGCGAGGGCTACGAGATCGACATCGACCTGCTGGCCCGGGTGGCCGCCGAGACCGGCACTTTCCTCGAGATCAATGGCTTTCCCGACCGGCTGGACCTGACCGCCCAGGCCGCGCGCCGGGCGGCGGCGCTGGGAGCGCGGATGGTCGTCTGCAGCGACGCCCACTCACCGGGTGATTTCGAGAACCTCAGGTGGGGCGTGGGGGAAGCGCGGCGAGGCTGGCTGACGAAGGCGGATCTGGCCAACACCGGGGCTTGGGAGAGCATCGCGGAGAAGAGACCGGGGCACTGAGCGGCCCGAGTCTGGCTGGCCGCCACCGCGCCGGCTGCCCATCGGCGCGGGGCGGACACAAGCGGCGGACCGGCCGCGGTTCAGAATCGTCGGGAACTGAACACGCGAGAAGCGCGCACGTCGTCGGCTCCGACGATGGCGTCGAGCAGGCGGGCCATGCCCCTGTCGGAGAGAGACCCGACCCAGCACCCACAGGACGCGTGGGCCAGTTTGTCGAGTCTCATCTCTGCTGCTGAGTCCTCCGGCGCGGCTACACCGCCGGGGAGAGCGACAAGGGCCCCACAGCCGGGGCACTTCCACGTATCACAGATTTCCATGGTCCTACTATCGGCGGGGGATGCCTGAACCATGAGCCAACGAACGAACGGGAAAAAGGACACGGTCCATGTGCTTTTCCCGACGCGCGGACGGACCGCGGCCCGTTCGCGGAATCAGACCTCGACCAGGTCGTCCTCCGAGATGGTGATCTTCTCGAGGCCCTCCGCGGTCACCCGCCAGGTGTTCTCCACCCCGACGACGCCGCGCCCCGGGAAGACCAGTTTGGGTTCGCAGGCGATGACCTGGTCCTGCTCGAGTACCATCTTGAAGCCCCTGGCGAGCACCGGGAGTTCGTCCAGTTCGAGCCCCACTCCGTGGCCGATGTAGGGGGCCTGGTTGTTCGGAGCGCCCATGAAATAGGCGTCCAGACCCGAGGCGGCCAGGCGCTCCGTCATCCAATCGTTGGACACCTTGTAGACGTCGCCGCACTGCACGCCGGCCTTGGCCGCCTGGCGAAAAACGTCCTGCACCTCCTGGCAGAGGCGCTGCCCTTCGGCCAAGTCGTCTGCGACGGGCCCGATGCTGATGATGCGCGTCTGGTCGCAGTAGTAGCCGCCGGTGAAGGAGACCAGGTCGACCACCACCGGGTCGCCGGGAGCGATGGGCCGCCAACCCGACCCCTGACCGATGGCCGGTGACATACCGCCGCCGGCGAGCGGGTTGCCGGTGTACCCGGCCAGCGCCGCATGCGGGCCGGCGGACACGTTGCCGAACGGCCAGTCCTCGTTGAACTGGTGCATGCGGACGTTGCTGTTGCCCAACCGGCGCATGGCCGCACCGCACACCGCGCTCAGCTCCAGCTCGGTCATGCCCGGCTTGAGAGCCTCGACGGCCGCCTGATACCCCGCGTCCACGATGCGCGCGGCTTCGGCGGTGAAGGCCCGCTCGTAGTCGGACTTCACCGAGCGGACGGTGCGGATCACCGGCGAGCAGTCCTTGATGGTCGCACCGGGGAACAACGCCTCGTATCTGCGGAAGTGCGTCACCGGCACGACGTCCAGCTCCATCCCCACCACCGCGTCCGCGCCCAGGCCGAACCCGGCTATCACGGCGGGCAACTCCCGCAGGCTGCCGAGCGGCCGGATGTCCTTGACCGGCGACTCGACCCGGGCCCTGTCCGGGTCCTTGCGGACCAGGAAGACCGGCTCGCCTTCGGCCGGCACGAGCAACGGCCCCTGCTGGATGGTCCCCGTGAGATAGAACAGGTCGGGGTTGTGGAGGATCACCGCAAGCTGCATCCCGGACTGCGTCAGCGCAGCCTGGAAGCGCCGGGTGCGCCGCTCGATCTCTTCGGCGGGGACGAAATCCCAGCGGCCGGCCGGGAACGCGAGATCGACGGTCATGCGAGGCCTCCGCTCAGGATCAGATAGGCGAACACGATGATGACCGCGCACGCCGCGGCGATGAGGGCCCAGAGGGCCACGACGGTCTTTCGGCCGCGCCGGACCTGCCGCTCGTCCTCCACGCTGTAGCGGGTGAAGCTCGGTGGTTGCACCGCGGTCATCCTTTCAGGTCCAGGATCTGCCGGCCGAACACCCCGGTGGTGTTGTCCGTGAGCGCGATGCGCTGCGGCTCGATGCGATAGACGGCGACCTTGCGCATGGCCGCGGCCAGCCGGGGCTGGGCCATGACGTCCTCCACGAAGGGGAAGCGCCGCACGTACACCGCCATCGCCGCCACCTTGCCCGGCCCCGTGACCCGCTTGGCAGTCCCCCAGAGCTGCACGCCCTGGATCTGCTCCCAGTCGGCGTACTGCTCGGTGACCGTCACGGCCACCGGAGCCGCCCTGCCGATGTGCAGGCCATGGATGCTGTCCGCCTGGCTGAGGAAAACCAGCCGCAGACGGTCGTCAAGGGCGTAGAAGACGCTGGCGGCATGGGGGACGGAGACGACCGGCGCCGCCGAAGTGGTCGGGGCGACCTGCGGCGCAGAGGCGCCGGACTCAGTCCCGCCCGCGCCGGGCACAGGCCCCATGGTGGCCACGGTCATGGTGTGATGGTCGGCCAGGTAGCGAGCGACGCGCTCGCGGAGATCGGCAGGGATAGGCGCCGCTGCGGCGCGGGCGCCGCTCACGATGCCGCACCGCAGGACGTGGCAGTCAGGACTTGCGGTGCGCCGGGACGGGCGCCGGGCCCCAGGCCGGGCACGGCGCCGAGGGGCTGCCGCTCATTCGCCCTCTTCGTCACCGCCGCCCCAGCGCTGGAAGAGGTCGTGGTCGATGTCGAACTGGTCGAGCACCTTGCCCACCGTCTGGTCCACCAGGTCGTCGATGGTGGTGGGGCGGTGGTAGAACGCCGGCATGGGAGGCAGCACGATGGCCCCGTACTCGGTGACCTCGGCCATGAGGCGCAGGTGGCCCAGGTGCAGCGGGGTCTCCCGCACCACCAGCACCAGCTTCCGCCGCTCCTTGAGGCAGACGTCGGCGGCACGGGCCAGCAGGTTGCTGTTGAAGCTGTTCGCGATGGCGGACAGGCTCTTTATGGAGCAGGGCGCCACGATCATGCCGTCGGTCTTGAACGAGCCCGAGGCGATGGGGGCATCGATGTCGTCGTCGGCGTAGGAGTAGTCGGCGAGGGCCTCGATCTCGGGTACGGCAAAACCGGTCTCCAGGCCGGCCACGCGGCGGGCGGCCTGGCTCATCACCAGGTGTGTCTCGAAGCCCAGATCCCGCAGGACCTCGAGGATCCGCACCCCGTAGATGGTGCCCGATGCCCCGGTGATCCCCACGATGATCCGTCTCACGGCCGACCCGTCGATGGTGTCCTCCTGTCGCTTGCCGGCAGCCTCTCGCCGCCCGTGGCGCCGGCGGCCCGATCGGCCGCAGGCTCACGTCCCCATACGTGGCTCATTGTAGTCGTTTTCTGCCGTATCATGCGCGTATGCCCACCGTCCCGGACAGAAAGGCCCAGGCCCTCGAGATCATCCGCCGGCTGCGCGGGGCATATCCCGGCGCCCACATCGCACTGAAGTTCGAAAGCGACTGGGAACTGCTGGTGGCCGTGATGCTGTCGGCGCAGACCACCGACGTCACCGTCAACAAGGTGACCGCCGATCTGTTCAAGAAATACCGCACGGTGGAGGACTACGCAGGAGCAGACCTCGCCGAGTTCGAGCAGGACATCCACTCCACCGGCTTCTTCCACAACAAGGCCAAGCACGTGATCGCCTCCGCGCAGAAGGTCCTGGCGGACTACGGCGGGGAGGTGCCGGCCGGCATGAACGAGCTCCTCACCCTGCCGGGGGTCGCCCGCAAGACGGCCAACATCGTCCTTGGCAACGCCCATCCCGAGGCCTACGCCGCCGACCCAGACGCGGGTATCGCGGTGGACACCCACGTCAACCGCCTCAGCCAACGCCTGGGCCTGGCCGCCTCCAAGGACTCCGACAAGATCGAGCGGGAGCTCCTGGAGGTCGTCCCCCGGGACGAGTGGAACAAGATGACCTACCTGCTCATCGAGCACGGCAGGGCGGTCTGCGACGCGAAGCGCCCCAAGTGCGGCGAATGCGTCCTCAACGACATCTGCCCGTCGGCGTTCAAGGTCTGAGACCGGCTGGAGCGGGCCACCGGGGCGGCGCTTGCTGAGCGCCGCAGCAGACGGCAAGCCGTCAGTCCAGGATCCCCACCACTTTCACCGAATCGATGTCGATCAGATAGCCCGTCGACCCGGCGCTGTGCGTGCCTGCCCTGCTCATGATCACGTAGTGCATGCCCGGTGCAAGCCACGCCGACGTCCACACGGTGCCGTACGTCGGGCCCGGGCCGGGGCCGTAGAGGTCCACCAGCGTCGGCGCACCGTCGTCCACGCTGATCCAGGCCTGTCCGTACGTGTAGAACTGGCGAGCCTGGATCGATATACGCATCCCCTCGAAGGGTATGGTCACCGAGCCGTCCGGATCGTCGGTGAAGCTGACGTATCCGCCCGAAGCGCCCGTTGACGGCAAGCGCGTCCAGATGCCGTCGTACATCAGGCGCCCGTCGTTCTCCTGGTACGTCGTCTGGCCGAGCAGACTGCCCGCCACCTCGACCGCGTCGAGGTTGATGTATGCGGTCGCCGTGTTGGTGGTGCTGCGCTTGATCTGAAGCAGGTGATACCCGGCGGCCAGAGTGCCTGTCGTGTAGACCCGCTCCCTGTACCGGGCGCCGCCCGGGTTGTACAGGTTCACGGTGGTCTTGAAGACCCCGTCCAGGTAGACGTCGGCCTTGCCCTGGTAAAGGCCCCTGGCGGCTATCCAGTCGAGCCGGGTGCCGTTGAAGGGCACCCTCACGTACGAGCCGCTCGCGTTCGAACGGGCGTCGGCCCCCGCCCACGCACTCGGTGTGGACACGAAGTTCCAGCCGCTGGAGTAGGCGAGTTGCGACGCCGTCTCCTCGTAGTGGGCCAGGTAGACGTAATCGTTGGCGGTGCCGGCCGTCGAACTGACACCGGTGGGAGTGACCACGGAGACGCTCACCACGCCGGCGGCATGAGGAGGCGCCACGCACGTGATGGAAGTGGCGGAGCCGACGCTCACGCTCGTCGCGTTGGTCGACCCGAACCTGACGGCAGTCGCCCCGGTGAAACCGGTCCCGGTGATCTGCACCATCACCGCGCCTGCGGTCATGCCGAAGTCGGGCGTCACGGAGGTCACCACCGGCACGGGCGGCAGGTCGATCTTCCGTACGGTGGCGTTGATGGTGTCGGCCACGTACAGGTCGTTCGTCGCCGGCTTGTAGCAGATGTCGTACGGGTAGCAGAAGGTCGCCACGGTACCCGTGCCGTCCTGGTGGCCGGGCGCGCCCGCGTGGCCTGCGACGGTGGTGACCCAGCCGGCCGAGGTGATCTGGCGGATGGTGTGCGAGCCGGTGTCGGCCACGTAGAGATAACCGTTGGCCGAGTCGTAGCAGAGCCCGGTCGGATGGTTGAACTGCGCTACGGTGCCGGCTCCGTTGGCGCTCCCGGTTGTACCCGTGCCCGCGAGCGTGGTCACCACGCCGGCCGCCGTGACTCTCCGGATCGCGTTGTTCCCGTAGTCGGCGACGTACAGGTTGTGGTCCGCCGAGTCGTAGGTTATACCCCACGGGACGTTGAAAGCGGCGGACGCGCCGGTGCCGTCGAGGAACTCGTTGCGGCCGTTCCCTGCGATGGTCGTGACCCCCCCGCCCGCCGTTATCTTGCGGATGACGTTCCCGGACGCATCGCACACGAAAAGACAGGCGTGGTAGGAGTCATAGCAGATGCCGTTCGGGGACATGAACCAAGCGGCCGTCCCGGTGCCGTCCCGCTCGCCGTAGTTGGCGTGGTCGCCGGCGAAGGTCGTCACCTGTCCGGTGGTGGTGACCCGGCGGATGACGTTGTTCATGCTGTCCGCCACGTAGAGGCAGTGGTCCACGGGGTTGTAGCAGATGCCGTAGGGCTGGTTGAACCGAGCACCCGCCCCGGTCCCGTCCGAATACCCCGGGTTGTTCGCGAGGCCGGCGATCGTGGTCACGACCCCGGCGGCTGTGATCTGACGGATGGTGTGCGCGTTGCTGTCGGAGACGTAGAGGCAACCGTTGTCGGGGTCGTAGCAGATGGCCGACGGGTCGCTGAACCTCGCCGCAGTTCCGGTCCCGTTGGCGGTCCCGATCTCACCCGCCGCGCCGGCGACGGTGGTCACCTGCACGGCCGCGAACGCCGAGCCTGCGAACAGCACGGCGAGCAGGAACACTGTGAGACTCAGGCAGACGAGCGTCGCGAGCGCGCGACGGACCAAGATGCGACGGATGGATCTCGCGTGGGACAGCATCGTAGCCTCCTTCGGGCGGATCAGACCAAGTCGGGCGCGATGTGGCCGGCCACGGCCTCGGCCGGCGGCAGCTTTCCCACGCTAACGCGGACCGGACCGGGCGGTCAAGCGGCAAGTAAACCAAAGGGTAACTCTCTGCGCCCAGGCGGGCGGCATCCGGTCCCAACAGCGACGCGTCCGGCAGGTTGACGCTATAGCGCCACCCCTATACCATCGTCAGGCATTGCCGCAGCGCTTTTCCGCCGTCCGTGCGGCTGCGCCCATGCGATGCGCCTGCATGACCATTCAGACCTAGGGGACCCGCAGATGATCTTCGACCGCGAACACGAGTGCATGGACCGCAAAGACCTCGAGAAGCTCCAGAGCGAGCGGCTCGTGGCCCTGGTCAAACGCGTCTACGATCGGGTCCCCTTCTATAGAGCCCTCTTCGACGAGAAAGGCATCGCGCCCGAGAAGGTCCGCGGCATCCAGGACCTGCCGAGCCTGCCGTTCACGCGCAAGTACAACCTGCGGGACAACTATCCCTTCGGGCTGTTCGCCACGCCGCTCAAAGACGTCGTCCGCATCCACGCGTCGTCCGGCACCACCGGCAAACCGACCACCGTGGGCTATACCAAGAACGACATCGACATGTGGGCGGGCGTCATGGCCCGTTCGCTGGCAGGCGCCGGCACCACCGCCGACGACGTGGTGCAGGTGGCCTACGGCTACGGCCTGTTCACCGGCGGCCTCGGGGCCCACTACGGCGCCGAGCGCCTGGGCGCCTCCGTCATCCCCATCTCGGGCAGCAACACCCAGCGCCAGATCATGCTGATGCAGGACTTCGGCACCACGGTCATCTGCTGCACGCCCAGCTTCATGCTCTATCTGTATGACGTGGCTCAGCAGCAGGGCGTGGACGTCACCAAGTTCCCGCTCAAGGTGGGCGTCTTCGGCGCCGAGCCGTGGTCGGACGCCATGCGCGTGGACATCGAGAAGAAGTGGAACATCAAGGGCTGCGACATCTACGGCCTGAGCGAGATCATCGGACCGGGCGTGTCGTGCGAGTGCGTCGAGGCCCAGAACGGGCTGCACATCAACGACGACCACTTCCTGCCCGAGATCATCGACCCGGAGACGGGCGAAGTGCTGCCCGAGGGCTCGGTGGGCGAACTGGTGTTCACCACGCTCACCAAGGAAGCCTTCCCGCTCATCCGCTACCGCACCGGCGACATCACCAGCATCTGGCGCGAGCCCTGCGTCTGCGGCCGCACCAACACCCGGATGGCCCGCGTGTCCGGCCGGACCGACGACATGCTCATCATCCGCGGCGTGAACGTCTTCCCGAGCCAGGTGGAGTCGGTGCTGCTCATGTCGCCCGAGGTGGAGCCGCACTACCGGCTGATCGTCACCCGCAAGGGCGCCATGGACAACCTGCTGGTGGAAGTGGAGATCAAGCAGGACCTCTATCACGAGGTGTCCGAGGCCATCCTGTCGATGGACGACATCACCACCATCGCCGAGCACGAGAAGATGATGCACCTGAAGTCGAACATCCAGAAGAACATCAAAGACATCATCGGTGTCAACGTGGGCGTGAACTTCAAGGAGCCCGGCTCCATCGAGCGGCAGGAAGGCAAGACCCAGCGGGTCATCGACAAGCGCAAGGAAGAAGCGTAGCGGGAGCAGGTGGTGCGGCGAGCCGCAGGGCCCGGAGGCCTGGCGGCCCCCCAGCGCGGCGCGGCGGTCCCGCCGGCGCCTCACCGTGAGACAGCCCCGGCAAGGAGGCACCGTGGACGGCAAGGCTGATCCGCAGAAAGTGGACACGACGGGCGGCGGCGCGCCGTTCGACGGTCCGGCCCCGGACGACGCCCCGCCTCCGGCCCGCCCGGCTTTCGCCGACCCGCCACTGGACGATGACGGGCCGGCCGGAGACCCACCCTCGCAGGCCCGCCCCTTCCCGTCGGCCCACGAGGACCGGCTGCACGCCCGCCTCGACGTCGAGACGCCCCAGACCGAGTCCCCGGCCTACAAGCTCAGCTACGAGGACCCGGAATTCCTCATGCGGGACGAACTCCGCGGCGCCCGGCTGCAGCTGGAGTTCCTTAAGCCCGACCTGCTGATGAAGGACCGGGGCATCGCGGCGACCGTGGTGGTCTTCGGGAGCGCCCGCATCCCAGCGCCCGACGAAGTGGCGGACCGCATCGCGGCGGCGGAGAGGCTGGTGGCGGAGAACCCCGGCGATCCCGATGCGGCTTGGCGACTGAACGCAGTGAATAAGCTGGCCGGCAAGGCCCGCTACTACGACGAGGCCCGCAAGCTGGCCAGGATGATCTGCGCGGTGGAGGACGAGCGGGTCGCGGATTCCGAAGCCTGCATCCTGCGGCACGACCGCGGCAGTGTGGTGGTCGTCACCGGCGGGGGACCGGGCGTCATGGAGGCGGCCAACCGGGGCGCGCACGACCTCGGGGTCGACAACGTCGGCCTCAACATCGTGCTGCCGTTCGAGCAGAGGCCCAACCAGTACATCACACCGCATCTCTGCTTCGACTTCCACTATTTCGCCATCCGCAAGATGCACTTCCTGCTCCGGGCGGTAGCCCTGGTGGTGTTCCCCGGCGGCTACGGCACCCTGGACGAGCTGTTCGAGGTGCTCACGCTCATCCAGACGAAGAAGGTGAAGCCTATGCCCGTGCTGCTCTTCGGGCGGGAGTACTGGGACAGGATCATCGACTTTCAGGCCATGGCGGACGAGGGAGTCATCGCCCCGGCCGACCTCGACATCTTCCAGTACGTGGAGACGGCCGAGGAAGCGTGGGCCATCCTCAAACCGGTGGTGCAGGCGGTCGCACGGTAACGCCGCTCTTGCCGCATGGCCGACGGGTCCGGGGCAGGGCCGCTGCCCGAACCGGCGAACACCCTATGCTATGCTTCATATACTGAAATGGATATTCCTGCATACCCCCGAAGTCTTAGTACTTTGCCCGAGCCCGGTCCGCGGGTGATGTTCCGATGAGCCACACAGCCCTCGAGATAGTCGGCGTCGTCGTCCTCATCGTCGTCAACGCCTTCTTCGTCATCGCCGAGTTCGCCATCGTGAAGGTGCGCGATACCCGCATCACCGAACTGGCGGCCGAAGGCGGCCGAAGGGCCCGGGTGGCAGAACATATCCTCGACCACCTCACCGCTTACCTGTCCGCCACCCAGTTGGGCGTCACCGCAGCCAGCCTCGGGCTTGGCTGGCTGGGCGCCGTGGCCTTCTCCGACCTCTTCGACAGCGTCCACGTCAACCCGACGCTGTCCGCCATCCTGGCGTTCGTGGCGATCACGTTCGTCACCATCATCTTCGGGGAGCTGGTGCCCAAGTCGCTGGCCATCCGCAAGGCGGAGGATTCGACCATCGCCATCGCGCTGCCGCTCCGCTGGTTCTACCTGGTCACCCGGCCGCTCACCTGGTTCCTGTACATCACCACGGCCGGCGTCCTCAGGCTGTTCCGCATCGAGCCGGCGTCGGAGAGCGATCTGGCCCATTCGGAGGAAGAGCTCCGGATGATCCTCGAGGCCAGCCAGGAAGGCGGGCACATCGACGAGGTCGAGCAGATCCTCATGCGCCGCGCCCTCACCTTCGGCGACCGGACCGTCAGCGACATCATGGTGCCCCGCACCGAGACGGCCTTCCTACCCACGTCGACCACGGTGGCCGAGGCCATCGCCGAGGTCGAGGAGACCAACCACACGCGCTACCCGGTGTTCGAGGAGGATGTGGACAACGTCCTCGGGTACGTGCACGTGAAGGACCTGTACCGGGCGCCGCGCGCCGGCGCCATCCGGCGCCTGCTGCGCCCCATCGGGTTCATCGCCGAGACGGCCAACATCGAGGTGGCGCTGCAACGCTTCCAGAGCACGCGCACCCCGCTCGCCATCGTGGTGGACGAGCATGGCGGCACCGCCGGCATCGTGACCATCCAGGACGTCGTGGAGGAACTCATCGGCGAAGTGCGGGACGAGTTCGACCTCGAGGCCCCGCCCATCGAACGGCAGCCGGACGGCAGCTACTCGGTGGACGGCAGCACCAGGGTGGACTACCTGGAAGACAAGCTGGGCATGCGGCTCCCCGAGGAGGGCTTCCCCACCCTCGGTGGCCGGGTGTTCGAACAATTGCAGCGCCGTCCGCACGTCGGTGACGAGGCCACGGTCGGCGATTTCCACGCCAAGGTCACGGAAGTCGACGGCATGCGCATCTGCCGGGTCCAGCTGACCCGCATAGAACCCGAGGAAGCCGGAGCGGAAGAGGGCGAGGAAGCGGAACCCGCGGAGCGCGGAGCCAACGGCCGCGGCCCGGGCAACGGCCGCGAACAGTGATGAAGCCCATCGACATCCAGATACCGGTCGACTCCGACGCCCTCAGGGCGAACATCGGCAAGACGGCCCAACAGGTGGTGATCCCACCCCGGTATCTCCCGCTGGTGGAGGCGGTGCAGGGCTACTACGGCGTGCGCACCCCGCTCTCGGACACTCTCAGCGAGTACTTCCACACCTTCCGCAACGTCGACCTGCTCATCGACGGGTTCCAGACCATCCTGCTCCGCAACTGGAGCTATTTCGAGCGCTCGGACGACCGGGGGGAGCTCTTCACCCTGCTGTCCGAACTGGTGCTCGACCTGCTCGACACCCCGCTGTCCACCCAGCAGACCTCGCTGCTCCTGCGGCAGCTCATCACCTGGAGCACGTCGGCCCTCTCCGGACCGCACCCCGACGCCTACGACGAGCCGCTCCGCACCATCGCGGAGACGCTCTGCCGCGAACTGCCGCTCCGGCCGTTCGCCTTCCTGGAGCGCGACACCCTCATCCACAACTTGGTGCGGCAGGCGGCCAAGCGGCCGGGGCTCGAGCCCGGCTTCTCCAGCCTGTTCCGCTCGCTCCTGCTCCTGGGCTACCGGCTCCTCGCGGAACGGCTGCCCATCCCGGCGTGGGCCATGTCGCCCGAAGCCGAGCTCACCGACAAGCCCGCCGTGGCCGGGCGGTTCCCGGAGCTGGCGCCCGAGGCCATGGCCGCGCTCATCGAGCGGGCCGAGACCGTGTCCGACCAGGAGTTGCTCGGCTCCGACCTGCCTGCCTTCTCCACGCTCCTCGACCGGGCGATCGACCAGGTGTTCCGCATCGACGACATCGAGGACCGCTTCGCCGTCTGCCTGTACTTCCTCAAGGACGACACTCTGGGGTACCGGCAGAACGAGGTGATGGTGGACCTGCTGGGCGTGGTCCGCCAGCTGATGTCCCCCGAGCGGCACATGGACGTGGACACCATCCTGGCCCGCCTCACCCGCTTCTTCCGCCAGCGCGACAACCAGTTCCTGCTGATGCGGTTCCAGTGCTACGAGGCGATCGGGGTCGCCATCGGGCAGGCGGGCAACGCGCAGGCTGCCGACCACTTGATCGAGGACGTGCTGTCCTGGAAGTTCCAGTACCCGGAGATCCAGGGCGCCACCGACGAGTGGGAGACGGTGGTCAACCCCTACCATCTGCCCAAGATCCGCTGTTGGATGCACATCATCGAGTCCAACCCGGCGCTCTACGAGCGGCTGGCGGCGGCCCTCAACGTGCAGCTGCGGCTGGGCGGCGTCTACATCGCCGACACCGACCTCTTCCAGCGCGACGTCACCCGCTTCCTCAACGCGGACATCCGGCCCATCTACTTCGTGGCCAAGCAGCTGCTGCGCGCCTTCCCCGTCTACTTCAACGACGTGGGCGCCGAGGGCGAGCTGCGGGCGGTCTCGACGGAACTCGACGAGATCTGCCAGCGGCAGGACACGCTCATGCACTTCCTGCGCAAGCAGTCGCACGCCGAGTCGTCCAACCGGCTGGTGGACTTCAGCCGGCAGGTGCTGGCCTATTGGGTCACGCTCGACCCGACGCCCCTGCAGCCCTACCTGTCGGCCAACACCTTCGCCGCGGTCAAGGAGGAGCGCACCTGGGCCATGCCGCCCCACGCGGTGCTCCGCCAGCTGGCCGCGGCCCTGGGTATCAAGACCAGGGCCAAGCCGGGCAAGCGCGCGGGCGCCAAAGCGGCGGCCGCGGCAGCTGCCGCCGCCGCGTCACCATCGGCCCCGCCCACCCAGGCCGCCACCTCGGGGCCGCACGCCGCCCCCTCCGCAGAGGCCGGTCCCGACTCGGTCGACGCGCTGCTGGACCACCTCGTCAAGCTCACCCCGGACGCGCTGACCGCACTCCTCGACACCCTCTACGACCACGAGGGCGACCGGGAGACCGCCCGCCGCAGGGTCGCCCTGATGGTGCGCACGCATCAGCTCCTCTACGAGAAGTACTCGCTGTCCCACGACAACATCGGCGGGGCGGTGAGCCGCCACCTGCAACTCGATCCCAAGGTCCGCGGCCGGTTCGTCAAGACGCTCGACGCCTGGCATGCCCAACCCGCGGCCGCGACCCGGGACCGCCTCGTCGACGCCTCGCTCACCGTCCTCGAGGACCTGCAGAAGATCATCCTCAGTGTGGGGCCGTCCGTGGCCGTGGAGAACATCTACCAGAAGCGGCACATCGCGGCCGGTATCCCTTCTATGTACGGCAACTACAGCGAGCCCAAGTTCGACGCGCTGGGGCTCTCGTTCCGGGTTGAGCGCCTGGTGGCCGTGCTCCTCGAGGACCTGGTCACCACCGGCGTCGAGCCCTACGTCACCCGGGAATCGCTGCGGCGCATGGCTGCCGCCATCCGCCGGTTCGAGCGGGCCCTCGCCACCGACGGCGTCGACTCGCGCAACCTGGGCGCCAACCTGCGCCTGCTCGAATCCAGCTTCAGCAGCCACAACTTCACGTTCCACCAGTATCAGAACGTGTTCCAGTTCTTCATGGGCTCCGTGACCCAGCTGTCGCGGACCTCCATCCTCAGCCACGACCAGGTGCTGCACACCGTGCTCAAACACGACCCGCGGCAGTGCGTGGTGCGGTGTATGTCGATAGACGCCGTCGCCGAGATGGTACTCCGAGAGGTGCTCGTGTCGGCCTTGGGCATGCAGACCCTGGACCGCTACATGTCCACGCTCATACGTCAGATCTCCACGCTCACCGACAAGCTGAGCAACCACGCGCTCACGCGGATGATGAACTACGACCCGGAGCGCCTGGTGTCGCGCATCCACAAGCACAACCCGCTCACCGACGACCAGATGACCCTGGGCTTCAAGGGCCTGGGCCTCAAGCAGATGGCGTCGTACAAGCAGCGGGTGCCGCAGGGCTTCATCCTCACCACCGAGCTCTTCAGCGCGATGCCGGCCATGGCCCATCGCCCGCTCTTCGACGACACGCTCGACCGGGTGCGCAAGGCCATCGACGACCTGGAACGCGAGACCGGCCTCCGCCTCGGCGACCCGGACCGGCCGCTCACCGTGTCGATCCGCTCCGGAGCAGCCATCTCCATGCCCGGGCTCATGACGACGTTCGTCAACGTCGGCCTCAACGACAAGCTGGCGCAGGCTCTGTCGCGCAAGCCCGGCTTCGAATGGGCCGCCTGGGACAGCTACCGCCGCTTCCTACAGACCTGGGCGATGGCCGCCGGCATCGACCGCGACGTGTTCGACGCCATCATGGTGGAATTCAAGGCCCGCTACGGCGTGGACCGCAAGTCGGACTTCCTGCCGGAGCACATGAGAGAGATGGCCTTCGCCTACAAGGAGCGGGGCCGGGAACTGGGCGTGCGCTACACCGACGACCCCTTCCGGCAGGTGGTGGCCTGCATCCGCAAGGTGCTGGGCTCCTGGGACTCCCCCGAAGCCAAGCTCTACCGGCAGTACCTCGGCGTGGCCGAGGAATGGGGCACGGCGGTGGTGATCCAGCGGATGGTGTTCGGCAACCTCAGCCGCGAATCCGGGTCCGGGGTCACGTTCACTCGCAACCCGCTCGAGCCGCACAGCAACCAGGTGCGGCTGTTCGGCGACTTCACCGCCCGCAGCCAGGGCGAGGACCTGGTGGCCGGCCTGGTGTTCCCGCTACCCGTGTCGGAGGCGCAGCGTCTCGGCAGCCCCACCTACATGGGCATCGAGCACTCCCTCGAGAAGGACCACCCGGGCGTCTACCAGGCGCTGCTGGATGTGGCCCGCGACCTGGTGGGCCTGCGCGAGCACGACCCGCAGGAGATCGAGTTCACCTTCGAGTCGGACGACCCAAGCGACCTGTACATCCTGCAGAAGCGGGCCATGGTGCAGGAGCAGACCACCGATTCGCCCTACTTCGACACTTCATCGAAGGCGTTCGGTCCTGCCGCCGCGGTGGGTATGGGAGTGGCCGGCGGGGCCTACGCCGGACGGGCGGCCATGAGCATGGCCCAGATCGAAGCGCTCACCGCCGAGAAGCCCGGCGAGCCCATCGTGCTGCTCCGCCCGGACACGGTGCCGGAGGACATCGCCATGATCACCCAGGTGTCGGGCCTGCTGACGGCTCGAGGTGGCGCCACCTCACATGCGGCCGTCACCGCCAAGCGCCTGGGCAAGACCGCCGTGGTGGACTGCCGCGCCCTCGAGGTCGACGAGCATCGCGGCGAGGCCCGCCTGGCCGGCCAGGAGATTAAGCCGGGCGACTGGCTCTCCATAGACGGCCGCACCGGCAACATCTTCCTGGGACGGGTGCCGACCATCGCGCGGGTGCTCTAGCGGCTTCGCAGGCCGGCGGGGCCGGGCGGTAAGGCGAGCAGGCCTACGGCACCACGCCCAAGTCAACATCTACGCCGGTGAGATCGGCAGTCACGTCGATCACTGTCGCGGCGTCGAAGATGTTACCGCCATCCCAGAACTGCGGCGTAGTCCCCCCGTTGAACGAGACTCCCAGCTTGTAGCGCCCGCGCAGCAGGCCCACGATCAGGAACCGGGTGGAGACGCCGTCGGCCGTGGTGAGCAGGGTCGCCCGACGGAGCGTGTCGCGCTGCTGCAGATCGTAGGCCATGATGCTACCCGTGTGCCGGGCGCCGCCGCTCCACGTCACCTGCCCCTGGATGCTCAGCCCCGGCTGCATCACGAAGTCCAGCAGGTTGCGCCCGGGCACGACGACGAGCACCCGAGACTCGTACACCTCGTGCCCTTGGACCGGGAGGCCTCCGTACCACTGCGAGACGTAGCCCGTCTGGCCGGCAAACACACCCAGGCGGTACCGGCCGGGCTGCAGCCCCTTGAAGGCGAAGCTGGATACCCCGTCTCGGCCGTCGATGAACGCTCCGGACTCGGTGAACAGGCCCACACGCAGAGAGCTCTTGGGATGCGAGGCCGCGAAAGCAGCCGAGATGTAGAGGTCGGCGGGGCCGGAGCCCGTCGTAGTGGTCCCCAGCCCACTCGGTTCGTCCGCTATCCCGGTCACGGGTGTCTCGCCTCCCGGCACCGTCGTGGTGCCGGGCGCCGAGTGGCTGCAGCCCGCGAGCGCCGGTGCGGCCAGCAGCAGCACGAGAGCCCAGCAGGTGGCTATCAGTCTGATGAGCACGGTGCGCGAGCCATCCATGAAGCGCTCCTCTCAGTCGTCGGCCGTCTCGGCCTCGAAGGCCTCCCGGCCTTCCACCACCAGGAACGGGATCAGCGCCAGGGCCGCGGCGCTGTCCAGCCACCACCATCCGAACGCGGCTGACAACGCCAGCCCGACGAGCAGCACCGCAGAAAGGTAGGCGCAGCTGAGGGCTTCATCCGAATCGGCGCGCAGCGCGGGTGAATCCAGACGGTCGGACGCCGCCAGCCGTCGCTTGGTGTGGGCGAGGATAGGCATGCCGATGACCGCGACGACGGCGATCGCCAACCCCCACACGCTCGTGTCCGCGTCCGCCCGGTGTCCGGCCACCAGCCCGTAGACGGAATACGCCAGGATGTACGCCGCCAGCGCGAACAGCAGGCCACCGGCCACGCGGGCCGTAAGGCGTTCGACCCGCTCGATGTTCTCCGGGCCGGCGTCGCCGCGCAGTTCCCAGCGGAACCGCAGGAGCAACACGACGGCACTCGCCAGTTCGATGAGGCTGTCGATACCGAACGCCAGCAACAGCAGGCTGCCCGACAGCAGACCCAGGGCGACGGACGCGGCGAACTCGACGGTCATCCAGACCAGCGTCAGGTATTCCAGGCGCACCGCCTCCCGCAGCAGCCGCTTTCTTTCGCCGGACATCGCGGGTCTCATGACCCGTGGCGGCTTGGATCGGTCACCTGTCCCAGGAACAGGATGGCGCCGGTCTGCCGGTCCCGTATCAGGAAGTAGAAGGGCCGGTCGACGGCCAGGAGCACCTCGTCCTGCGATACTCCGGCGGTGAACGTCACCGTCGCGCCTGCCGCGGCCTCCGTGCCCGCCTCGTCGACCAGGACGAAAGCCTCTTCGCCCACGCCTGAGATCTCAGTCTGCTCGCTGGTCATCCCGGAGAAGTCCGCCGTCTTCGCCGAGAAGGCGGCCACCAGACCCAGGCCCCGGAGCGGGGCCTTCAAGTCGACGGAGGACGAGAAGGTGAACCGGGGAAGCTGGAGGGTGACGTGCCGGGTAGCCAGCGCGGCGGTGATCTCGTCGACCCTCTCAGATGTAAGGGCCTCGCCCACCTCTCCGAACCCTCCCGCAGCCGGGAGGACCACCATGAAGGACAGCCGCCCATCATCGTACGGCACGTCGATAGCCTGCAGACCGTCGCCCTCCATGTAGTCGTACTCGTCGCGGAGACCGCACATGGTCGGCACCCTTATCTCCGTCCCGTCCGGCAGGCGGAAAGGCAGGTCCCTGGTGAGACTGGGCTGGAAGGGCTCCTCCCACTTCGCCTTCATGTAGGCGGCGGTGGTCAGCATGAGCACGGTCTTGTCGGCGCGGGGCCCGTCAGGATCGACCGCCTGAGGGATGCGGCCGTTGGTCGCGTCGTACATCCACTGGTTGATGGTCTGCGCCGCGGCGGCGTAGTCGTCGAAGTCGACCAAGCGGAGCGGGGCGCCGTAGGTCCTGCCGAGCAGGTCCACGAACGCCTTCTGGTAGGGCATGCCGGCCTGCCCCCAGAGAGCGGAGGCGGGAACGAAGTCCGCGATCTCCGAAAGGGACACGTCGAGAGCGCCCAAAGCCGGGTAGAGGCTGGCGTCCGCGAGGTCCGCGTGAAGGACGGTGCGGAATTCCTGCTCCGTTTGCCCCCTCGCCCCGGCCATGGCCAAGGACAGCACCGTCGACACGGCGTACGGGGAGCACACGAAGTTGCCGTCGGCGGGCCGGATGACCCCGAACAGGTCCAGGGCGAAGGCGTTGCCGCCCGATGCCACCGCGGCGATATCCTCCATGGCGTGCGAGGAGGGCTTGGTCTGCGCCGGGCCCTCGAGGACGGGCGCCTTGCTGCCCCCACTCCCGCATCCCGCGACGAGCAGCCCGAGGGCGGCGAGAAACATCAGCCCCGCCACGACGGCGAGCGCACCCTGAAGCGGAAAGCCGGACCGGTTCATCTCACCCCTCCATTGGTGGACCGTCTACGACCCTACCAGAACGCTGAGCGCCGGTCCAAGGTTCCCGCGCGACTCGCCACCCCGGGGCGCCGGCGCCAGTGCGGCGCGTTCCGTCAGGTACGGGTCACTGCCACCTGACGGCACTCGGTGCACACGTCATGCGTGCCGTCGGCGGAGGCTGGTGGTAGTGTTAGAAGGGTCGTGTGTCCACGGCCCCCACACTTTTCGTATCAACGGCGAAAGGACCGGAATCAAGATGGCTGCTCCACGGACACTGGGAATCAACGGGCTTGGCCGCATCGGCAAGCTGACTCTTTGGTACCACCTGGCTCACGACGACTTCGACACCTTCGTGGTCAACGTCGGCCGTCCGGTGGGGACCTCCCTCCAGTCCGTCCTCGAGTACCTCTCCAAAGACAGCACATACGGTTCGCTCCACAAGTGGCTGGGCGGCTGCTACGGCAAACGCGAGCTCGAAGTGGTCGACGAGGAGAAGGGCCTCTGCAAGATCCACGGCAAGGACGTCGTCTTCCTGCGCTCCGCCCGCGATCCCAAGGACATCCCCTGGCGTGAGTACAACGTGCCGCTGGTCGTGGATTGCACCGGCAAGTTCCGGGATCCGTACGCGGAAGGCACCGACGGCAAGGGGGCGCTCCGCGGGCACCTGGCCGCCGGAGCCCGGGCGGTCGTTATCAGCTCCCCGTTCAAGAGCAAAGTGAAGGGTGTCCCACTGCCGGATGACGCCGCAGTCCTCATCCACGGGATCAACCACCTCGACTACGATCCGGGCAAGCACAAGATCGTCTCGGCGGCCTCCTGCACCACCACGGGCCTCGCCCACATGATGAAGCCGCTCCTCGCCCGCGATCTCACCCGCAACATGATCACCGCCGGCATGAGCACCATCCACGCGGTCACCAACAGCCAGCCGCTGCTCGACTCCGTACCGGCTGCCGGCGCCACCGACCTGCGCAAGACCCGCTCCGGCATGAACAACATCGTCATCACCTCCACCAACGCCGCCAAAGCGCTGGAGCAGGTCATGCCCGAGATCGCCCGCATCGGCTTCATGGCCGACTCGGTGCGCATCCCCACCGACGCCGTCAGCCTGATCGTCCTGAACGTCACCTTCCAGGCGGAGGAGCGCATGGACGGGACCGTGGATATCGACCGTGACGCAATCAACGCCATCTACGCCGAAGCGGCGGCCGGCGAGTCCAAGGGCCTGCTGAAGTTCAGCATGGAACAGAACGTGTCGGTGGACATGCTGGGCGAAGACGCGGCCGTCACCATCGAGGGCGTGGAGACACACACCCGCACCGGCTTCGTGGACATCAAACTGGCCGGCACGAGCCACCGCATCCCGGTGACCCACGTCAAGATCTTCGGCTGGTACGACAACGAGATGGGCAGTTACACGTACCGCCTCGGCGAGCTGACCACGCACGTGGCCAAGACGATGTAGCAGGACTGCTTACGGCCGGGGGAGAGCCCGGCTGTGACCGGCACCTTCCTGGGCCGCCTCGCCGCAAGGTGGGGCGGCCTCTTGTTTTGCGGGGTGACCGGCGGCGCCGGGGCGGCGTGGGGCAAGGTGCGGGGCGGCCGGCGCCGGGCCGCGCCCTGCCGGTGGAGCCCCGCGCATCAGCGCGCCGCGGGCTTCGGCCCTCAGTCTCCCGGGACGGTGACGAGTTCCGGGACGGCCCGGGGTGCGGCATCGGCATCGCCCGGTCCGGCGCCCTCGCGGGCGGGAAGGATGGCGACCCGCATCATGGTCCGCGGCCGCCCGAAGCGCCGCGGCCCTGCCGAACCCGGGTTGATGTGGAGCACACCGTCCTTCTCGTCTTGCGCAGCGATGTGGCTGTGGCCGGCGACGACGACCACCGGGCCGCCGGGGCGACCGGCACCATCGGGCCGCGGGGAGATGTGCGCCACCACGAAGCAGACGCCGCCGATCTCGACCTCGGCCCGCGACGGCAGAGCATCCGCCCAACCGCCCACATCGACGTTGCCGCGCACGGCGGTGACCGGAGCTATCTGGCGCAGGGCCCTGAGGACCTCGGAGGTGCCGACGTCGCCGGCGTGAAGGATGTGGTCGACACCCCGGAGACGCTCCACCACTTCCGGGTACAGATGGCCGTGCGTGTCGGAGACGACGCCGATGACGAGCGGGGCGCTGTGAGCGCCGGCGGTCGAGCTCATCGCGCGCCTACTCGAGGTCCTCGTCGAAGAGGTCTTCGCCGAACAGGTCGTCACCCAGGTCGTTGCCCGGAGGAAGGTGGCCGTGGTCCTGGGCGTAGCGGGCCAGCAACTCGCTCTCCCGCTGGGTGAACAACTCCGCGCGTTCGAACCACAGCCGGGACGCGGATGCGCAGGTCGCCTCCATGAGGGCGGCGATCACCCCGCGGGAAAGGTCGGCCACGCCGGCGATGCGCAGCACCTGTCCTGTGGAGTCGGCCAACTGGAACACGCCGGGAACGGGCGGGATGGCGGCCAGTTCGTCCTCGGTGAGCCACCGCCAGGAATCGGGCGGGAGCACCGGAGACGCGACAGGGCTCTTCTTGCGGCAGTTCTCGAGCCAGCGAGCGCCGGCCTCTCCGGGCGCCGTCACCGCCCCGGTGGGACAGACCATGACGCACTGCCCGCAGAAGGTGCAGCCCGACGCCCGCAGCGTGCCTTTCACCGGCAGCGCCCGGCAGCGCCCGCCCGCGTCGGGGATGGCCCCGCGCTGGATGGCCGCCAGGCCTGCCTGGCCGGTGGCGGCGGGGGCGACTATGTCCTCCATCTGCAGCGCCGACCCTGCGAAGGGCGAACTTGCGCAGATCATGACGCATCTGCCGCACCCGATGCACAACCCCTGCTCACGCCTGATGCGCCCCTCGTCGTGGGCCTCCCGCGGCACCACCGCAGCCCAGCGGCGCAGCTGCAGCCCAGGGTCGATGTAGGCGACCAGCTTGCCCAGTTCGCACCGCCCGAACTCGCTGCAGCACCGGCCCTCCACCGGCACGCCGAAACGGCACTCCTCGCGGGAGCAGCCGTCGCGGTCGGGGCAGCTGAGGCAGATGTGCGGATGATGGTCCAGGATGTCGGCCAGGCGGCGCAGCCGATCGGCGTGGAGGGCCGGACCGGAAGTGGTGATGTCCATGCCGGGCCGCACAGGCATGCAGCAGGAGAGCGTGGGGACGGGCTCCGAGTCGCGTCTGCCGCCGGTCACCTCGACCACGCAGAGCCCGCACGAGACCCCGAGTTCGCCACCGCAGCCGATCCCGGGGTAGGAGCACAGGCGGGGGACGTATCTACCGGCCAGGTCGCAGGCCTGGAGTATGCTGACGCCCTCCGGGACGTTGAGGGCGACGCCGTCTATGCGAACCTGCATGGCCGCCTACCAGCTGTGGCGGAGGGCGCCGCCCGGACAGGCGGCGGTGCAGGGCAGCTTGCGCTCGGTGCCGCCCGATCCGTTCTGGGCCTTACAGACGGAGCAGAGCTCGCGCAGACGCTTGCGCGCCCCCTCGGCGACGGTGCAGACGAAGTCGTCGTAGTCGTCCATCTCCACGGCGAAGACGTTGCCGGGGCAGACCTTGGTGCACCCGTACTCGGTGCAGCCGATGCAGATGTCGGTATCGACCGTGATGTAGTAGAAGCCGGAGCCGTCCTCGTAGCCATAGTTGGCGATCATCAGCCCGCGACCCCCGCGCCTTCGCCTGCCGGTTCGGCGGCGCCACCGGGCGTCCCGCCGTTGCCGGGCGCAGTCCCGCCGGCGGCCGCCGCTTCCTTCTGGGCCTTGCGGTACAACGAATGGGCGAAGAGCGATGCACCCAAGGCACCGGCGATCTGCGGGTCGAGCACCGAATCCGCGGGAAGCTTGATCGCCTCCACCCCGATGAGCCGCTCGATCCGCCGTGTCACCCCGATGTTCTTGCCGATGCCGCCGGTGATGAAGAACTCGCGCTCCACCTGCATCCGTTCGATGAGCCCGGCCACGCGCTGGGCCATGGCGGCGCAGTAGGCGGCGAGCACCTTGTTCACGCTCCAGCCCGCGCGCAGCAGCGAGGTGGCCTCGGACTTGGCGAAGACCGTGCAGACGTTGCTGACCGCCGCGGGTTCCTCGTCGATCTCGAACGAGCGCCGCCCGATGTCCTCGATGGGCACCGACAGCACGTCCGCGATGACCTCCATGCCCCGGCCGGTCCCGGCCGCGCACTTGTCGTTCATGATGAAGTTCAGGACCTTGCCCCGCTCGTCGATGCGGATGACCTTGCAGTCCTGGCCACCCATGTCGAGGATGGTGCGGATGCTGGGGCCTCCCATGTGGTTGGCGCCGCGGGCGTGGCACGCGATCTCGGTGATGGTCCGGTCCGCGAAGGGCACGTTCACCCGGCCGTAACCGGTGCCGACCGCGTAGGAGATGTCGTCGAGCGTCAGCCCGATGGGCTCGGCCGCACCGCGGAACGCGCGCAGGGCACTATCCGGGCTGGACGAACCGGTGCGGGTTGAATTGAAGGCGAGGAGCTTGCCGTCGGCCAGGATGACCGCCTGCGAACTGACGGACCCGACGTCGACGCCTACCGTGATGCTGGAGGCCGCCCGCCAATCAAGGTCAGGGGCCTGGTAGGTCTTCTCGCTCCACCGCCAAAAGTGCTGGGTCTCTGTCATCGCCTGGCTAGTGTACTACTCCGTCCGGCCCTGGACTAAAGTCCGGGGCTATGTAGTCCTCTGACGAGCGCGGTCCACAGCCGTTGGCCGCTCGACGTCGTGCTCGCAGATCTGGAGACTGCGGGCCTACCGGTCTTTTCTCTGGTGCGGATGAAGCTGTTCACGCTCGATGATCGCGTGGTCGTCAGACAGCTCGGCCATCTGGGCCCAGAAGACCGCGCAACGGCCTCGGCAGCTCTCTGCGTGTTGCTGGGTGGAGTGAACTAGGAAGCGCTCTCCCAGGCTATCAGCGCCGCGCCGAGCGCGCCCAGGTACTCGGCATCCGGCAACACCTCCACGTTCACACCGCCGAGCGCCTCGGACAGGGACTTCACGAAGCCCACGTTCAGCGCCGCGCCGCCACCCAGCACCACCGGGTCGTCGACCCCGATGCGCCGCACCATCGCGGACACGCGGCTGGCCATGGCATCGTGGACCGCACGGGCGATGTCGGCAGCGGGGGTGTTGGCGTGGATGAGGCTGACCACCTCTGACTCCGCGAACACCGTGCACTGAGCGTTCATCGGGATGGACTGGGTCGACCCGAGCGACGAGGTGGCGAAGTCACCGAGGCTCATGTCGAGAGCGCGGCTCATGGCTTCCACGAAGGCGCCGGCACCTGCCGCGCACTTCTCGTTGATGGCGAAGTCGAGGACCTTGCCTTCGGGGCTCAGCCTGATGGCCCGGGCTTCGTCGGCGCCGACGTCGATGACGGTGCGGGCCCCGGGGCGCAGCTTCGCGGCGCCCCGCCCATCGGCGAGGACCTCGGTAGGCTGCTGCCCGGCGATGGCAAGGGCTTTGCGCCCTGCGCCGGTGGCGGCGATCGCCTGGATCGCCGACCGGTCTATGCCGGCCACCCGTGCGGCCTCCTGCAGGCCCCGCTCGGCGGATTCCTCCTGGTCGAACCCCGACACCACGGCGGCCTTGGCCAGGACGACCCCGTCCTGGATGAGCACGGCGTGCACGTTCTTGGCTCCGACATCGATGCCGGCAACGATCATTCTCGGTCCCTCCGCGATCTGAGCGCCACGCCGTCCGGCGGCGCCTCTCAACGGTCTCGCAACGCCAGTCCGCGGGCGAGAGCCTTGCTGTTGATCTCCTCCGTGCCTGCGGGCACCATCACGAGGACCGCCTTGCGTAGCGACTCCGCAGTCACCACGCCGGTGATACCCGCGACGGCCCCCAGGGTGAGGATGTTCGCCGTCTGCTTCCGCCCGGTCTCTTCGAACGCCAGGCGGGTGAACGGGATGCCGAACTGCTCCCCCTTGAACGGCGGCACGGCCGTCACGTTCTCGGAGTCGTAGACCAGCACACCGTCGGAGCGTAGCACGCGGATGTATTCGTCGGCAGACGCTTGGTTGAGCGCGACGAGCAGATCGGCATGTTCGAGCTCGGGATAGTCGATCTGCGCGTCGGAGATGATGACGTCGCTGCGGCTGTAGCCGCCCCGGGCCTCGGGGCCATAGGACTGGGTCTGGACGACGAACCGGTGGTCGCGGGCCCCGGCCATCGCCAGGATGACCCCCATGAGGATGACCCCCTGCCCGCCGCTGCCCCCGAACCTCACCTGCACCAGGTCGCGACCGGCGAGCAATCCGGTGCGGTCCACCGCCGAGGCGCGCGCTCGCTCGGCGCGCGCCGCCTGTGCGGCCTTGCCCCCGCCGGCCCCGGCGCCCGGCGCGCCCGCGGTGGCGCTCATTCCCCGCCCTCCAGAGGCAGCCCGGAGGCGTCGGCGGCCTCGCCGTTGCGGGCGGGCGGACGTTCGGGCGCGGTCTTGCGGGGCTTCCTCGGGGCAGCGGGCTGTTTCGGCCGGGCCGGCGCCTCGGCGGCCCCGGCCTGCGCCCGCTCGACTATCGCGGCATAGGCGGACTGGAACTCGGGTGCCTCGTCGTCCTCGTACAGGATCCCGGTCACGATCTTGTCCCGCAGTTCGTCGGGCGTCATCTTGGCCGCCGCCGTCACGGATATCGACCTGGCTTTGGTGTCGTCCAGCATGGCTATCACGCCGGCGGGCGGGTTCCGCTTGCCGTATTCCGTCGGGCAGGGGACCACCGCTTCGATGAAGGAGAACCCCTTGTGCTGGATGCCCTGCTTGATGAGCCGTTCGAGCGGCCGGATGTTGGCCGCGATGCCCCGGGCCACGAAGCTCGCCCCCGCCGCTTCCGCCAGCCGGCAGAGGTCGAAGGACGGTTCGATGGACCCGTACGGGGCGGTCGTCCCCCGGTCGCCGGGGTCCATGGTGGGCGACACCTGGCCGCCGGTCATGCCGTAGGTCTGGTTGTTGAACAGGATGCAGGTGATGTCGATGTTGCGCCGGCAGGCGTGGATGAAGTGGTTCCCCCCGATGGCCGCGCCGTCGCCGTCGCCGGTGAGCACGACCACGGTGAAGTCGGGCCGGGCCATCTTGATGCCGGTCGCGAAGGCGAGCGCCCTCCCGTGGATAGAGTGCACCGTCCCCAGGTCGATATAGCCGACAGCCCGGCTCGAGCAGCCGATCCCGCCGACCACCACGGTCTTTTCGCGCACCAGCCCCAGGTCGAGCACGGCCCTGAGGAAGGCACCGGTCACGATGCCGTTGCCGCACCCCGGGCACCAGATGTGGGGTAACCGCTCGGTGTGGAGGAACTGCTCGATGTCGAGGACTTCAGACACTCTCGTACTTCCCGACGAGTTCGGTCACCCGGTCGAGGATCTCCCGCGGGGTGATGAGGGTCCCGTCGATCTTGCCCATGCTGATGACCGTGGTCCAGTTCTCCGCCATCTTGCGGACCTCGCGCGCATACTGCCCCAGGTTCAGCTCGGGGATCAGCATGAACTCCACCCGCCGGGCCACCTTCTGGATGATCTCCACCGGCAGCGGGAACAACGTGTAGAGGTGGAGCACCTCCACCTGCAGCCCTTCCTTCTCGGCCAGCTTCCAGGCCGCCCGGGCACTCCGCGCGCACGACCCGTACGCCACGATGCACACCCGGCCCTTGCCCTCGTTCTTGACGTCGTAGAGGCAGAGCTCGTCGCGGTGGTTGCCGACCTTGTCGTAGAGCTCGCGCAGGAACTTCTCGCTCTTCTGCGGGTCGTTGGTGGGGAAGCCGGTCTCGTCGTGGATGAGGCCGGTCACGTGAGGATGCGCCTCCGACCCGAGCACGTGCGGTGGATGCACCTCCCGCACCAACTCAGGATGGATGTAGCTGGGGCTGAAGTCGAAATCGCCGCTGGTGAGCCGGTACCGGTCGATGAGCTCGGGCGCGAAGCTCTCGCGCATGTGGCCCACCACCTCGTCGGCAAGCAGGGTCACCGGCGTGCGGAACCGCTGCGCGAAGCGCACGGCGGCCATGGTAAGCCGGTACATGTCCGCCACGTTGGAGGCTGCGAGCACCACGGCCGGGTGGTCGCCGTGGGTGCCCCAGCGGGCCTGCATGACGTCACCCTGCGACGGTGCGGTGGGACGGCCGGTGGAAGGCCCGGCCCGCATCACGTCCACGATCAGAAGAGGCGCCTCCACCATGATGGCGTAGCCGATGGCCTCCTGCATCAACGAGAACCCGGGGCCCGAAGTGGCCGTCATGGCCAGCTGGCCCGCCAGCGACCCCCCGATGCACGCGCAGATGGACGCGATCTCGTCCTCCATCTGCAGGAACACGCCGCCCACCTTCGGCAACTCGACGGCCATGGCCTCCATGATCTCGGAGCTGGGGGTGATGGGGTATCCGGCGAAGAAGCGCACGCCGGCGTCGAGGGCCCCGAGAGCGCACGCCCGGTTCCCCTGGATGAGCATGCTGCTGGGGTCGATCTTTTCGCGGAGCACGTGTGTGTGCCAGCGTTCCATCGCTCCTCGAGTGTAGCACCGCGACAGGTAGGGCCTGTCACACGAGGCCACCCGCCCGTGGGCTCATGGTGGCACCGCGCAGGCCGCGCGGTCAGGCTACCGGCGCCGGGTTCTTGAGGTAGGCGATGATGACGTCGGCCAGACGCTCCAGGAGCAACTCCGGCGGAGCCGAGCCCGGCAGCGGGCCGCCGGCCAAGGAGCGCTGGACGTACTCTTCCTGGGCGGCCTGGGCCAGGCGCGAGGCGACCCGGGCGGCGGCCTCCGGATCGGCATGGCCGATCTCGTCGGCGGACTTGAGCAGGATCTCGACCTCGAGGTTCTCGACCGCGGCCTTGTGGCGATAGCCCTGCGCGCGCAGCACCGGGTCGGTGGCGCCGTGGACCACGAAAGCCTCGAACAGGCGGTCGTCACCGTCGCAGGCGGTCTGCTTGATCTCGAGGAGGCGGCGGACCGAATCGGCGAGGGTGAGGGCGTCCCAGTCGATCTTGGCGATCTGGTTGCGCATGCACGCCTCCTCCCGGGATTGCACCCGGTCCTGGACGGCATGCAGCAGTGCGGTCTTGTCGCCGAAACGGGCGTAGAGCGTGCCGATGGAGGTGTTCGACCTCCTCACCACCTCGGCGGTGGTGAGCGCCTCGAAGCCCTTGCTCTTGATGAGGGCTTCGGCCGCCTTCAGGATGCGCTCCTGGGAGTCCCGGCTGCGCTGCTGGCGCGGTTCTTTGACTTCATGTAACGTTTCGGCCACGGGTCGATTCTAGCACCAAACAAGGCCTGATTGGGCCTCCTTGACCGTAGAATCTAGAATCTATATTCTAACCGCCGAGGCCCGAGGGGCGGGCCGTTGCCGACCGGGGAGGTGGCTGAATGAAGGCCTCGGACCTGTTCATCCGGTGCCTCGAGAACGAGGGCGTCGAATACATCTTCGGCGTCCCCGGCGAGGAGACGCTCCACGTCGTCGATTCCCTGAACGGCAGCACCATCAAGTTCGTCCCCACGAGGCACGAGCAGGGTGCCGCCTTCATGGCCGACGTGTACGGCAGGCTGACCGGCCGGGCCGGCGTCTGTCTCTCAACCCTGGGCCCGGGAGCCACCAACCTGGTGACCGGCGTGGCCGACGCGAACATGGACATGGCGCCCCTGGTGGCCATCTCCGGACAAGCTTCCACCACCCGCCTCCATAAGATCAGCCATCAGGTGATAGACCTCACCGAACTGTTCGAGCCCATAACAAAGTACGGCGCCCAGGTGCGCATGCCGCAGACCATCCCCGAGATCGTCCGAAAGGCTTTCAAGGTGGCCGAGGCCGAGGCGCCGGGGGCCTGCTTCATCGAGTTCCCGCAGAACGTCCAGGAGATGAACGTCGAGGGGCTGGCGCCGCTCCGCCGGCAGGCGCCCAGGCTGCCCTACCCCAACCCGGAGGAACTGGACGACGTCGCCGCGCTGCTCGACGCGGCCGCATCCCCGCTCATCCTGGCGGGGCACGGGGTCGTCCGCATGCACGCCTCCGACAAGCTGATGGCGTTCGCGGAAGCGCTCAACATCCCGGTGGTCACCACGTTCATGTCCAAGGGCGTCATCCCCGCGTCGCACAAGCTGCTGCTGGGCACCGCCGGCCTCAACTCCAACGACTACAACCACTGCGGCTTCATGCAGGCCGACCTCATCGTATGCGTCGGCTACGACATGGTGGAGTACCACCCCTATCTCTGGCGCCGGGACGAGCACAAGCTGGTGCACATCCACGCCACCCCGGCCGAAGTGGACGAGCACTACGTGGTCGACGGCGGGGTGGTCTGCCAGATAGGGCCGACGCTCGACGCCCTCAGCAAGCGTTGCCGGCGGCACCGTTCCCGGGTGGCCAACACCCCACGCCGCAACCTGCTGGACGAGATCGAGGAGTACGCGGACGACAAGGGCTATCCGGTCAAGCCGCAGAAGATCATCAACGACATCCGCAGGGCACTGGGCCCCGAGGACATCGTCATCAGCGACGTCGGCGCACACAAGATGTGGCTCGCCCGCCTCTACCAGGCCGAGCGCCCCAACACCTGCATCGTGTCGAACGGCTTCGCGGCCATGGGCATATCCCTGCCGGGGGCGGTGGCGGCCGGCCTGGTGCATCCGGACAAGACCATCCTGGCTGTGATGGGCGACGGCGGCTTCATGATGAACTCCCAGGAACTGGAGACCGCGGTGCGCCTGGGCGTCAACATGGTGGTGCTCATCTGGAACGACCAGGCGTTCGGGCTCATCGAGTGGAAGCAGGTGTGCCAACTGGGCCGCCCCAGTTGTGTAAACTTCGATAATCCGGACTTCGTGCTGTATGCGAGGAGTTTCGGGGCCGAAGGGTACCGGATAGAGAAGGCCGCAGACCTGTTGCCGACCCTCCGGGCGGCGATACGCAGACCAGGGGTCACGGTGATCGATTGTCCCGTCGATTACCGGGAGAACGTGTTCCTGACGGAGCGCCTGGGCGCGATGGTCTGCAAGGACTAGGGACAGCGACAGAAGGAAGTACCTTCCGCCAACACGAAGGATAGAGCGATGTCAGATACCGCCAAGCTCAACATCGACGGTACCTCCTACGACCTGCCCGTGGTCGTCGGCACTGAAGGCGACCGCGCCATGGACATCCGCAAGCTCCGACAGACCACCGGCTACGTGTGCCTCGACGACGGCTTCGCCAACACCGGCTCGTGCGAGTCGGCCATCACGTTCGTGGACGGCGAGAAGGGCATCCTGCGCTACCGGGGCATCCCCATCCAGCAACTGGCCACCCAGAGCACGTTCGTGGAGACCTGCTGGCTGCTGATATACGGCGAGCTCCCCACCCGGGAGCAGCTGAAAGCCTGGTCGGGCCTGTTCACCAAGTACGAGATGATCCACGAGGGGCTCTACCACCACTTCGACGGCTTCCCGTCCACCGGGCACCCCATGGCCATCCTGTCGGCCATGATCAACGCCATGAGCTGCTACGAGCCGGGCCTCATGGAGATGGAGGACGCCTCCACCTTCCAGGTGTCGGCCGCCCGCCTCATCAGCAAGCTGCGCACCATCGCCGCGGCGGCATACAAGGCGTCCATCGGCCAGCCGATCGTGTATCCGAAGCCGCACCTCGACTACTGCACGAACTTCCTGCACATGATGTTCTCCATCCCCTACGGGGACTACGAGCCCGAGCCGGAGATCGTCGCGGCGCTCCAGCTGATCCTCATACTGCACGCCGACCACGAGCAGAACTGCTCGTCCAGCACCGTGCGGATGGTGGCCTCCTCGGGCGCCAACCTGTTCGCGAGCTGTGCCGCCGGCGTGTGCGCCCTCTGGGGCCCGCTGCACGGCGGAGCGAACGCGGCGGTCGTGGAGATGCTGCAGTACCTGCACGACAACAAGGTCGACCTCAAGGACTACATCGCCCGGGTCAAGGACAAGAACGACCCGCTGCGCCTGATGGGCTTCGGCCATCGCGTCTACAAGACCTACGACCCGCGCGCCAACATCATGAAGGCCACCGCCGACAAACTGCTTGCCAAGGTCAAGGGCAACGACCCGCTGCTCGAGATAGCCAAGCGCCTCGAGGACGTGGCCCTCAAGGACAAATACTTCATCGACCGCAACCTGTACCCCAACGTGGACTTCTACTCGGGCGTCATCCTCCGGGCGATGGGCATCCCGGTGAACATGTTCACGGTGATCTTCGCGATGGGCCGGATGCCCGGCTGGATCGCCAACTGGAAGGAACAGTACGACTCGGGCGGCGCCCTGTACCGCCCACGCCAGATCTACACCGGCCAGAGCGAGCGGGATTACACCCCTATCGCGGAACGCGGCACGTCCGACTGCCTTGCGCCAAAAGTGTCCAAAAAGGGCCGCCCTTACTGCGAACTCAAGTGAGCGACACGCTCACGCGGGCCACGAGGCCGCCGCGTGGCGCCACTCATAGGACCGGCGCTGACTCAGAAATGACGCGCCGACTGAAGTCCAGGACCAGCTATCCGGCGAACACCGGCCGGCGAGCCGCCGATGAGCCCACCCGTGGATCAGCCCCGCTGGACGCGCAACACGCCGACAAAGCGCGGGTGGCGCCACTGACGGCTGTGACTCAGACCGGGCCTGCCGCCCAGATGTGAGGCCCGGCTCGGCGCCCGATGACGAGCTGTTAGAGGCCGGGCGTGTGCCGGCGAACGTGAGCGTGCGTACTCGCGAGCGTGGTGAGCCGGGACACGTCCGGCCTCTCCATGAGTGTGCGTGGTGAGCCGGGATACGTCCGGCCCACCTACTAGAAGTGCTCTATGGTGGTCGACTGCTGCGCCAACCTGTCCTTGAGATACGGGATGTACTTCAGCAGAACGCTGTCGCTCTGAGCCTTGATCGTCACTTCGTACCACCGCGTGGTGCCCTTGTGGTAGCTCATGTCGACCAGCTCGACGCCTTCCTCGGCCGCCATGTCCTGGACGATCCGGTGGACGGCGTCCTGGCTGCCCCGGGTGTCGACGAAGGTCTGGGCCGCCTGCTCGGCGGCCTCCCTGGAGAAGTTCACCGCCTCACGATGCGCGCCGTACATGCTGACCCCATCGAAGATGAAGACCGCGACGATCGCGAGAAGGACGAAGGTCGATAGAAGGACTCTCATTTCCTGGCGAACTCCCCGAACGCAGATGAAGCTACAGAAGGGATATCGACAGGTGGCGCCAGAGGCTTAACGGTACCGCCGGGTCACGGTGACTCCCCCGGCGCCGCCATCCGCACCGGCGGCCCGGCGAGCCGCACGCCTCACCGGTACCGGCGCCTGCGGCTCTTTCTCACCAGAGCGACGGCAACGGCTGCGACCACGATGGCGCCGAAGGCCAGACCGGCCCACGGCGCGACGTCCAGGAGCGTGACGAAACGGAGCGAAGCGCCCCGTTGATCGATGACCGTCCTGCCCGCGACCACCGTCACCGAGAGGGTGTGGGTGCCTTCGGTGCCGACGACCGGAAGCTTGACGGTGTCATTGCCGGGATTAAGCTTCACGTCCACCGTGACGCCCCGCGGGAACGACAGGCCCGAGCCGGAGAGGCGCAGCTGGACGGTCATGGCCGAAGCGGCACCGTTCTGGAGTACGACGGCCACAGAGCCTGTGTTCCCGAACGCGACCGAGTGCCGGATGGTCTTCAGCTGCACCTTGGCCAGCTCGTCACGGGCGGTCTTCTCGGCTTTGACGGCATAGCCCAGACCGGCGCTGGCCTGTTCGGGACTGACCCCGGCCCGTGACCACCAACGGCTCTCGGCTATGAACAGGGAGCGCCGGGCCGCTTCCAGAGGCAGCGAGGCTGGTTCCGCCACGGCGGCCAGGTCGTCGACCACCGCGTGCGCGGATTGGATGGCGGAGAACAGCGTCTGGCCGATGTAGCCGGCCTGCGGCGCCGGGTCCTCGTTGAACTGCACGGGGCGGGTGCCCGGAGGATGCGACGCGATGAGGTCGCTCATCGTCTGCGTCCGGATCCAGGCGTCACCCTCCAGCTCCCGGCCGATGGCGTCGAGATAGGCCTGTGGCGGGAGGCCGGCTTCCGGCCCGGGTGTGAGGACGAGGGCGTCCCGCTGCCCGGACGCAAGGACCGCAGCGATCCCGGCGAACAGAGCCGCGGGATCCCAGGGGGGAGCCATGACGGCCCGCAGGTCGGCATCGGCGAGGATGAGGGTGACACGGTCGTTCGCGTCGTCATGGGCCCGGACGACCACCGTGCCCTCGGCCGGTGGCTCGCTCAGCCCCGCCGCCACCCCTGCGTCGACAAGCACGTGGTCCACCGACGCCCTGCCAAGATCGCTGAGGCTCTTGCCGGGCAGATCCAACCCTGGAGCGTAGGCGCCGGCGGGCGTGAGTCCGAGGGCCAGCGTCTGGACCACTTCCTGCTTGCCCAGTTGCACCTGCTCGAACCCGTCCCGCCAATCCTGGGCGCCGAGAAGACCGAGGTCGGGACCGGCGTAGGGAGCCGTGGCGATCTCCACGGTCTTGGTTGCGGCAAGTCCGGCCAGGGCCGTCAGCACCGCTTTGGCATCGACGGCGGTGGGGTCGCTCGCGGCCACGGCCGCGCCCTTCCCCGAGCTATCGGCCAGGGCGTAGCCGTCGGCCATGTCGCGCAACTGGGCGAGCAACATCGGCTCGACCCCGACGCTGAAACGCCACGCGGGAAACCGCCCGCCCAACCCGGCCAAGCCGGTGAGCGGGCCGTCGGCCGCACAGGCCTCGGCGATCGCCGTGTCCATGAAGCGGCCGTCGGCGTCGCGGTGGATGCCGAGTTCCGCGCGCCACACGAACGCCAGGTCGAGCGGGGATGAAGTCGACGCCACCCGTCCCATCCAGGTCTGGCCGCGCGCCACCACCGTGTCGCCCGAACGCACCTCCACCGTGATCCGGAACGCCCCGGGGCTCGACGGCAGGGTGGCCGCCGGGATAGGCAGCCGGAGTTCGGAGGCACTCGGCCGCGCGACGTCGGGGAGAGAGTCGGCAGCGATGGTCAGGCTGCCGGCGTCCGGGAGCCCGGGAGACGGCTGGAAGATCTGTGCGGCCAGCGCCGGCCCGGAGACCTGCACCTCGATGGTCGAACCCTGTCCCAGGTCGGCCAAGGCGTCGCCGGACACCGTGATGGCGGCCGAATCGGTGACGCCGGTGAGCGCGTGGTCGAGGGTGACGGTGAGAGGAGCGGGGGCTAGCGGCACCGCGCCGGCCTGCGGCGGCGCGGCCGCCAGCAAGACAAGGCTGACGATCGCGGCCCCCACGAGGACCGCCGGCAACAGACGGCGGCCCGG
>CAIQPS010000161.1 GCA_903873715.1 uncultured Actinomycetes bacterium
GCTTTCTGCAGATGATCCCCGTCTTCATCGGGGTCACCATCTTGCTCTTCATCCTCAGGACTCCGGGTGTTCTCCCGGGCGACCCCGTCAAGCTCATCACAGGGGAGCGCGCCATCTCCAAGGCGCTCTACGAGCAGGTCGTCAAGGAGAACGCGCTCGACCGTTCCATCCCGTATCAGTACGTGCGCTGGATGAAGCACCTGTTCCAGGGCGACCTGGGGCAGTCGTTCCAGCTGAAGCGGTCCGTTTCCTCGATCCTGTGGGACAAGTTCCCGAACACGTTCAAACTGGCGCTGGTGGCCATCATCATCGAGGCCGTCCTGGGGATCCTGGCCGGCATATTGTCCGCGGTCAAGAGGTTCTCCTTCTGGGACATGCTGGTCACCCTGAGTACGTCGATATTGGTGGCGTTGCCCGTCTTCTGGTTGGGCATGCTCTTGCAGATCCTCTTCGGGATCAAGTTCAAGCAGTGGGGGATACCGTACTTACCCATCCAGGGCAAGGCGGCCGGCGACTTCCCCGCCTACGTCTACTACATCCTCCCGGCCCTCACCCTGGCGGCGATCTCCACCGCGTATGCAGCGCGTATCACGCGGAGCCAGTTCCTCGAGGTCCAGGGCATGGACTACATGCGGACCGCTGCCGCGAAGGGTCTCACCGGGAGCCAGGTCATCTGGCGCCACGGCCTCAAGAACGCCCTCATCCCGGTGGTCACCTACATCGGCCTCGACCTGGCGGCCATGATCGGCGGCACCATCCTGACGGAGACGGTGTTCAACTGGCCCGGGGTGGGCTACCAGATCTACAAGGCCATCCTGTCGCGCGACTGGCCCATCGTCATGGGGGCGGTCGTCATCATCGTCATCCTGGTGATGTTCATCAACCTTCTGGTTGACATCAGCTATGCGTTCCTCGACCCGCGCATCCGGTTCGACCGGCAGGCGAAGTAAGGCGGGCAGATGAAATACCCGACTGAAGAGATCGCTCAGATCGCCACCGGTGGGCCCGGCGAGGGCGCGCACGCGATCCCTATCGAGCAGGTCCCGCAGATGGCGGCCCGCTCGCTGCGCGCCGACGCGTGGCGGCGCCTGAAGAAGAACAAGCTCGCCATGGCCGGTCTCATCTGGATCATCATCATGATCCTCATCGCGATCACGTGCTCGCTATGGGCGCCGCGGTACTTCGGCGACCCGACGGCCATCGACACCACCAAGCTGGCGCAGCAGTCCCTGCAGCCTCCGTCGATGGCGCATC
Organism: uncultured Actinomycetes bacterium; assembly: GCA_903873715.1. GTDB lineage: Bacteria > Actinomycetota > Thermoleophilia > RBG-16-64-13 > RBG-16-64-13 > CAIQPS01. The sequence continues at coordinate 1,255 of CAIQPS010000161.1, forward strand.
CCTTCGGCACCGACAAGCTGGGCCGGGACATCCTCTCGCGCACGGTCTACGGGGCCAGGGTCTCCATCATGGTGGGCGTGGTGGCGGTGGCCATCTCCATCATCGTGGGCCTCATCCTGGGCGCCATCGCCGCGTATTGGGGAGGTTGGTGGGACTCCATCGTGATGAGGCTTGCGGACGTGTTCTTCGCCTTCCCCTACGTGCTGTTCGCCATCACCCTCATAGCCCTGCTCGGGCCGGGGTTACAGAACGTCTTCATAGCCATCGGTGTGCTTGGCTGGCCCAGCATCGCAAGGGTCTTCCGCAGCTCGATCCTCTCCATCAAGGAGAACGAGTACGTGGATGCCGCCCGCTCGATGGGTGCCTCCAGCCGCAGGATCATCTTCCGGCACATCATGCCGAACGCCATCGCTCCCATCATCGTGCTCGCCACCATGAGCATCGGGGGCGCCATCCTCACGGAGGCCGCGCTGAGTTTCCTCGGTATGGGTGTCCAGCCGCCGGCTGCCTCGTGGGGCAACATGCTGTCCGAAGCGCGGTCGTTCCTGTTCACGGCTCCGTGGCTGATGCTCTATCCGGGCATGGCCATCCTCACCACCGTGCTCGGGTTCGTCCTGCTGGGTGACGGCCTGCGCGACGCCCTCGACGTCAAGATGAAGGAGTAGGTTTTCGTTGGCGCCTGTTCTTGAAGTAGACGATTTCCATATGCACTTCTTCACCCGCGACGGCGTGGTAAAAGCCGTCGACGGTGTCACCTTCGCACTCGAGGCGGGGGAGACCCTGGGCGTGGTAGGGGAGTCCGGATCCGGCAAATCGGTGACGGCTCTCTCGATCATGCGGCTCATCCCGGAACCTCCGGGCAAGGTGGTCAAGGGTGATATCCGCTTTCGCGGGCAGAGCATCCTGGCGATGAGCGAGAAGGACCAGCGCAAACTGCGCGGCAACCGCATCTCCATGATCTTCCAGGACCCGATGACTTCGCTCAATCCGGTTCAGCGCATCGGCAAGCAGATCTCCGAGCCGCTCCGCCTGCACAAGAACCTGTCCAAGAAAGAGGCATGGGAGGCCGCGGTCGAATTGCTCGACCGGGTAGGCATCCCTCAGGCGCGCGAGCGCGCGAAGAACTATCCGCACGAGTTCTCGGGCGGCATGAGGCAGCGGGCGATGATCGCCATCGCCCTGGCCTGCGGTCCGGACATCATCATCGCCGACGAGCCGACCACCGCCCTGGACGTGACCATCCAGGCGCAGATACTGGAGCTCATCCAGGAAGTCCAGTCGCGCAGCCAGTCGGCCGTGATCATGATCACGCACGACCTGGGTGTGGTCGCCGACATGGCCGACCACGTCATGGTCATGTATGCGGGCAGGCCGGTGGAGTACGGCACCGCCGACGACGTGTTCTATCACCCGCTGCACCCGTACACCTGGGGTCTGCTGGACAGCCTTCCGCGGCACGACGTGGACGACAAAGGCAAGCTGCAGCCCATCCACGGCTCGCCGCCCAGCCTCATCCACCTGCCCAGCGGCTGCGCGTTCAGGCCGCGGTGCACACACGCCACGGAACTGTGCGCCACCAAGGAACCGCCCCTCGTGGAGGTCCGCTCGGGCCACCTGGCCGCGTGCCACTACTCGGACGACGAAGGCTGGATCGGGGCGTGCTGTACTGTGGTGACGAGGAGGGCTTCCTGATATGACGGCTCTTCTCAAGGTCGATAACCTCACCAAACATTTCTATGTGGGCCAGGGTCTCATCACGGCCCGCTTCGGCAAGACCGTGAAGGCCGTGGAGGACATCTCCTTCGACGTGAACGAGGGAGAGACTGTCGGACTGGTCGGTGAGTCGGGCTGCGGCAAGTCCACCACCGGCCGCATGATCAACCGACTCTTGGAGCCCAGTTCCGGCAAGATCCACTTCGGCGATGTCGACGTCCGCAAGTTGCGCGGCAGGGCTCTCAAGGAATACCGCCGCGAGGTGGCGTTCATCTTCCAGGACCCGTATGCGTCGCTCAACCCGCGCATGACTTTCGGCGAGATCATGTCTGAGCCGTTGGTGATCCATGGAGTGGGCACCCGCAAAGAGCGCCTCGACCGCTGCAAAGAGATGCTCAAGACGGTGGGACTGAGCCCCGAGCACATCAACCGCTACCCGCACGAGTTCTCGGGCGGGCAGCGGCAGCGCGTCGGCATCGCCCGAGCGCTCATGATGCGCCCGAAGATGATCATCTGCGACGAGCCTGTCTCGGCCCTCGACGTGTCGATCCAGGCGCAGATCATCAACCTGCTGGAAGAGTTGCAGGAGGAGTTCAACCTCACGTATCTCTTCATCGCGCACGATCTGGCGGTCATCCGGCACATCTGCGACCGGGTAGCGGTCATGTACCTCGGCAAGATCGTGGAGTTCGGCGGCTGGCGTGAGGTGTACAACTCCCCGCATCACCCGTACACCCAGTCCCTGTTGAGCGCCGTGCCTGTGCCGGACCCGGAGAAGCAGCGGAGCAGGAACCGCATCATCCTCCAGGGAGACGTGCCCAGCCCCATCGACCCGCCGACGGGTTGCAGGTTCCACACCCGCTGCCCGATCGCCCAGTTCCCCATCTGTGCCGAGAAGGAGCCGGAGCTCAAGGTCGTCGGAGAAGGCCATCAGGCGGCTTGTCACTTCGCGGCGTCCTGCCCGATCCCGGACGGCGTGAGCGCGGTCCCGTGCAGCCCGGAGGACAGCCCGTTCCAGGTAGTCCCGCATCCGGAGCCCTACCCGACCAACGAGATCTAGCCTCGGGGGCTCTTCCCCGGGTATATACTTCCCGCGCAGCCTGGGTAGCCGCGGGGGTGCGTCTCGACGCGCCTTCGAGGAAAGTCCGGACACCGTAGAGCGGGGTGCTGGATAACGTCCAGCGGGGGAAACCCTAGGGAAAGCGCAACAGAAATTACACAGCACGCCGGTGCCGCGAGGCGCCGGCTGCAATGGTGAAATGGTGCGGCAAGA
>CAIQPS010000162.1 GCA_903873715.1 uncultured Actinomycetes bacterium
AGAAGCTTATCCACCTCGGCGGACGCGAAGCCCAGCTCCGCCAGGGCTGCGCGCGCCAGCGACACCGGGCCCTCGTCTCCTGTGGCACCAACGGTTGCGACGCCCGCACCGGACGCCGGTGTCAGGTCGCCGATCTTGTCCTTGAGCTCCAGTATGAGCCTCTCCGCGGTCTTCTTGCCGATGCCCGGCACCGACGAGAAAGCCGCGACATCCCCTGTGGCCAGGGCCTGTTTCAGGGCCACCGGGCGTCGTGACGACAGCGCGGCCAGGGCCAGCTTGGGCCCGATCTTGCTGACTCCTATGAACAGCCTGAACAACTCCCGCTCCTCCTCGGTGGAGAAACCATAGAGCTGCAGAGCGTCCTCTCGCACGGCAAGGTGCGTAAAGAGCACCGTGTCGGCGCCGACGGCCGGCAAATCCCGGTACGTGATGGACGACACGTCGACCAGGAAGCCCACACCGCCCACGTCGACGACCACGGCTTCGCCGGTGACCGCCGCGAGCGTGCCTGTCAACCTGTCGATCATCTCGTCATCACCTCAAGCTCCTGCGTGCCGTCTCGGTGTCCCCGGTCTTGCGGATGCCGTCCCGGATCCCGAAGGTGTTCGCGTGGCAGATGGCTACCCCCAGCGCGTCCGCGGCATGGTCCGACTTGGGCGCCGACTGGAGCCCCAGCAGTACGCGCACCATCTCCATGACCTGTTCCTTCGTCGCCTTGCCGTAGCCCACCACGGCCTGCTTGATCTGCTGCGGCGTGTATTCGTAGACCTCGCAGCCGCTCTGTGCGCACGCGAGCAAGGTCACACCGCGCGCTTGACCGACCGCGAGAGCCGTCCGGACGTTCGCGTTGAAGAACAGGGACTCGACGGCCGTGGCCGAAGGGCGATGGACCGCGAGGAGCTCCTTCATATCGCTGAAGATGAGCTCAAGCCGTTTCTCCAGCGGCATCCCGGCGGGAGTGGCCATGACACCGAAATCCACAGCCTTGAGGCGGTTGCCCACCACCGATATCACCCCGAAACCCGTGGACGCCGTCCCTGGGTCGAGGCCTAGGATCACCCGGCCGGCCTGCTCCGTCATGCGGTCAGGGCCGTCATGGTTACCCTTCGAGGGCTTCCATGATCTCGTCGGACACGTCGAAGTTGGCGTAGACCTCTTGGACGTCGTCGTTGTCCTCGAGGGCATCGATCAACCTGAACGTCTTCTTGGCCTCAGACTCGTCGAGGGCCACCGTGTTCTTAGGGATCATGGTGATCTCTGCGGACGAATACTTGAGGCCCGCGGCCTCCAGACCTGCGCGGACGGCCATGAACGCGGACGGGTCGGTGCGGATCTCGAAGACATCGCCCTCCGGGATGACATCCTCGGCGCCGGCCTCGATGGCCGCCATCATGACTTCGTCCTCGTCTTTGCCGGCCGCATCCACGAAGATGACGCCCTTGCGCTCGAACATCCAGCTCACCGAGCCGTCCGTGCCGAGCTTGCCGCCGCTGCGGTCGAAGGCGTAGCGCACGTCGGCGGCGGTGCGGTTCTTGTTGTCGGTGAGGACGGTGAGGTACACGGCCACACCAGCAGGGCCGTAGCCCTCGTAGGTGAGGTGCATGTAGGTCTCAGCGTCGGCGCCGGCCCCGCTGCCCTTCTTGACGGCACGGTCGATGTTGTCGTGCGGCATGTTGGCGTCTTTGGCCTTCTGGATGGCCGTCGCCAGAGCGGCGTTATGATCGGGGTCGCCTCCACCTTCGCGGGCGGCGACCGTGATGGCCCGCCCCAGCTTCCCGAAGACTTTGCCCCGCTTGGCATCCACAAGAGCCTTCTTGTGTTTGATGCCCGCCCACTTGGAATGCCCCGACATCGTTATCGACCTCCGCTCGAGCCCACGCTCGTTCGCTACTTTCGTTATCTGAAGAAGTTTACCGAAGGCCTAGGATGCCTTCAACGCAGACCCGCAGACCGGCGTTATGCTACCGAAGCCAGCCGGACTCGGCCGCCCGGTCCCGCACCGCGCGCACCCGGGAGTCGTACAGGTCACGGTCCTGGCTGTAGATGGCCGCGGCCAACGCGCTGACCAGGCTTATGGGACCCACCAGCGAGTGCGCGAAGAACGTCGAATCGATGTCGGCGTACAGGGTGAGGTCGCCCTTGTCGGCCAGCTCAGACAGGGAGTTGTCGGTGATCACCATGACGGTCGCGCCCTGTTCCTCGGCCTTCTCCGCGAACGAGATGGTCACGGAGTGGGCCCGCCGGAAGCCGACGGCCAGCAACAGATCCCCCTTGCCCAGTCGGCTCAGACGAGCCACGTTGGACTCGGTGCTGTCGGTGACCGCAAGACAGGGTATGCCGAGCAGTTCGAAGACATACGACGCATGCTGAGCAACTACGCTGGCCTCGTGCATCCCTACGACGAGCACCTGCTTCGCCTCGGCCAGATAGTGGGCCGCCCGGTTGAAGCGCTCAAGCGTGTTCTTGCTGATGGTCTCCTCGAGACTGAGGGCATCCGTCTTGAGCGACCGCGTGAGGATGTCCTCTTCGATGGAGAAGCCGAGCTGGTCGTCGTGCATGACCGGCCGGGCCGTCGCGCCCAAGCGATATTCGTCGCGGGCGGCCTTCTGCAGTTCGGGGTAGCCGACGAATCCCAAGGACTGCGCGAAGCGCACCACCGTCGAGCTCGACGTCGCCCCTTTGCGCCCGAGTTCCTCAGCGCTCAGGTAGCCGACCTCTTCGAGATGATCGATGATGTAGCGGGCTATCGCCTTCTGCGAGCGGGAAAAGCCGTCGAACCCTTCCCTCAGCAGATCGCTCACTCGCCGTGGCTTCGCGTCTTCCAACTCAGCTCCGTAGGTACCAGAGAGTTGCATACGTTGAATTATACAACAGGCATTGCAGACATCCTGCCTACTCATCGGGCGGCTGAGAGGATTCCTTTAACGGGCCACTCCTGAAAACAAGAAGGGCGGCCCCGCAGGGCCGCCCCGATCCTTGCTCTATGTGCCTAGGCGCTATTCGGCGGCTTTGCGCGCCTTGACCTCCGCGACGATCTTCTCGACCAACTGGCCGGGGACTTCGTCGTAGTGGTCGAACTCCAGGGTGAACGAGCCGCGCCCCGCGGTCATAGAACGCAGTTGCGGCGCGTAGCTGAGCATCTCGGCCAGCGGGACCTGGGCCTTGATGGCATCCATCTCCCCCATGTTCTCGCTGCCCTGCGGACGGCCGCGGCGGCTCGAGAGGTCGCCCATGATGTCGCCCATGTTCTCCTCCGGGGCGATCACCACCACGTTCATGATGGGCTCGAGAAGCACGGGCGCGGCACTCTCCATGGCTTTGTTCCAGGCGAGTCCTCCGGCCAGCTTGAACGCCAGTTCCGAGGAGTCCACGTTGTGATAGGAGCCGTCGAAGAGCTTGACCTTGACGTCCACCACCGGGTAGCCGGCGATGACGCCGTGCTCCATGGCCTCCACGATGCCCTTCTCCACAGCGGGGATGAAGTTCCTCGGGATGGACCCGCCGAAGATGGCATCCTCGAACTGGTAGCCCTCGCTCCTGGGCAGCGGTTCGACTTCGATCCAGCAGTCCCCGAACTGCCCGCGGCCGCCGGTCTGCTTCTTGTGCCGGCCCTGAGCGGTGGCCTTCTTGCGGATGGTCTCGCGGTACGGCACTTGCGGCGGATGGAGTTCCACCTCCACGCCGAAGCGGCGCTTGAGTTTGTCGAGGATGACCTCCACGTGCACCTGGCTGGTACCGGAGATGATCATCTCTTTCGTCTGCGGGTCGAACTGGAGACCCATCGCCGGGTCCTCTTCGCGCAGGCGCCGGAGACCGTTGGAGACCTTCTCTTCCTCGCCCCTGTTCTTCGGCGAGAGCGCGAACGAGATGGCCGCCGGCGGGAACTCGTACCGCGGGAAGCGGACGGCCTTGGCCGAGTCGGACAGGGTGTCGCCCGTGCCGGTGTCCTTCAGCTTGGCCAGGGCCACGATGTCGCCGGCGCCGGCTTCCTCGATGGCCTTGGTCTCTTTGCCCTGCATGAGCAGGATGTTGCCGGTACGTTCCTTCTCACCGGTGCGATCGTTGAGGAGCTGCGTATCGGTGGCGATGTGGCCCGAGTAGATGCGGACCAGGTTCACACGACCGGCGAACTGGTCGTAGATGGTCTTGAAGACGAACAGGGCAGGCGCACCGGCGGAGTCGCAGGCGAGCTCGACCTCGTCACCGCCGGAGACCTTGAACGCCTTGTGGGCGCCCTTGGCAGCCGGAGAGGGGACGGCCAGCAGGCAGTTGACGAGCCGATCGGTGCCCACGTTCTTGGTGGCGCTCACCGGGAAGACCGGGACCACGGACCCGGCGGCCACGGCGGCCTTGAGGGCGTCGACCACTTCCTGGTCGGTCAGTTCGTTGCCTTCGAGGTACTTCTCGAGCAGGGCGTCGTCGGCTTCGGCCACACGGTCGACGAGAGCCTCGCGCGCTTCCTGCGCGGCGTCGGCCATGTCGTCCGGGATGGGGCCTTCGGTGCCTTTGCCCGTGTTGCCGCTGTACGTGTAGGCCTTCATGGCCACCAGGTCGACGACGCCTTTGAAGCCGGCCTCATAGCCGATGGGCAGGGCGACCGCCACAGCCTCGTCACCGAAGCGGGCCTTGAGAGCGGCGAGGGCATCGCCGAAATCGGCGCGCTCGCGGTCCATCATGTTGACGGCCGCCACGCGCGACACGCCCATCTCGCGGGCCTTCTTCCAGATGCGCTCGGTCTGCACTTCCACCTTGGCGATGGCGTTGACGACCACGAGCACGCCCTCCACCACCGGAAGGGTGCCCAGCGCTTCGTTGATGAAGGAGGCTTCCCCGGGGGTGTCGACGATGTTGATGCGGCTCCCGGCCCAGTCCACGTGAGCGAGACCGGAGGAGATGGTCATCTGCCGCTTGATCTCGTCCTCGTCGTGGTCCATGGCGGTAGTGCCGTCCATGACCGCGCCGAGACGGTTCTTGGCGCCAGAGGTGAACAGCAGCGCCTCCACCAGCGAGGTCTTACCGGCACCGCGGTGTCCCACCACCGAGATGTTCCTGATCTTGGCAGGGTCTAGCAGCGCCATGGATCCTCCTCGCGTTTCTGGGTGTCGAAAGGAATCGGGCGGCCGCGCACAGACAGAGCGTCAGTCGCCGACTTTGAGTTGATAGCGGCGGTCTCTCCTGAGCCAACTGATGGAAGCGATGGCCGCGGGAGTCAACTCCAGCGCACCATCACGGGCTTCGATCCTGATGACTTCGAGATCCCTGTAGAACACCTTCACCGGGCCGGTGACGACGTTCAGGGAGTTCGTGCGCAGGCTGTCGTCCGGAGCCTGGATAGCCAACGTCAGACTCACGGACGCTTCGCCTTCTTGCACGAGTATCTGCATCAGGGCAGAGGGCCTATTCTTCGACCTTCACCACTTGCCGGCCATCGTACATGCCGCAGTTCGGGCACACGCGATGCGACAGCTTGGGAGCGTGGCACTGCGGGCACTCGCTGACGCTCGGAGCCGAACCCGCGTGGGTGGCGCGCCGGGTGTCGCGGCGAGTCTTGGAGGTCTTTCTCTTGGGGACAGCCATTACTTCCTCACTCACTGATTACCATAGTGGACTGCTGAAGGATGACTCTTCGCCGTCGGACTGTGCCTGGCATGAGGGAGAGTAGGACGCAGAAAGCGCGAATAGCAGGGCTATTGGCGCAACCGAGAACACTCTATCCCACCGCTAGGAGCTTTCCGGCGGCCGAGGTTTCATCTTTCGGCAGCCCTTTGAGGGAAACCCGGTGTTTGTACCCTATTCAGGGGGATATTTCAAGGGCGCGGGCGCGCCGGCGGGCACATGAGCGGCCTCAGGAGCCTTTCACGGGAGGTTCGTCGCCCTCGTCGAGCCGGAGACCCTTGAGACGGCTCCAGCGCTCGTCGATCTTCTGGTCGGCGCAGCCGCAGGGTCCCTTGTTGAGGTCCTTGCCGCACACGGCGCAGAGCCCTTTGCATCCCTCGCCGCAGACCACCTGCGAGGGCAGCGACAGGATCAGCGCTTCCCGGGCGAGTCCGTCGACGTCCACCACGAGATCGTGGATGAACTCGCTCTCCTCCGTCTCCTCCCAACCATCCTTGGCTGTGGGGGCGAACTCCTGCTGTTCGGCGTGCACTTCGAGCACGGCCTCCCCCAGGCAGCGCGCGCACGGGCCGTACATCCTCGCGTCCAGATCCAGGTTCACGAGGAACCCACCGGTGATGCGGTCCACCTTGATGTGGACGCCGTCGGGGAGCAACACCCGATACTCGGCGCCTCCGAGCACCACGGGCTCGGATTCGAGCATGTATATGCGCTCGTAACTGTCGCCGCCACGAAGGGACAGGTCAGCAAGGCTAAGCAACATGCCGCTACCGCCGGGAGGTGTTCAGGTGATCGGGAGGCTCAGCGTCAAGCTTCCCGGCTGCCGCCGGTCTGCAAACGCTCGCGGCCCCGCTGGACGGCGGCCAGGAACTTGTCCAGGTTGGTCTCGAGGGTCTTGAGGATCTCGTCGGCGTAGTCCTCGGCGCCCAAGCGGATCTCCCGCTCCCGGGCCTCGGCGTCCCGGACGATGTCCTCGGCCTGGCGCTGGGCGCGGCGGACCACTTCCTGCTCGCTGGCGAGGCGTTGCGCCTCTTCGCGGGCTTCGCGCAGGATGCGCTCCGACTCTTCCTTGGCTTCCTGGAGCATCTCCTGGCGCTCTTTGACGATCCAACGCGCCTGCTTGATCTCTTCGGGGATGGTGGCCCGCATCTGATCGAGCAGGTCGTAGATCTCGTCCCTATCGATCATGACCTTGTCGGTCATCGGGAACGTGCTTGCTCCGTGGACCAGATCATCCAGCTTGTCGATAAGAACGAGAACGTCCATCCTCTAGCCTCCCAGACTTCCATACATTTCGGCGAAGCGTTGCGCCACGATGCCCGGCACCAGGTCGCTCACGCATCCACCGTACTTGGCGATCTCTTTCACCCCACTCGAACTGAGGAACGAGTACTCGGGGGACGCCATAAGGTACATCGTCTCGAGTTCGGGGTCCAACTTGCGATTCAACTGCGCCATCTGGAACTCGTACTCGAAATCGGTGAGCGCCCGCAGACCCTTCACCAGTACATGTGCGTCGACCTCACGCGCGAACTTCACCACCAGGCCCTTCATGATGGCGACCTTCACATTCGGCAGATCCTTGGTGGACTCCTGCAAGAAATGTAGCCGCTCGCCGGCGCTGAAGAGAGCGGTCTTGCGATAGGAGTCGTCGACCACCGCCACGATGACCTCATCGAACATGGCACTGCACCGGCCGATGATGTCCAGGTGGCCGATGGTCACGGGGTCGTAGCTCCCGGGGCACAAGACCCTGTTCACCGGTCAGTCCTCCCTTTCTGGGCCCGAGGACTGCGCCTCGCCGCCTATGACCACCATCGTGACCCTCGTGTCCCCGTAGACCCGGTCGAACACCGGGACCGCCCCGAGACTCGGATGCGAGCCCCTCTCGCTCTCCAGCACGGCCACGCCCCCTGCGTGCATCACCGGCGGGATCAGAGGCTCCAGCGTTACTTCCGCTTCCGGAAGCATTTTATAGGGGGGGTCGATGAAGAGCAAATCGAACCTGCGCCCCGAACGCCGGATGTCCTGCAAAGCGGCCGCATAGTCGGCCACGACGACCCTGCTCTCCGCTTCGTAGTCGAGGTCGCGGATGTTCTGGCGAAGGACCTCGGCCACGCGCCGATCCTGCTCGACGAAGACGCACGCCTCAGCTCCCCGGGACAGAGCCTCCAGGCCCATCGCGCCCGTCCCGGCGAACAGGTCGAGCACCGCCATGCCGGTGATGGGACCGAGCGAGTTGAAGATGGCCTCCCGGACCATCTCGCTCGTGGGGCGCACGGTCAGTCCCTGGGGGACGCGCAGCCTGCGGCTGCGCCGCGCGCCGGCCACTATCCGAACCGAGTTGCGCATACCCGGCCGGACAGCGCTTTCGGCCTTCTTGAGCCGGCCAGCCGCCTCGTCATCCCTCAAGGCTGAGGCAGGGTCCGCGATCCACTTCTCCCACTCCTCGCCGCTCATACCCTCTCCAGCCACGTTATGTTGCGTCCGAACCGCTCCTCGGCGGCCTCGACAAGTATGCCCAGACTGACGCCGGCCGGCGCGGCGCACACACCGCCGGCCGTCGCCCGGCTGCTCCGCGCCACTTCCCCTGGTCCGTCTGGCGCCACGAGAGTCTCAAGCCGATCCAGCACCGCGGCCGCCTCCACCCTCGCGTCCTCGAGCAGCGCCCGGTCCCTGAGCAGCGATGCGACGTGCAGGTCCCCCAGCCCCGATTGGCGTTCCCCGAAGAGCTGGCCGGTGCCGCGCGCCTGCAGGTCTGCCTCTGCGAGGGCGAAACCGTCGTTGGTGCCCGCGAACACGCGGAGCCGGTCGAGCGCAGCCTCGTCCTCGTCCCCTATGGGCAGGAAGCAATACGAATCGGCTGCCCCCCGGCCGACCCGGCCCCGCAACTGATGCAGTTGCGACAGGCCGAACCGCCTGGCGCCCAGGATCACCATCACCGTCGCGTTCGGTACGTCGACGCCCACCTCGATCACCGAGGTGCTCACCAGGACGTCCGCCCGGCCAGCCGTGTAGTCCGCCATGGCCGCCGCCTTGTCTGCCGGCGGCAGTTGGCCGTGGAGGAGCCTCAACCTGAAACCGCGCAGCTCGCCCGCCACCAACTCTTCATACGTCTGCGTAGCCGAGGCGGACTGCAGGCTCTCGCTCTCCTCGATGAGCGGGCACACGACGTAGGCCTGGCGCCCCGACCGGATCTGCTCCCGCACGAAATCCCACATCCGGGTCGCGGACTCCGGCGCCACCAATCTCGTGACGATCGGTCTGCGGCCGGCCGGCATCTCGTCCAGTACGCTCACGTCGAGATCGCCGTAGAGGGTGAGGCTCAGTGTCCGGGGGATGGGAGTGGCCGACATGTGGAGGGTGTGCGGCCGGCTCTCCTTGTCCTCACCTGCGAGGATGGCGTCCCTCTGCGCCACCCCGAACCGGTGCTGTTCGTCGACCACCGCAAGACGCAGGTCGTGGAAGCGCACACCTTGCTGGATGAGCGCATGCGTTCCCACGACCACGTCGGTCTCTCCCGATTCGAGGGCCTTGCGCACGGCTTTCCGCTCGGCGGTGGTCTGGCTGCCCTTGAGCAGCGCCACCCTGACCCCATGCGACGCCAGTTCCGCGGAGAGGCCCAGATAGTGCTGGTCTGCCAGGACCTCCGTAGGAGCCATCAGGGCCCCCTGTCCACCCTGCTCCACCGCACGAAGCAGACAGTAGGCAGCCACCATGGTCTTGCCGGAGCCGACGTCGCCGTGGAGCAACCGTCTCATCGGGACCGACCGCTGGATGTCGTGTTCGATCTCCCCGATGACTCGAGTCTGCGCCCCCGTGGGGGCGAACGACAGACCGGCCAGATACGCTGCAGAAAGCCCTCCCGGGGGCGCGAGCGCGCGGGCCCGCTCCTGATCGTCCTGGGCGCGGCGCCGCCTCAAAACAGCGAGTTGCAGAAGAAGAAGCTCCTCGAACGCCAGCCGGTCCCGGGCCTTGACGGCCTCCTCCATGTCGTCGGGGAAGTGGCTTGCCAGGATGGCCTCCGCACGGCCGGCGTAGCGTCTCCGGGCCAGGAGCTCGGCGGGCAGCGGGTCCGGCAGGTTCACCGCGAGCGGCGCGGCCTCGTGCAGCAGTGTCCGGATGGTGCGCACGCTCAGGTCGGCGGTGCTCGGGTAGACAGGCACCAGCCCGAGGATGTGTCTGCTGTCCTCGCTCTCCCCCAGGATCTCGTGGCGCTTGACCATGAAGACCGGTGCCCCCCACTGGCGGGTGAGCGTGCCTTTGAGCAGCACCTCAGGCCTTTCCCGGAACGCAGGCTCGAGGTAGGCCTGGTTGTACCACACCGCCAGGACACTGCCGGTGTCATCGGCGACCAGGGCCTCGAGGACCTTCACCCGGCGCCGTGCCGTCTCCCGGCTGGCGCAGGACACCACCGTGCCCCGCAGGGTCACCTCGGACCCGATGAGCAGGTCGGCCACCTGCACCATCCGTGACGGCGCCTCGTGCCTGAACGGCAGATGCCAGAGCAGGTCGCCGACCGTTTTGAGCCCCAGTCCGCGCAGGCGTTTGTCGGTCGCCCTGCCCACCCCGCGCACGCTGGAGATGGGAAGGCCGAGCGCACCGGGGTCGAGGCGGCGCTTGGAGGTGGGTGCGAGCCCGCCGGACGGCTCCTGCCCCGCGAACGGGTAGTGCAGGCGACCGCTGGAGGCGTCGCTCATTCCTGGATGAAACCGAGGGCTACCGCACCCGGGCCGACGTAGGTCCCGATGACCGGGCCCACGATGCTATAGGGCATGATCTTGAGCTCGCGGTCCTTGATGCCTTCCAGGAGCCCCTTGAGGTGATCGGCGAGCGGCAGGTTGAGGGCGTGAGAGATGCTCACGCGCACAGTGCTGCCGGCATCCGTGCGCTCCACAAGACCGTCACGCATCAGTTCCAAGGCTTGCGGGACGCCGCGAACCTTCTTGTACACGTCTATGACGCCTTCCTCGATGGTGAGCACCGGCTTGATGTTGAGCACGGTCCCCATAAGGTGAGAGGCCCCGCCGATGCGCCCACCCTTGTGCAGGAACTCCAGCGTGGTCGGAAGGAAGTAGAACGTCTTGTCCTTGAGGAAGTGGGCGATGTAGGCCTCGAACTCGTCCTCGGCGGTGCCCTTGTCGAGCAACTCCACGAGACGCGCCACCAGTAGGGCGATGCCCCCCGTAGCCAGTTCGGAGTCCACCACGCGAACTCCATCGATCTGGCCGGCCGCGACCTCCGCGCTCGCCACCGTGCCGCTGAACTTGCCGCTCAGATGGATCGAGTAGACGCGCTCGTGCGTCTCCAGCAGCCGCTTGTAGACCTCGAGGAACGCGCCCGCCGACGGCTGCGAAGTCCGGGGCAGGATCGGGCCGTTCTTGAGCCTTTCGTAGAACTCGTCAGCCTGGATCTCGACCCAGTCGAGCCGCGCCTCCTCACCGAAATACACGGTGAGCGGGACCATGGTGATGCTCGGGTCATCCGCGAGATAGCCGGGCAGGTCGGAGGTGGAATCCACGACGATAGCGGTGGTCGCCCGATCGACGATCATCTCGGCCTCGCTCCTTTCGCGCAGTTGGACCGGCTGGTAGCTGTTACTCCGCCGAGAGCAGGACGGGATAGAAAGGCTGCCCGCCCTCGTGCAGGTCTATCTCGACGAGCGGGTAGGCATCGCGCAGTTTCTCCAGCGCGGCAGCCGCTCGTCCGGCGTGCTCCTCGTCACCGAGCAGAGCGGTCAGGAGGCCCTTGTTGCCGTCGAGCAACCTGGCCGCGATATCCTCCACCACCGGCTCCAGCTCCGTCCCGGCGACGATCACCTTGTCGTCGATGAGGCCGATGAAGTCGCCGGCCTTGACCTGGATGCCGTCGACCAGCGAATCGCGCACAGCGCGGGTGATCTCGGCTGTGGCCACCCCTTCGATGGCCGCCCGCATCTCCTTGGCGTTCTCGGCGCCCGGCCTGCGCTTGTCGTAGGCTACCGCCGCGCTGAGGCCCGCCTGGATGGAGCGGGTAGGCACCACGTAGACCTCCCGATCGGTGAGCCCCACCGTCTGGTCGGCGGTCATGATGACGTTGCCGTTGTTGGGCAGGATGATGACCGAGCGGGCCTTGGCCTTCTCCACGGCGCGCACGATGTCCTCGGTGGACGGGTTCATGGACTGCCCGCCCTCGACGATGAGGTCGACCCCCAGGTTGCGGAAGAGAGCCTTGTTGCCCTCGCCCGCGACCACGGCGACCACCTGAGTGAGCCCCGCGTCGACCGGCGGCGCTGCCTTCGACCCTGCCAAGCGGCGGCTGCGCGCAGCCGTCTGCTCCTTCATGTTGTCGATCTCGATCTCGGTGAGCACACCCATGGGCGTGACCAAGCCCAGGACCGTGCCGGGCTCGTCGGTGTGTACGTGCACCTTGATCTGCCGTGCATCCCCGACCACCAGGAGACTGTCTCCCAACCTGCCGAGCCTCTCCTCGAGGGCGACCTTGTCGAGGCCCTCCCCGCTGAGCAGGAAGCTGGTGCAGTAGGTGAACGCGCTCTCCCCCTCGTCTTCGTCTTCGAACGAGACCGGCGCTACAGCCGGCTGCGCGAAGTGGGTGGCGATGATGGTCTTGGCGCCGGCGTGCCCGTCGGCAGCGCCTTCGAGGAACACGACGAGCCCGAAGCCGCCCGCATCCACGACGCCCGCGTCCGCGAGCACCTTGAGCAGCGTGGGTGTCCTCTCGACACTCTTCCAGCCCTCGGCGACGACCTGCCCCAAGAACGCTCGTAGGTCTCCGGTCTCGGGGGCGTGGGCGGCAGCCTCCGCCATGTCGCGCAGCACGGTGAGCATGGTGCCTTCCACCGGCTTGCGCACCGCCCGATATGCAGTCTCTGTGGCATGGCGCAGTGCTCGGGTGAGCACCTCTTGCGTGACAGGCCCGGCCTGGGCCAGCACGTCCATGGCGCCCCTGACGATCTGCGACAGGATGACGCCGCTGTTCCCGCGGGCGCCCATAAGGGCCGCCTGTGAGATAGCCGCGCAGACGTCGTGCTCCGAAAGGTCGGCCGGGACCTTGGCCAACGACTCGACCATGCCCTTGACGGTGAGCGCCAGGTTGGTCCCCGTATCGCCGTCAGGCACGGGATACACGTTGAGATCGTTGATCTCCTGCTTGCGCTCTTCCAGGGCCGCGAAACCGGCCGCCAGCAGTTCCCGGGCTCGAGCTACTGTGAGTGAGCCCTCAGCGTTACTCGCCAAGCCGGACCCCTTGCACGTAGATATGCAGGCCGTTGACAGGCCTACCGGTCATCTTCTCGACGTTGTACGCCACCTGGGAGCGTACGTTCCCGGCGACTTCGGCCACGTTGAGACCGAACTCTATGATGATGTAGAGCTTGATGCGCAGCTGATCGCCGGTCTGCTCCACCTTGATGCCCTGGTGCAGCCGGTCCCTGGTGAGGAGCGAGGCCACACCCTGGCGCAGGCTGGGCGATGCCATCCCGACGACACCGTAACACTCCAGCACGGTGAAGCCGACGATGTCTGCGATCGCCCTGTCACTCACATTGAGGTGCCCCCCGATGGCGCCTTCACGACCCCCGGGAGCACCTCCACCCTGTGCGCCCCCGTACGCGTTCATGCGTCGGTTTCGGAGTCGAGCGGACTGAGCTTGTTGAGTTCCGCGACGACGGCGTTGGGGTCGATGCCATGCATCTTGGCGCCGTCTTCGATGGACTCCATGCTGACACCCATGCACCCGATGCAGCCCATGCCGTAGGAAGCAAAGACGTCCTTCGCGCGCGGGTCGGCCTGCAGAGCCTCCATCATCGACATGTCCTTGGTAAAGATGGCCGTCTCCTCCCCCAGTCGCGCATTGACCTGTCCAGTTACTATACCCTACCGCACGGCGCCCTTTGTCGCCATTGCAGCCCCGCTCGCCGGGGCGTCCGGCGACCTTGTCAGGGGGCGCGGCATACGGCATACTAATCCACTCGCGTGCTCAAACCTTAGAGATAGAGTGAGTCTCACATGTCCAAAGTGTGCGCCATATGCGGCAAGAAACCCAGCTTCGGTAACAACCGCAGCCATTCCATGCGCGCGACCCCGCGTCGCTGGGACCCGAACGTCCAGAAGGTCCGCATCCAGCTCGACGGCAAGCCCACCCAGGCCTACGTCTGCGCCAAGTGCCTCAAAGCCCACAAGGTCACGAAGGTCGCCTGATCCTCTGACCTGTCTCTCAGCCGGCCGGCAGCCATAGCCCGGCCGGCAGCGGAGTCGGCCAGTCACCCGGCCGCCCCGCGCCGCCGCTCCCTCGATCCCAGACGCGCCGCCTACGGGCGAGGCGCGTCTTTTGTATCCAGGGTCTTGAACAGGTTGGCCATCTCCAGGGCCGACACCGCGGCGTCCCAGCCCTTGTTACCCGCCTTCGTACCCGCGCGCTCCACGGCCTGCTCGATGCTGTCCGTGGTGAGCACGCCGAAGATCACCGGCACCCCTGCGTCCAGTTGGACCTTCGCCACGCCCTTCGCCACTTCGGACGACACGTAGTCGAAGTGCGGAGTCGATCCGCGTATGACAGCTCCCAGGCAGATGATGGCGTCGTAGCGCTTGAGCGCCGCCAGCTTCTGGGCGACGAGCGGGATCTCGAACGCTCCCGGGCACCAAGCCACGTCGATGTCGGTCCCCTCGGCGCCGTGACGGGTGAGGCAGTCCCAGGCTCCGGAGAGCAGCTTGCTGCTGATGAACTCGTTGAAGCGGCTGACCACCACGGCGAAGCGCAGGCCCTCGCCGTTCAGGAAGCCCTCGAACACCTGCCCCTTGCTATCCATTGCTCCTGTCCTTTCCCTCGGATCCTTCCGATTGCAGTCCTTGATGGTGGAGGATGTGGCCCATCTTCTCCTTCTTCACCCGGAGATAGTGGAGATTCGCCCGGGTGGGTTTGATCTCGAGCGGCACCCGCTCGCTGATGGTGAGGCCGTAACCCTCCAGACCCACGAGCTTGCGAGGGTTGTTGGTCATGATGCGGATGGAGGTGAGCCCCAGATCCACCAGGATCTGCGCGCCGATGCCGTAGTCGCGCAGGTCGGGGGCGAAGCCCAGTTCCACGTTGGCCTCGACGGTGTCCAGACCCCGCTCCTGCAACTCGTATGCGCGCAGTTTGTTGAGCAGGCCGATCCCGCGGCCTTCCTGGCGCATGTACAGCAGCACGCCGCTCCCCTCCGCCTCGATGCGTTCGAGAGCCGCCTGCAACTGTTCCCCACAGTCGCAGCGCATCGAGTGGAAGACGTCGCCGGTGAGGCACTCGGAGTGGACGCGCACCAGCACGTCGGCTTTGCCCGCCACGTCGCCCTTGACCAGCGCGACGTGATGCTCGCCGTCGATGACGCTCTCGTAGCCGTGGGCGACGAAGTCCCCGTACTTGGTGGGCATCTGGACCACGGCCGCGGCCCTCACCAGCCGTTCGTTGCGCCGCCGGTAGCGGATGAGGTCGGCCACAGTCACCATCTTGAGGTTGTGCCGCTCGCAATACGGGATGAGGTCGGGCACACGGGCCATCGTGCCGTCTTCGTTCATCACCTCGCAGATGACGCCGGCCGGGATGAGTCCGGCGAGGCGGGCAAGGTCCACGGCCGCTTCCGTCTGGCCGGTGCGGCTGAGCACGCCGCCGGCGCGGGCGATGAGCGGGAACACGTGGCCCGGCTGGACCAGGTCGTCCGGCTTGCTCCGCGGATCGACGGCCACCTGCATGGTGTGGGCGCGGTCGGCGGCGCTGATGCCGGTGCTTACGCCCTCACGGGCCTCGATGGAGACCGTGAACGCCGTCCCGAAGCGGGAGGTGTTGGAGCGCACCATCGGGGTGAGGTGCATCTCGGCGGCCCGCTCCTCCGTGATGGAGAGGCAGATGAGGCCCCGGCCGTGCGCGGCCATGAAGTTGACGGCCTCCGGGGTCACGAACTGGGCGGCCATGGTGAGGTCGCCCTCGTTCTCCCGGTCCTCGTCGTCCACGACGACCACCATGCGGCCCGCCTTGATCTCCTCGAGGGCCTCTTCGATGGTCGCGAATCCTTGTCGTTCGGTCATGGTCTGTGATCCTCCGATCAAGCGAACCCTTGTTCGCGTAGGAACTCTTCCGTAAGGCCTCCGGGCCTTGCCGTCCCGGCACCGTCCATGCCCAGCGTCGCGGCCAACCCGGCCGCCGGGCCTCCGGCGCCGGCAAGAGCCTGCAACGATTGCAGGACATAGCGGGCGAGGACGTCGGCCTCCAGGTTCACCTTCATCCCGGCGGCGACCGCCTTTAGGGTGGTCTCCTTCAACGTATGTGGGATGATGCCCACCTCGAACCCTTCGCCGTCCGCCCGGATGACGGTCAGCGAGATGCCGTCGATAGCCACCGAGCCCTTGCCGGCGACCGCGCCACGCAGCTCGTCGGGCAGCGATATTCGCACCTCCCAGGCTATGCCGGACCGGGTGATACCCAGGATCTCGCCGACCCCGTCCACGTGCCCTAGCACCAGATGGCCACCAAGCCTGTCGCCCCAGCGGAGTGCCCGTTCCAGGTTCACCGACGACCCTGGCCTCGCCGCTCCTATGGTGGTGCGCGCCAGGGTCTCGGGCATGCACTCGACCACGAAGCCGTCGCCATCCAGGGCGACCACGGTCAGGCAGGCGCCGCTCACCGCGATGGAGTCACCGATCTTGGTGCCCTCGAGCACCTTCCGGGCGCGCACGCTGAGCCTGCCGCCCGCCGCCCCACGCTCGAGCCTGCGGACCACTCCCACCTCTTCGATGAGCCCCGTGAACATCAGTGGGCCTCCCCGGTGTAGCCGGTAAGGAGCACGTCGGGACCACATACCTCCACGTGCACCTCTTTGAGCACGAGCGCCTCAGCCATGAGGGCGGCGCCTTCCGCTGCGAACGCTCCCCTGTGCTCCACCCCCGGGGCCACCTTGGGGCACAGGAAGCACGCGACCTTGTCGATCATCCCGGCCCTCCACCAGGCACCCGCAAGCGTCCTTCCGCCTTCGAGGAGCACCGTCTGCACCCCACGCGCGGTCAACACCCGCAAGACCTCCACCGGCAGCGGGCGGCCGTCCGACCCGCAGGCGACGGTTTCCACCTCCACTCCGGCGGTCTTCAGTCTGGCCACCGAATCTTCGGCGGCCGCACCGCCACACAGCACGACCACGGGGTGTTCGGCCGCGCTGCGCACCAAGGCGCTCTCCACCGCAAGAGCGGCCGGGTCTCCGACGACCACCCTTAGAGGCTGCCGGCAGCACTCGACTTCGCGTGCGGTGAGAAGGGGATCGTCGGCCCGCACCGTGCCGGACCCGACCACCACCGCGTCGCTCGCCGCCCTCCAGCGGTGCACAAGCAAACGGCTCTCCGCACTCGAGATCCAGCGCGAATCGCCGCTGTCGGTAGCCGTGCGGCCGTCGACCGTCATGGCGTATTTGTAGGTGACGAACGGAAGCCCCGTGACCACGGATTTGCGCATGCCGTCGTTCTGGCGCTTCATCCGCAGGGCGATGTCCCCGCCGGCCACCTCCACGGAAATCCCAGCCCCCCGCAGGATGTCCACGCCGCGCCCGTTGACCCCCGGGCTGGGGTCGATGGAGCCGACGACGACCCTGGAGAGGTCTGCCGCGACGAGAGCATCCGTGCAGGGCGGGGTGCGGCCGTAGGTACAGCACGGCTCGAGCGTGACGTACATGGTGGCGCCCGCGCATGCGGCCCGAGCCGCTTCACGGTCGAGCGGCTCATCCGCCCGCGCCTCGCCGCCGGCCCGCCGCACGGCATCCTTCATGGCGGCGATCTCGGCGTGGTCCTTGCCCGGCCCAGAATGGTAGCCCTCGCCGATCACATGGGCCTCGCGGACGACGACGGCGCCGACGACGGGGTTGGGGCTGGTGCAGCCTCGGGCCTTCTCCGCCAGGGAGAACGCTCGTTCGAGCATCAAGATGTCGTGCGCTTCCAGGACCAACAAAAAACCCCTCAGCCTCATGGCCCAGGGGTCGGCAGAGCGTAGCGACGCTCCGGTCTTCTCTCCTCCAGACTGTACTGTCGGCCCAGGAGTCACACCTGGTCTGCCCCGTAGGGCTCGCGGGCTGTTACCGCCGGTAGGGAATCTCACCCGACCCCGAAGACCAACTAACTGATAGCACCCTCAGGTGCAGGGCAAATCTAGCACAACAGGGACCGCGCTGCCAGGAAACGGCCCGCTCACCAGGCTTCAGCCGGCTCAGTCCCCGGCCATGAGCCGCTGCAACAGGCGCGCCTCGGCGCCAGGGTCGTCGGCTCCGAACACCGCCGAACCCGCCACGATCCAATCGGCGCCGGCCTCGGCCACCGCGCGGATGTTCTCCCGGTTCACCCCGCCGTCGAGCTCTATGGCGGCATCCTCGCGGATCATCTTCCTGATCTCGGGGACCTTCTTGAGAGCCGCCGGGATGAGCTTCTGCCCACCGAACCCGGGGTTGACGGTCATGACCAGGACCATGTCCACCAGGTGCGCCACCTCGCGGATGGCCGACACAGGGGTGCCAGGGTTGATGGCCACTCCGGCGCCCACGCCGAGCTTCTGGATCATCTGTACGGCGTGGTACAGCATCGGACAGGCCTCTGCGTGCACGCTGATGACGTCCGCACCGGCGGCCGCGAAGTCGTCGACGAACTTTTCCGGAGACTCGATCATGAGATGTACGGAGAGCAGACCTCCCCGGGCATGGATCGCAGGAGCGATAGAGCCTACAAGCGCCGGCCCCATGGTGAGGTTGGGGACGAAGTGGCCGTCCATGACGTCGCAGTGGATGATGCGCACACCCGCGTCCATGACCCGGTCGATATCGTCGCCCAGGTGGGCGAAATCCGCCGAAAGGATCGACGGCAGCAGGTGCAGTTCCCTGTATGTCGCTGTCGGAACGGGCACGCGGTCTCCCCTCGTCACGCCTTGGTCACTCTGGCCGCCGGGCGGGAGGAGCCGCCGGTGGCTCGATGGTATCCCCCAGCCTGCTCGCGTAGCCTCGCAGGAACTCAGCCGCGGTCATCACAGCTTTGCCGTCGGGCTGGATGTTGAAGAACTCGACGACGCCTTCGGCGCAGCCTGCGAAGACCCTGGTCTTGGTGAAGCAGATACCGCCAGGGTGCCCGGCCACTCCGGCCGCCTCGGAGGGCGCCTCCCGAAGCCCCTCATGCCCGTAGGGCCACGTGCGCCAGACCTTGAACCCCAGACCGCCGCTCGTGGCTCGCGCCCCCACACGCGGACTGAGCGAACGTACTTGATCGTGCACCGACCGGGCCGAGCGGGCCAGGTCGAGCGAGGCGTCCGCGGGCGTGAGCTTGTCCGCGTAGCTTGCAGGGCCCTCCTGGTCGGTCCACACCGCCGTGCCGTCCGCGAGACCGGTCATCACCTGATCGAGCCCGCGCGCACCCAGGAAAGCCAGGGAGCGGCCCACCGAGCCGGCGTCATCCCACAGGTTGACGGACAGCGACGTCTGGAGCGCCCACGGGCCGGTGTCCAGACCCCTCTCCATCCTCATGATGCTGACCCCCGTGCACGCGTCACCGGCGGCGATGCTCCTCTCGATGGGAGCGGCACCCCTGTATGCGGGCAACAGCGAGCCGTGGACGTTGAGGCAAGGCAGCGCTTCCAGAAGTTCCGCGCGCAGCAACTGGCCGAAGGCGGCGACCACCAGGACCTTCGCGCCCGCCGAGCGCAGGCGTGCCAGCACTTCCGGCGCATTGATGTCCTCGGTCTGCAACAGATCGATGCCCAAGCCGGTAGCGGTGGCCGCCGCCGCAGGCGCGGCCGCGTGCCTTCCCCGCCCCACGGGACGGTCGGGCTGGGATATCACAAGGGATGGCCTGCGTCCGAGCGCCACCAGATCCTCGAGGGTCCAAGCCGCGAAATCCGGTGCGCCTGCGAACGCGAAGTTCACGTGCCCGACTCTATCGCGCGCTCGCGGAGTTCCTTGAGCACCCGGCGCCGCTCTTCGGGCGCTGCTCTATCGACGATCAGGCGGCCGTCCAGGTGGTCGATCTCGTGCTGGAGTATCCGGGCTATCAGCCCTGCGGCGTCAGCCTCGAACTCGACCCCTTCCAGGTTCTGGGCGGCGATGCGGACCTCGTTCGCCCGCTCCACCTCGACGGTGCAGCCCGGCACGGACAGACACCCTTCGCCTGCCAGGCTACGTTCCTCGGACATCGAGACGATGCGGGGGTTGACGAAGACATACTCCTCGTTCTCATCCTCCGGGTGGTGCCACACGATCATGCGGCTGAGAACCCCGATCTGAGGAGCTGCGAGCCCGACCCCCTCTTCCCGGTGCATCACCGCGAGCATGGTCTCAGCAAGCTTGACCAGGCGGGAATCGAACACCGTCACGGGATTTGCCTGCTGCTTGAGCGCAGGGTCGCCGAACGTCCTCAGGCGTTCGAGCGGGACCGCTCCACGCCTCGGTTTTTGCTTGTCTTTGCGCGCCATTACGGTCTATCTGCCCCTCGAACGATCTATCCGAACGATAAAGGATCGACATCGGCCAGGAGGACGACGCCGCGGCGCCGGTATGGCTCTTCGAGCTGAGCCAGCGCCTGTCCTATTATAGTGCGCGCCCGCTCGCCCTGGCGGGCAGCCACCAACACCTGCCACCGGTTCCGGCCCCGCAGACGCAGCAACGGCGCCGGCCCATGCAGTTCCTCGCCCGAGAAGAACGGCGCCAGCTGCTGCACCAGGTGCCTGCCCGCGGCCTGGGCCTTGGCGGCATCCGGCGACGACGTCACCAGGCGTATGAGCTCGGCGAACGGCGGGTAGCCGAGGCGCTCGCGGGTGATGGACTCCTGCTCGTAGAAGGCCTCCTCCTCGCCTGCCAGGGCCATCCGGATGCACGGCACGTCCGGGTTGGATGTCTGTACCAGGACGCGGCCGGGCCGCTGCGCCCGCCCCGCCCGGCCCGCCACCTGGGTGAGTAGCTGGAAGGTCCGCTCCGCAGCCCTGAAGTCCGGCATGTAGAGCCCCACGTCGGCGTCCGCCACGATTACAAGGGTCACGTCGGGGAAGTCGTGCCCTTTCGCGACCATCTGCGTACCCACCAGCACCCCTGGGTGCGACGACCCGAATGCCGACAGGATGGCCTGGGTGGCCGCGGCACTGCTGACAACGTCCGAGTCCAAGCGGAACACCTGGTCGCCCGGCACAAGGGTGCGCAACTCGCCGTCGAGCCGCTCGGTGCCCGGCGAAGCCCGCGTGAGCGGCGCTTCGCCGCACTTCGGGCAGGCGTGCGGCTGACCGTATCCCCTGCCGCAGTGGTGGCACAGCAACTTCCTCTCGCCCTGATGGTAGGTGAGGGACAACTCGCAGTCGGTGCACATGAGGACGTGGCCGCAGGTCTCGCAGTGCACGTAGCCCGCGAAGCCCCGCCGGTTCAGGAGGATGATCGCCTGTTCTCCGCTCCGCAGCACCTCTGCCAGAGCCTGGCGCGAGCGGGAGGCCAGCAGCATGCCCGGTCCCTGCCGCCGCATGTCCACCACCTCTATCGCCGGAGGTGCCCCGGAGGCGCGCCGGGACAACCGCAGACGTCCTTCGGAGGCCGTCATGCTCTCGACCGCCGGCGTGGCGCTGCCCTCGAGCAGCAATCCTCCGTGCGCCTCCAGGCGCATCTGCGCGACGGTCTTGACCCGATAGCGCGGCTCCTCCTCCTGCTTGTAGGAGTTGTCGTGGGATTCGTCGATGATTATCAATCCCAGGTCCCTGACGGGCGCGAAGACGGCTGAGCGGGCCCCGACTGCTATCCGGGCCGCGCCGGACGCCACCCTGCGGTACTCCCGTAGCCGCTGTCCCTGGGCGAGGCCACTGTGGAACACGCCCACGTCGTCGCCGAAGCGCGCCTTCACCCGACCGATGGTCTGCGGCGTCAGGGCAATCTCCGGAACGAGCAGGATGGTGCCCCTCCCGGTAGCAAGCGCGTGTTCGATGACCCGCAGGTAGACCTCGGTCTTGCCGCTCCCGGTGACGCCCCAGAGAAGGCGTTCGGTCAAGCCGGGACCGTCCAGCGCCCACACGAGGTCCTCCACCGCCCGGGCCTGTTCGGGCCACAACGCGAGGGCACGCGGGGTCGACGGTCCGCCCGGCCGGCCTTCAGCTTCAGATCCGCGCCCCTCGTCGGCGTCCCCGCCGCTGAGTAGGCCTGCCCGCGACTCTATGACGCCCTTCTTCTCCAGAGTGGCAAGCACGCCGCGCCCGACTCCGGTGGCGTCGCAGAGAGCCTTCTTGCTGATCCCGGCGGCAGGTATCGCGTCGACCACCGCGCGCTGCTTTCCGGTGAGGCCGGAAACGACATCCGGGTCCACATCGGCCGAGACGGCCACATGGTCCCTGCGGACCGAGGCCTCCCTCACTTTGCCGGCGGCCGCACCGATAGGTACCACCAGCCGCAGACAGGCTTCGAGTGAACAGAGGTAGCGCTCCGCCATGGCCTCGGCGAGATCGACGAGCTCCTCAGCGATCACATCCGCACCGACAGCCTCGACGCCCTTCAGCGCTGAAACGTCACCCGACTCGGGAGCCGAAGCCCGCTCCATGACCACCGCGCGCACCGTGCGTTTGCCGAACGGCACGGTGACAATGGAGCCGCGCCGCACCGCGTCCGTCAGTCCGTCGGGGATGGCATAGTCGAACTGCCTGCGGCCCAGATGATGCAGGCGCAGAAGCGGGACGACCCGGGCCACCCGCCCGTCATTCTCGGCCGCGCCAGGCGCCACATCTCCTCCCGGTCCGCACGTCATGACTCTCACTGTTCTCCAAATGGTCGGGGCGGCAGCTCACGCTGCCGCCCCTCCGGTGCTTCTGGTATCGGATCACCCCTTTGGAAGGGGCTCACGCTGTGGGCTGCTTACAGCCCGGCCGCCGCCCGCAGGGCCGCA
>CAIQPS010000163.1 GCA_903873715.1 uncultured Actinomycetes bacterium
ACCCGCGCCGCCGCCCGAACCCGCAGCGGAGGCTGCGCCCGCGCCGCCCGCCGCCGGCGGGATCGAGGGTCTGACCGCCGACGAGCTGCAGGCCCTGCGCGACCTGGACGAGTCACCCTTGCAGCCTGCGGTCAAAGAGGCCATCCGCCAGGCCATGATCGCCGGCTTTGTACGCGGCAGGCAGGATTCTGGCCGCTAGCAGCGTACCTATATAGACCGGCGGAAAGGCCCATGTGGTAAAATAGAGCTCGTGGTAACGCCACCCAGAGTCTCAGGATAGGGCTCTTTCCCCAGCCTTCCGGGAGCATCCCAAACCTCACGCCCTTGTGCCGCGTGAGCAGGGAAAACGTGTGCGACAAGAGAGAGGTCGTCGAGGTTTGGCCGAGCAATACAACGCCAGCGCGATTCAGGTACTAGAAGGTCTCGAGCCGGTACGCAAGCGGCCGGGGATGTACATCGGGTCGACGGGTCACCGCGGCCTGCATCACCTTGTCTACGAGGTGGTCGACAACTCGGTCGACGAGGCCCTCGCGGGCTACTGCACCGCCATCGATGTGACCATCCTGCCCGACGCCTCCGTGCGCGTGGTCGACAACGGCCGCGGCATCCCGGTGGACAAGCACGAGACCGGCGCGTCCGCCCTCGAAGTCGTCATGACGAAGCTCCACGCCGGCGGCAAGTTCGGCGGCGAGGGCTACAAAGTCTCGGGCGGTCTCCACGGGGTGGGCATCAGCGTGGTCAACGCCTTGTCCGAGCGTCTGACTGTGGAGGTCTGCCGCGACGGCTGGGCGCATCGGCAGACCTACGAGCGGGGCATACCCACCGGAAAAGTGGAGAAGGTGCACGAGTGCGGCGACCGCCGCGGTACCACCACCACGTTCAAGCCCGATGCCGAGATCTTCGACGATCTGAACTTCAACTTCTCCACCCTCTCGCAGCGGCTCCGCGAGATGGCCTTCCTCAACCGGGGGCTCAAGATCAGCCTCACCGACGAACGCGACGAGTCGGAGACGATCTCGGCGCCCGGCGTCGACGACGACTACGAAGCCGCCGGTGAGTCCGGCGACGGCCAGACTTCCAAGAAGGCCGCCAAAGCAGCCGCGCCGGCCGGCGAGGCCAACGCCGCCGCCAAGGCTCTGGCCGAGGACGCCACCGTCGAGGTCCAGTTCCTGGGCAAGGGCCCCAGCGGCCCCAAGAGCGTCGTCTATTGCTACGAAGGCGGCATCGTCGACTTCGTCAAGCACATCAACAAGCACAAGGAGCCCATCGGCTCCAAGGTCATCCGTTTCGACGGTGAAGAGGAGCTGGTCGAGGAGCACGGCGACAAGAAAGTGGTCAAGCCGCACTCGGTGGAAGTGGCCATGCAGTGGAACGCCGGCTACGCCGACAACGTGTTCTCCTTCGCCAACAACATCAACACCCACGAGGGCGGCTCGCACCTGTCCGGTTTCCGCGCCGCCATCACCCGCACCATCAACGACTACGCGCGCCAGAAGGGCTTCCTCAAGGAGAAAGAGGAGAACCTCAGCGGCGAGGACGTCCGCGAGGGCCTGGTGGCCATCATCAGCGTCAAGCTGAGCGACCCGCAGTACGAGGGCCAGACCAAGACCAAGCTGGGCAACTCCGAGATCCGCGGGTTCGTCGAGGGCGTGGTCAACCAGAAGCTGGCCGAGTTCCTCGAAGAGAATCCGGGCGAAGCCAAGCAGATCATCCAGAAGACCGTGCAGGCCGCGCACGCCCGCCAGGCCGCCCGCAAAGCCCGGGACCTCACCCGGCGCAAGAGCATCCTGGAGAACACGACGCTGCCCGGCAAGCTGGCCGACTGCTCCATACGCGACCCAGCCTCGTGCGAGCTCTATCTGGTCGAGGGTGACTCGGCCGGCGGCTCCGCCAAGCAGGCCCGCGACCGGAGCTTCCAGGCCATCCTCCCGTTGCGTGGCAAGATCATCAACGTGGAGAAGGCCCGTCTCAACAAGATCCTCTCCAACACCGAGATCCAGTCGATGATCAGCGCGTGCGGCACCAGCCTGGCCGACGAGTTCGACCTGTCGGCCGCGCGGTACCACAAGCTCATCATCATGACCGACGCCGACGTCGACGGGGCGCACATCCGCACGCTCATCCTCACGTTCCTCTTCCGGAACATGGTGGAGCTCATCGACGCGGGCTACGTGTACATCGCCCAGCCGCCGCTCTACCGGGTGGTGCACAAGCGCCAGGACTACTACGCCTTCAACGACGCCCAGCTCGAAGAACTCTTCTCGCGCATCGGCCGCCAGGGCACCACGCTCCAGCGCTTCAAGGGCCTCGGCGAGATGAACCCCGAGCAGCTCTGGGAGACCACCATGAACCCCGACAAGCGGACGCTGCTGCAGGTGACCGTGGACGACGCGGCCCTGGCCGACGAGGTCTTCACCATGCTGATGGGCGACAACGTGGAGCCGCGCCGCGATTTCATCACCGAGAACGCACGGTACGTGCGGACGCTGGATGTCTAGCGCCGGCCGGCCGCGCCGTCTGACTCGCCGAACCAAGGTAGGACGAAAGTAGTATGGAGACCCTAGAGGGCCGCATAGAACAGGTCGAGATCGCGGAGGAGATGCGCGCCGCATACCTCGATTACGCCATGAGCGTCATCGTGGGCCGCGCCCTGCCCGACGTCCGCGACGGCCTCAAGCCGGTGCACCGCCGCGTGCTCTTCGGGATGCACGACTCGGGCATGCAGCCCAACCGGCCGCACCGCAAGTGCGCGAGGATCGTCGGGGATGTCATGGGTAACTTCCACCCCCATGGCGACTCGGCCATCTACGACGCCCTGGTCCGCATGGCCCAGGACTTCTCCATCCGCTATCCGCTGGTCGACGGGCACGGCAACTTCGGCTCGGTCGACGGCGACGCCGCGGCCGCCATGCGGTACACGGAGTGCCGCCTCAGCCGTATCGCCACCGAGATGCTCCGCGACATCGACGCCGAGACGGTCGACTGGGTCCCCAACTACGACGAGAGCCGGGAAGAGCCGAGCGTCCTGCCCAGCCGCTTCCCCAACCTGCTCGTCAACGGCAGCTCCGGCATCGCCGTGGGGATGGCCACCAACATCCCGCCACACAACCTGAGCGAGATCATCGCCGCGACGGCCGCCCTCATCGACGACCCGTCGCTCACCAGCGGCGACCTCATGCAGTACGTGAAGGGCCCGGACTTCCCGACTGCGGGCATCATCATGGGTCATGCCGGCATCCGGGACGCCTACGAGACCGGGCGCGGCCGCATCGTGGTCCGGGCGCGGGCGCACAGCGAGCCGCTCAAGCAGGGCAAGACGGCCATCATCGTCACCGAGCTTCCGTATCAGGTGAACAAGGCGCAGCTCATCGAGAAGATCGCCGAGCTCGTCCGCGAGAAGAAGATCCCTGAGATCTCCGACCTGCGCGACGAATCCGACCGCTCGGGCATGCGCATCGTCATCGAGCTGAAGCGCGAAGCCATCCCGAAAGTGGTGCTCAACAAGCTGTACAAGCACAGCGCCATGCAGAGCACCTTCGGGGTCATCAACCTGGCCCTGGCGGACGGCGTGCCGCGGACCCTCTCCCTCAAGGAGATGCTCCGCTACTACATCGCGCACCAAAAAGAAGTCATCATCCGCCGGACCAAGTTCGAACTGGACAAGGCCAAGAAGCGGGCCCACATCTTGGAAGGCCTGCTCATCGCCATCTCGAACCTGGACGAGGTCATCCGCATCATCCGGTCGGCGGAAGACACCGAGGCCGCGAAGATGGGCCTCATGGAGCGCTTCGGCCTGAGCGACGAGCAGTCCCAGGCCATCGTCGATCTCCGCCTGCGCAACCTCACCGCGCTCGAGCGGCACAAGATCGAAGAAGAGCACCGCGACCTCATGGAGCGGATCGCCTACCTCGAGGGCCTGCTCGCCAACGAGGGGCTCATCTACGACGTGATCAAAGAGGAACTCCTCGAGATCAAGGCCATGTACGGCGACGACCGCCGCACCGAGATCCGCCCGTCGGAAGACGAGATCGACATCGAGGACATGATCGCGGTCGAGGAGATGGCCATCTCCATCTCGGCGTCCGGCTACGTCAAACGCCTGCCGGTCTCCACCTACCGGACGCAGCACCGCGGCGGGATAGGCGTATCGGGGATGGACCTCAAAGAGGGCGACTACATCGAGCACCTCTTCATCACCACGACGCACCACTTCCTGCTGTTCATAACCTCGCGCGGCAAGATCTACCGGCAGAAGGTGCACGAGCTGCCGCTCGGCAGCCGGCAGAGCAAGGGCCGCCACGTGGCCAACATCCTCCCGCTGGCCCAGGGCGAGAAGATCAAGGCGGTCATCGCCACCAAGGACTACACCGACGCCAAGTACCTGGTGTTCGCGACGGCGAAGGGGGTCATCAAGAAGACCCGCTTCCTCGACTACGCCACCAACCTCAAGGCCGACGGCATCATCGCCATCAACCTCGAGGGCGAAGACGAGCTCGTGGCGGTGCGGCATACCAGCGGGCACGACGACCTGATCATGGTGTCGAGCGAGGGCAAGGCCATCCGCTTCAACGAGTACGACGTGCGGCCCACCGGCCGGGCGACCCAGGGCGTCACCGGTATGCGGATGCCCGACGATCACGTGGTCGTGGGGATGGCCGTGGCCGAGGACGACGCCGACCTGTTCTGCGTCACCAGCGGTGGCTACGGCAAGCGCACCCCGGTCCACGAATACCGCACCCAGAAGCGGGGCGGCGAGGGCGTCATCACCATCAAAGACGCGCCCGACCGAGGCGACCTCATCGGGGTAACGTCGGTGCGCGCCAATCACGAACTCATGCTGATGAGCCAGGACGGCACCGTCATCCGGGTGCCGGTGGAGAGCGTCCGTTGCACGGGCCGCAACACCATGGGTGTGCGGGTGATGAACCTGCGGGGCGCCGACAAGGTGTCGAGCATGGCCCGCCTGGTGAGCGGCGGCAACGGCAACGGCGGCGACGCCAACGGGATGGACGGTTCCGACCCGCTGGCCGGCGAGCCCGGCGACATCGACGATCTCGAACTCCTCGACGGTGACGCCGAACTGGAGGGCGACCTCGAGGGCGAGGACGGGGAGACCGGGGGCCGGGAGGACTTCTAGACCGGTGCCGGACGCGGCGCCCAGGCAGAGCCGGGGCGCGTAGATGACCGAAAATGAGAGGGGCGGCCGAATGGCCGCCCCTCTGTCATTTTAGAAAATCGACCCGGCCTGCGGCCGGGCCCCCGAATTCAGGGTCACCCTGCCACGCTACGCATCCTTGGTCTGGCTGCCCCTCGATACCGGGTTGCGCGCCGGGTCAATTACCGCCGTTCGCGACCCACTGGGCCAGCGCGGCGATCTCGTCGGCGGTCAGTTTGTCCTGGAAGGAGGGCATGCTCTCTTTGCCGTTGGTGATCACTTTGGTCGCGGTGGCGACGGACGCGCGCGGCGGGCTCTTGTGGCACCCGCTGAGCTCGCAGTTCGCGGTGAACAGGGCCGCCGGATCGATGGCCGCGGCACTGGTCGTCGTCGATGCGGCCGTGGTGACGGTCTGCTCGGAGCTGGTGGTGACCGCCTCCGTGGTGGCCGGAGCCTCCGTCGTCGGAGCCGCCGTCGTGGCCGGAGCGGCCGTGGTCGTCGGCGCTGCGGTGGTGGATGTCGCGGCTTGACCGCACGCCACAACCGAAACGGCGAGAACGACGATCAGGACTACGAGCGAACCCACGATCCATGCACGAGCCTTCATCAATAGAACCCCTTTCGGACGTTTCCGGGTCCGCAGTCCCCGGGGGGCTGCTGGACGGCAGTATAGACTAGCGGCGCACTAATGTATGCCCGCCGGGGTGCGCGCGCAGGCGGCGCACTCAGCGCCGTCTGCCTTCCGCAAAGAGCCCCCGAGCCGCCTCTCGAGCAAGAAAGACCGTCTTTTCCAGGGCAAAGGCGTGGGCTGTCGGGTGGGCGCGCCCTTGCGGCCGGCGGTCGATCCATGGGCGGCCGCGTAAAGCCGGCGTAAAGAGACCTCCGCGTGGCCCCCGCCGCAACGGACCTCAGCCAGGCCTTACGTCCTTACGCTGGGGTAGAATCTAAGGTACAGCACGAGCATCAGCTCGCTCGAACAGGAGCACCGGCTATGTACTATTTCTGGGATTGGACCTTCATCCTTCTTGTCCCCGCCTTGATCCTGGGTATCTACGCGCAGGCCAGGGTGAGTTCCGCATATAACCGCTATTCGCAGATACCCTCGTCCCGAGGGATGACCGGCGCCCAGGGGGCCCGGCAATTGCTCGACTCCGAGGGTCTTATGGACGTGGGCATCGAGGTCGCGGGCGGCCGGCTGTCCGACCACTACGATCCGCGGTCGCGCACGCTCACACTCAGCGCGGATACCGCGAACAGCACCTCTTTGGCGGCACTGGGCGTCGCGGCCCACGAGGCCGGCCACGCCATGCAGCACGCCGCCGGGTACGTACCGTTCAAGTTCCGGGGCGCGCTGGTGCCCGTGGCCAACGTCGGCAGCTACCTGGGCATGGCCCTCTTCTTCATCGGGCTCATCTTCACTCGTCGCGGGCCGCTCATGAGCATCGGTATCGCGCTCTTCTCTGCCGCCGTGCTGTTCACCCTCGTCACTCTGCCGGTCGAACTGAACGCTTCGCGCCGGGCGATGGTGGCCCTGCAGAACAGGAACATCCTGGTGGGCGACGAACTCATTGGAGCGAAGAAGGTCTTGAGCGCCGCCGCCCTCACCTACGTGGCCGCCGCTCTCATGGCCATCCTTCAGTTGCTGCGGCTCATCGCGTTGAGCCGGAGGAACTAGGGCTCGAGCCCCGGCGCTTCCGGGCGGGCCCGGCCAGGAGGAGGACGCTCACCGAGGAGGCCCGATGTCGATCCCGCGGTTGCTTTTGGCACCGTCCCACCGGACGGGCCTGGCGAACGCGGTGGCATCGGCCGTCGCCGAGATCGTGACCACCCACGGCCGCAAAGTGCGCTATCACCACCTGGGTCCCCTGGCGCCCTCCGGCAGTTGGGACCGGTGGGAGGGGACGGCCTTCCTCGATCCGGCGCTCTACGACGAGCCCAACCTGCTCCGCCTCTACGACGTCGCCACCCGGTCCGCCGACCTCTCGATCCTTTCGGCGAGCCAGGGGATCCTCGACCGCCGGCAGGGCTCCGACTGGCGCCCCGCCGACGTCGCGCTGATGCTGGACTGCCCGGTCGTGGTGGTGCTCGACGGCCGCAGATGGGGCGCGGGCATCCGGGCGCTGGCCGCGGGCCTGCGGAACCATCTCTCGGCGATCAACCTGGCCGGGGTGCTCATCACCGGCGTCAGCGACCGCTCTCACTACGACGTCCTTCACGAAGCGATGGCCCGTGAGGGACTGCCGGTCGTGGGTTGTCTGTATGAAGGCGACGGGCCCGGCTGGGACAGCATGGCCCCAGGCGCCTGGGGCCTGCCGCTGGACCGGGCGCTGCTCGAGGCCGTGGAACGCCAGGTGGACATCGGGGCACTGGTGGACATGGCAGGACAGCGCGGCTACCTGGCCTCCCAGAACCTGTTGACCGACCGGGGCAGCGAAGGCCCTCTCATCATGGTGGCCGGCGGGACGGGCTTCACGCTCTGGAGCCGCGACTCCATAGAGGTGCTCCGGGCGGCGGGGGCGCGCATCCGGCGGCTCGACCTGATGGAGGACGACGTGCTGCCGGCGGAAGCCGCGGGCCTGGTGATGGCCGGTACGCTCTGGCCTTCGAGTCTTCTGGACATAGCGCTGAACGTGTCGCTCCTCAAGGACATACGCACCCGGGTCGCGGCGGGGCTGCCCACCCTGGCCCTTGGCGGCGGGTTCCTCATCCTGCTCAACAGGGTGCAGGACTCCCTCGGCCGAACGGTCGAACTCGCTGGTGTGCTGCCGGGCGAAGGCGAGGTGCTCTGGGATCTGGAGGATGCCGCCTACGTCGACCTGGTGGCCACCCGGGAGAACCCGCTGCTCGACAAGGGGCAGAAGGCCAAGGGTTGGGTGCTGACCGACGTCGACGTGCCCGATCCCGCGCCCACCTGGGATCCGCCGCTGCTCGTCAAGGCCTCCGGTACCGACGACGGCGACCAACCGGAGGGCGCCGCCACCCGGAGCCTGCTCGGATCCCGGGCGCTCATCCATCTGGCCGGCACGCCCGGCATCGCCGCCCGCTTCGTCCAAGAGTGCGCGGTGTACGCGTCCGGCCGCTTCTGGTAGCCTACGTACCCCACGAAGACAGGCGGTCTAAGGAGGCTACGTGGCCGACACCAATAACGACCCGGTGATCAAGCAGTACCGGGAGCAGATCTCCGACAACGACATCAAGATCCTCGAGGCGCTCAACAAGCGGGTGAAGCTGGTCAAGAGTCTCAAGGACTACAAAGACGCCCACGGCGTCAGCTTCTACGATCCCGCTCAGGAAGACTGGGTCATCACGTATCTCAGCCGCGCGAACCGGGGCCCGCTCTCCAGCGAAGGCCTGCGCGAGATCTACCAGTTGATCCTGCAGGTGGCCAAACGGGACGCCGCGGCTCTGAGCGACAAGGAAAAGGCCGAGAACCAGTAGGGGCCCACAGGGCTCGGATGGGCGTGCCGCGGGAGTTGCCGCCGGCCGTCCAGCCGCCGGCTACGCCGAGAAATCCTCCGGCGACACCTCGTCCAGGAAGTCTTTGAACTCCTTGACGATC
This sequence comes from uncultured Actinomycetes bacterium, assembly GCA_903873715.1. Taxonomy (GTDB): domain Bacteria; phylum Actinomycetota; class Thermoleophilia; order RBG-16-64-13; family RBG-16-64-13; genus CAIQPS01. The sequence goes on from CAIQPS010000163.1 coordinate 8,715, forward strand.
TCTTCGACGTCCTCCACTTCAGCGTCGAACTCGATGCCGTTCGCGTCGAGCAGGTTCTCCGAAGCGAAGATGGGCGCGTCGGTGCGCACCGCCAGCGCGATGGCGTCGGAGGGCCGGGAATCCACCCGGATCTCCTGGCCGTTCGAGTCCAGCCGGAGCACCGCGTAGAAGGTGTTGTCCCGCAACTCGGTGATGAGCACGCCGATGACGCCGGCCTGCAACTGGTCGATCACGTTGGCCAGAAGATCGTGGGTCATGGGGCGGGGGAGCTCGGCGTTCTGAAGCTTCATGAGGATGGCCGCCGCCTCGGGATGGCCGATCCAGATGGGCAGGAACAGGTTGCGGTCCTCGGCCTTGAGCAGGACTATCGGCTGCTTGCTGGCAGCGTCGAAGCTGACGCCGTAGACGTTGACTCGTTCGAAGCCCTGCATACCGCCCTCTCTCGGTTGTCATGCTCTAGCTTATACCCAAGCTCTCCGAACGTCATTCGGTGGGCGGCGGACCCTGGTGACAATCGCTCGCACGTCCTGCGGGGAATGCGGTAAACTACCCGCCTGCGTGGGGTTATAGCTCAGTTGGTTAGAGCGCATCCCTGATAAGGATGAGGTCCGTGGTTCGAATCCACGTAACCCCACCACGAGGCTGCTGAGGCAGCCGTCAAGCCGGGGCTTGCCCGTGGGGGATTAGCTCAGTTGGGAGAGCGCCGCCTTTGCACGGCGGAGGTCGCCGGTTCGACCCCGGTATCCTCCACCTTCCCGGTCCGCGGGTCATTGCGTCGGAAGGTTTTTTCATGGTCTTCACCCGGATATTCGTCCCCACGGACGGCACTGAAGCCTCGCTTCGTGGGCTCGACATCGCGGTGCAGATGGCGGTCCGGTATTCGGCAGAACTCATCGTGGTCACCGTGGTCCAGGTGCCCGACTGGCTCGCCCGCCAGAACATGGATTTCGGCGGCATCGAAGCCTACGTCGAGAGCAACGCGCACAAGTGTTTCGAGCCGGTCATCGCGATACTCAAGCAGGCGGGCGTCGGCGCGGAGCTCAAGGTCGTCGTCGGCCCGGCTCCCGAGAGCCTCGTCTCGGAGATCGAGCATATCCAGCCGGACCTCGTCGTCATGGGCCGGCGCGGGCGTGACGAGCCCAAAGACCTGCTCCTCGGCAGCGTGAGCGACCGGGTCGCGCGGCACGTCAAAGTGCCGATCCTTCTGGTCCCGTAGCGTTGCACGGCGGCTGACGCCGCCCATCCGTCACTCCGGGCTTCCGGCCCGTTCGCCGGCCGTTCCGCCGGCCCGTTTTGCGCGGTGCCGCGCCCATCGCCCCGTTCGTCCGCCGCCGGGATCGTTCCTACGCAGGCTGTTCCTCTGGCAGCGAATATTGTACTCTTTAGGCGTACCGCGCGATTTCATGAACAAAATGTCGCAATAAGTATTGCAAAAAGGGTGCAAAGCACTTACACTGCAATCGAAACCACATGGAAGCACAGCGTACAGCCCCGGGTCGCCGTCTCACCGAGCAGCGCAAGGCTCGGGCCCGAGTGCCGCTCCTGGTACTTGCAGCGCTGGTCTGCACTCCCCTCGCCGGTATCCGCTCAGCCCCAGTCTGGATCTGCTACGCGGTGTTCGTCACCCTGTACGCGCTCTGGTCTCTACGGCTCTGCGCCCAGTTCGCGCACGATCACAGGCTCGGCTACCTGCTCTGCCTCACCGACCTCGCCATCGTCCTCCCGCTCCTCGTCTGGAGCCGCAACGCGGCACTGCAGGCGGTGCTCGTCGGGCTGTGTGTCGCCGGGTTCGTCGTGACCCACGTCGGTGGGCGGGCGGAGCGGCGCAGAGCGCAGGCAAAGATCGCCCGCGTGTCCGTGGGCGAACGGGGCGAGGCCCGCGCCCTGGACTCCGGGACCGGAGCCCCGCTCGAGCGCGCGGTCCAGTTGCGGCTGGCTGTGTTCCGCGCCACCGGGTCCCGGTTCGCGCTGGTGGTGCTCCGCATCGTGAGGTTCCAGGAGACCACCGCCTACTACGGCGAAGAGAGCTCCCAACGCATCATGGCGGCGGTGAGCCGGCGCGGTCTGCGCATGCTCGGTCCCGACGCCCAGCACTTCGTCCTTCCGGGTGGCCGGGTGGCCTTCCTGTTCGAGGTGGAGTCCGGCAGGGAGCCCGGCGCGCGCAGCGCGGCCGGCGCCTGGGTGGATCCAACAGACGTCGAGAGCCTGGCAATGACCATCGGCCGCAAGTCGTGCGAGCACCTCGTCGACGGCCACCGCGTCGAGTGCGTGGTGGGTTGGGCTTCCGCCCCGGCGGACGGGTTGAACGCCGACGACCTCATGTATGTCGCGGAAGCCGGTGCGCAGAGCACCGCCGCCTTCCGCCGCGCCGCAGGCCAAGTCGGGGTTCCCGAGCGCGCCCGCGTGGCCGCCGGGTAGCTACTGGCGCCCCGCGCGGCACTTCCCGCGCAGCCGGCATCCCTCCCGCGGCTGGCCCCAAAGGGCCTGTGGTACAGTTCCCCGCATGGACAGAGACACCCTTAAGACCAAGACCATCGGCGTGCTCATGGGCGGTTTGTCCGGCGAGCGCCCGGTATCCCTCCGTTCGGGCCGCAACTGCCTGAACGCCCTCCTGCGCAGCGGCTACAAGGCCGTCGAGATCGACGCGCTCCAGGATGTCGCCCGCCGCATCGAGGACGCTGGAGTGGAGGTGGCGTTCCTCGCCCTCCACGGCCGCTACGGCGAAGACGGCACCATCCAGGGCGTGCTCGAGATCATGGGCATACCCTACACCGGCTCCGGCGTGCTCGCCTCAGCCCTTGGTATGAACAAGGTGGCGGCCAAGAAGGTCGTGGCGTCGAGCGGGCTCCCGACCCCCGGCTACTGCGAGGTGTCGGCCGGCGAGGACCCACACGAGGCGGCGGCGCGGGTGGTAGAGAAGCTCGGCCTGCCGGTGATGCTAAAGCCGGTCCAGGAGGGCTCCAGCCTGGGCGTCTCCAAGTGCAAGACCGTCGAACAACTCGAGGACTATCTCGCCGCCGGGCTGTCCGAGTTCGGGAAGATGTTCGCCGAGCAGTTCGTCTCCGGGACGGAGATCACCGTGGGGGTCATCGACCGGGGCAGCCGCCTGGAAGCCCTGCCGATCCTGCAGTTGGTCCCCAAGAACGAGTTCTACGACTACGAGGCCAAGTACACCGAGGGCATGACCGAGTTCATCCTGCCTGCCCGCCTCGAACCGGCCGTCTACGCCCGTGCCCAGGAGACGGCAATCGCCGTCTTCGAAGCCATAGGCTGCCGCGGATATTCCCGTGTGGACATGATGGTGGATGCCGGCGGCACCCCCTGGTTCGTCGAAGTCAACACCCTTCCCGGGATGACCGAGCTGTCCGACCTGCCCGCGCAGGCCCGGGCGGCCGGCATCAGCTATGAGGAGTTGGTGGAGACCATCCTCCTCACAGCCGCGGTCTGACCCTGCCATGAGCGGGACCGGCAGCGCAGCCACGGGCCCCGAGCGCACGCCGGCACCGGCCGGCGGGCCGCACGGCGTGGCGGCAGCCGGCGCACCGGGACCGACCGGGGCCGCAGCCGCCGAACCAGCCTGGGTGGACGCCCACGTCCACATCTTCTCGCCGGACGTGGTGGCCCGGCGCGACTCGTATCTTCCCCGCGATGCCCGGTTCGCCGCTCTCTACACCGATCCGCGGGCCCGGATGGCCACCGCGGAGGAGGTTCTCGCCGAGATGGACTGCTGCGGAGTGGAGACCTCCGTGGTGTTCGGCTTCCCCTTTCGCGATCAGGGTCTCTGCCGGGCGACCAACGACTACGTCCTCGAGGCCATGGCCGCCCATCTCGGGCGGCTGGCCGGCCTGGCCTGCGTGGCGCCGGGCGCGCCCGGCGCCGTAGCCGAGCTCGAGCGGTGCCTCGACGCCGGCATGCGCGGCTGCGGCGAGTTGGCCCCTGACGGTGGCGACGCCGCCCGGAAGGAGTTGGCCGGCATCGCCGGGCTGCTCCGCGAGCGCGACCTGCCGCTGATGCTGCACGCCAACGAGCCGGTGGGGCACGAATATCCGGGCAAGAGCGGGTTCGGACCGGAAGCCGCGGCCGCCTGCGCCGAGGCCTACCCCGGGACGAAGCTGGTGTTCGCCCACATGGGCGGCGGCCTCTTCCTCTACGAGGCCATGCCCGAACTGCGCCGTATCCTCGCCGACTGCTACTACGACACCTCCGCGCTCCCCTATCTATATGACGCGGGCGTATACAAAGCCGTCGAAGCGACCGCCGGTCTCCACAAGCTGCTGTTCGGTAGCGACTATGCCCTGCTCTCCCCGAGCCGCTACCGGGCGGGGCTGCAGTGTCTGAGCCCGGAAGGCCGTGCGGCCGTCTGCGGCGACAACGCACGAAAGGTCTTCAGAATATGAGCCACGACCGCCACGCCGCCCGTCACAGCCACGACCTCCGCCGCCTTCTGGAGGCGTTGGTGGCCGGAGATCTGGGCCTCGACGACGCCGTCCAGAAGCTGCGGCTGCTCCAGGTGACGCAACTGGGCGAGTTCGCCCGTCTGGACACCAACCGCGACCTGCGCAAGGGTGTCCCCGAGGTCATCTACGCTCCGCGCAAGCGGGACGACGGGTTGGAGATGATCGTCCGGCGCTTCCTGGCCGACCGGGGACTGGCCTTGGTCAGCCGGCTGACCGCCGAGAGGGCGGAACGGCTGCGCCTCGCACTGAGTGGGTCGCCGGCCGCGGGAGCGGCGGCGCCGGGCGGCGCCGGCGCCGATACCGGCGCGGCCTCACAGACGGGCCCGGTCGAAGGCCTGACCTTCTCCTACGACCCGGACGCCGAGGTCCTCGCCGCGCACACCCCGGCCTACGTCCCTCCGGAAGAGGGCGGTTGCGTGGGGTTGCTCACCGCCGGCACGTCGGACATCCCGGTCGCGGAGGAAGCCGCGCTGGTGATCCGCCACATGGGCTGCCGGGTCGAGCGTGGATACGACACCGGGGTGGCCGGCGTGCACCGGTTGCTCGAGCCGCTCACGCGGATGATAGAGGGCGGCGTGGACGTCCTCGTGGTCGTCGCAGGGATGGAAGGGGCGCTGCCGTCGGTGGTCGCCGGTCTGGTGGATGTCCCCGTCATCGGTGTTCCCACGTCGACGGGCTACGGCCTGGGCGGCGACGGGACCGCCGCGCTCTATTCGATACTGCAGAGCTGCAGCCCCGGGCTGGTGGCCGTGAACATCGACAACGGTGTGGGGGCCGGAGCGGCCGCCGCGCTCATCGCCAGGCGCCGCCGCGAGTAGATCGGCGGCCCCGCGGCCCCGCTCTCCGGGCGCGGCGCACCGGCTCCAGGCGCCGACTCGAGTCCCGGCCGCGCCCGCTCAGCCTTGGCTCAGCGGCCGGCCGCGCCAGCGAACGGCGCCGGCGGATCCGCCCGCAGGCCGAACCTGTGTTCCAAGTGGTCCGCTATGCGTTCCGCCGCCCGGCCGTCCCCATACGGGTTGATGGCGTGGGCCATGCGGTCGTAAGCGGCCCGGTCGGTCAACAGGGTCAGCAACTCCCGGCTGATGGTCTCGGTGTCGGTGCCGACCAGCAGGGCCGTCCCCGCAGCGATGCCCTCCGGGCGCTCGGTGGTCTCGCGCATCACCAGGACCGGCTTGCCCAGTGACGGCGCCTCTTCCTGGAGGCCGCCCGAATCGGTGATGACCACGTCGACCGCCTTCATCAGATGGACGAACGGGCGGTACGACAGCGGTTCGCAGAACACCACCTGCGGGACCGGGCCGAGGATCTCCTTGAAGGTCTTCCGCACCACCGGGTTGAGGTGGATGGGGAAGATGAACGTGGCCTCGGGCAGTGCCGTACTCACCCGTACGATGGCGTTGGCCACCCGCTCCATCGGCATCCCCCAGCTCTCGCGCCGGTGGACGGTCACGAGGACCTTCGGTCCGGGGCGGCCCAGGGCTTCCGCCAGGCGGGGGTCGGCTTCCGGAGCCGGCATGGCGGCGGTGGCGAGCAGCGCGTCGATGACCGTGTTGCCCGTGACCAGCATCCCGTCCTCGGCGATGCCTTCGGCCCGCAGCGTGGCGGCGGCAGCCTGTGTCGGCGGGTAGTGCACCGAAGTGATCCGATCGGCGAGCCGGCGGTTCATCTCTTCGGGATACGGGTTGTACATGTCGGCGGTGCGGAGCCCGGCTTCCACGTGGCCCACGGGGATCATCCGGTAGAACGCGGCCAGCGAGGCCGCGAAGGTGGTGGTGGTGTCGCCGTGGACGAGGACGATGTCGGGCTTGACGCTCTCGAGCAGCGGGTCCATCCCCTTGAGGACGGCAGAGGTGATGTGGCCCAACGTCTGCCGCTCCTGCATCACCCGCAGGTCGTGGTCCACCGGCAGCGAGAAGGCCTCCACGACCTGGTCGAGCATCTCGCGATGCTGGCCGGTGAGGCACAGGAACACGTCGAACAGCCCGCGGCGCCTAAGTTCGAGCACCACGGGAGCCATCTTTATGGCTTCCGGCCGGGTGCCGAAAGTGATGAACACCGAAGGGCGGGTCACGCTGAACGGCACTCCTTTGGCGGCTGCCGGGTGGACGGTCTCAAGCCCCGACTCTATCGGAGGGCCCAGGCAAACGCAAATACCCGCCTCTTCGGATAAACTTCCGGAAAGGTGCGCATACGACAGGGTCGTTTCAAAGGATGGGATATTGAGCCGTCTTCTCGATGACCGGGGCCGGTTGTTCGGCAAGGTCAACATCGTGGATATCGTCGTGCTGGTGGTCATCGTGGCCGTCATCGTGTTCGCCGCCGTGCGGATGACCGGAGGCGGCGCCGTCGCGACCACCCCGGTGAAGGTCACGTTCCAGGCGAACCATGTGATGCAGGCGCTGGTCCCGGGGCTGCAGGCCAAGGGGACGATCAAGGACACCGCGGGCAACGTCCTCGGCGAGCTCCAGAGCGTCCAGGCGAAACCCAGCCTCGAGGAGCTCCTCACCCAGGACGGCCAGTTCAAGGCCTTCCCGTCGAGCACTCACAGCGATATCAGCTTCGTGGTCCTCTGCCAGGGTACGGTCACCGATTCCACGGCTCACATCGGCCAGTTGGCCGCGCGGGTGGGCGCCGAAGTGCGGATCGTCGGCCCGGGCTATGAGATCGGCACGGTCATCACCAACGTGGTCTGGGGTGAGAACGCTCTCAAGTAGCGTGACATCGTCGGTCCTGTATAGGCTGACGCGGGCCGCAGGGCGCCTGGCCAACCGGAGCGCCAAGGATTCCCTGCTGGGGCGCGGTCTTCTTCGGGCTGCGCGCGCTGCGAAGCCCGCGTTCTCGGACAGCCACGCCGCGGGCACGGCCCGCATCAAGTCGGTGCCGCTCGAACCCGGGTCCGCCACCGCGGGCATAGCTGCGGTCAACCGGCCGGTCTTCGCCGTACAGGCCGCTCTCGCTAGGGGCCCGTTGGGGCGGGGCATTCGTGGCCTTTCTGCGGCGGCGCCTCTGTCCGGTTTTGCCGAAGGGGCATGGGCGCGGGTGCTCGGTGCGGCCGCAGTGGGTCTAGGATGCGGGATGGTGTCGGGGCACCCGGCTATCGGCGCGCTACTCGTCGTGGCCGGCATGGCGCTGGTGGTGTTCGATGTCCGGTCGTTGCGGCGGACGGCCCGGCCGGCCGCCCGGCTTGGGCGGGTGCGCGGCACCACCTGGGCGGCGATGGCCCTGGCCGCTGCGGCAGGGGTACTCGCAGGGGCCGGTCCTCACACCCGGGCGGTTGTAGCGGCCGTGGTCGTCGTGGCCGCCATCGGGGCGCTGCTGTGCCGGCCGCAGCTGGTGCTCCTCGCGGTGGCTGCATTCCCGTGGCTCGACTGGTTCGCCCGGTCCTACATGGGCGGGCTCGGTCCCCTGTGGGACGACGCGCTGCTCGTGGGCGGCGTGGCGTTGATCGTCTGGTCGGTGCTCGTGCTCGGGCGGGACGTGCCCCGGTCGGTACCCGTGTCGCTGCCCATCCTTGTGATGGTGGCCGTGTCGCTCGGGTCCATCGTCCTGAACCGGGTGCCGAACGGCCCCGCCGTCTACGCGCTGCGGGTGCTGTTCGAGCCCATCCTGTTCTATTTCATCGGGTTCCTGATCCCCAAGGATCGCCGCTGGGTCCGGTGGACTGTGACCGTGTTCGTGCTGTCGGCCACGCTGCTGGCCGTCCACGGGCTGTACCAGTTCGTCACCCATGCCCCGATGCCGGGCAACTGGGTGGACGTCACCGAGACCAGCATCGTCACCCGGGCCTTCTCGGTCGTGCAGAACCCCAACGTGCTTGGCGGCATCCTCGCGATGTCCGCACTGGTGACTGGGTCCCTGGCCGTCACCCGCTCCACGTCGGGTGACCGGCGCCTGCTGCTCGCTGCCGCCTGCATCCTCCAACTCGGGGGGCTCGCCGTGACCTTCAGCCGGGGCGCGTGGATAGGTTTCGTCGTCGCCCTGGTGGCGATGGCCGTGCTGGCATACCGGCGGTACCTCATCGCGATGTTCGCCGCCGCGGTCGTGGTGTGGTTCGCCGCGCCCGCGACCTTCACCCAGCGGCTGCTGTTCAGCTTCAGCTCGGCGTACGCGGCCAAGAGCGCGACCGGGCTGGGCCGGGTGTGGCGCTGGCAGGCGGCGTTGGAGCACATCGCCGACAAGCCGTTGTTCGGGGTGGGTCTGGGGACTTTCGGTGGCACCGCCGCCTACATGTGGGGATACTGGGACATCTGGGTGGACAACTTCTACCTGCAGATGGCGGCCGAGGGCGGGCTTCTCCTGCTGGCCGCGTTCGTCTGGCTGCTGATCCGGAGTGCGAAGGGCCTGGTGCGCAGCCACGCCCTGGCGTCCGACCCCTACCTGAAGGCTCTGGCCGCAGGCGTGTTCGGCGCTTTCGTCGCGCTCGTCGTGGCCGACGTCTTTGAAGCCGACTGGGAGACCCTCTCGGTGAGCGTGGCCTTCTGGTTCCTGGCCGGCCTGGCCACCTCGGCGGTGCTGGTCCGGCCGCGGAGCGCCGGCGAGCAGGGCGGCGGCCCTGTTGGCGCCCCGGAGGGCGCAGCCCCGGGCGGCGCCGCGGCTGCGCCCGGCGCCGGCGAGGACGGGTGCTGACCGTGCGGGTCCTCCACGTCCTCGGTGGCGAC
>CAIQPS010000164.1 GCA_903873715.1 uncultured Actinomycetes bacterium
AACCACACCGGCGACTGGGGCACGGAACCCGTGATCGAGTGTCGCGAGCGCCTGGAGAAGATGGGGATTGCCGTCTGCGGCGCCGGCCGGAACATCACCGAGGCGAGAAAGCCCGCCATCATGGAGCGAAAGGGGACAAAGGTCGCCTTTCTCGGTTATCTGTCCACCGGACCGAACGGCTACATGGCGGAGGATGAGAAACCCGGCGCTGCGGTCGTGCGGGCCCACACGCTGTACGAGCAGGAGGAGTACCAGCCCGGAACGCCGCCCAGGATCCTGACCTGGGCATACCGGGAAGACCTGGCAGCCATGGTCGAGGACATCAGGCAAGCCAGGCAGCATTCCGACATCGTGGTCATGACCGACCACTGGGGTATCCACAATGCGCCGGTGGTCATCCCGGATTACGAGTACGAGGTGGCCCACGCCGCCATCGATGCCGGCGCCGACCTGATCCTGGGGACGCATCCCCACATCCTCAAAGGGATCGAGGTCTACAAGGGCAAGGTCATCATCCACAGCCTGGCCAACTTCGTCATCGAGCTCGCCGTCGTGGACCGGGGGGCAGCGCCGATCAAGACCCTGCGCCTGAAGTCCTGGCGGGAAATGAACGCCCGTGTCTACCGGCCGCGCCATCCCGATCAGCGCAAGAGCCTCATCGTGAAGTGCGCAATCGCCGACAAGAAGATCACGAGAGTGTCGTACATTCCGGTGATGCTGGATGCAGACTGGTCGATGCCGGAACCGCTCGCGCGAACGGACCCGCGGGCCCAGGAGATCTACCAGTACATCGCCGACATCACGCGCGACGCGGGGCTCGACACCCGTTTCGACTGGGACGGCGACGAAGTGGTCGTTGTCGTGTGACAAGGAGGAAAAGGCCATGACGGAAAAGAACGCGGTCGGCAACCCGCCGCCGGTAACCCAGATCGTGAGTGAAGCCCTCTCCCGGCTTCGTTTCGAACAGCTGCCCGAGGCGGTGGTGAGCCAGGTCAAAGCGTGCATCCTCGACACGGTGGGGGTGATGATTCGGGGCTCCTACACGCCCCCTCCTCGCGTCGTGGCCGACTACATCAAGGCGCAAGGCGGGAGCCCGCAGGCTTCGATGATCACCGACGGATTCAAGACGACGGCCTTCAATGCCGCCTATGCCAACGGCTGCGCCGCCCACAGCATCGAACTCGACGACGGCCACCTCATGGCCCACAACCACCCCGGCGCCATGGTCATCCCCGCTGCGCTGGCGCTTGCCGAGAAGGTGGGCTCCTCGGGGAAGGATCTGCTCACGGCAGTGGTCGCGGGCTACGAGATCGCCATTCGCCTGGGTACGGCCATCAATGCCAACAAGGACGGGGCGCTCTACCGGCGCTCGTTCCATCCCTCGGCCGTGACCGGTTCCTTCGCTTCCGCTGCCGCGTGCTCGATCCTGCTCAAGCTCGACGCGGCAAAGACCGCCCAGGCCCTGGGAATCGCCTGCCTGGGACCCGCCTCCACGATGGGCACGTTTCAGCGCGGTGCCTACGCGAAGCACTCCTTCTGCGGCTGGCCCGCCGCCGTGGGGATCATGGCCGCTGAACTGGCGCAGGCCGGATACACAGGCGACGATACGGTCTTCGAGGGGCCCATGGGGTTTTGCCAGGCCATCTCGGACGATTACTCGCTGGAGGTTCTGCACGAAGGGCTCGGCAAGAGGTGGCGTTTCCTGGAAATCTACCGGAAGCGGCATGCCATGTGCAGCCACGGCCACCCCATCATGGACGCACTGCTCGCGATCGTGCAGAAGAACGATCTCCGGCCCGAGGATATATCCGCCGTGAACATCATCTCCTACGAGTTCGTAAGCAAGATGAACAGCGTGCGGCCGG
>CAIQPS010000165.1 GCA_903873715.1 uncultured Actinomycetes bacterium
GGGTGACACGGGCGCGGCAGGTGCGAGGCCCAGGGGGCGCGGCCCAGGCGGCCCGTCCGACGGGCGGCGGCTCCGGCAGGCGGCGGCCGCGGCGGGCTGCCGCCCGGCGCGCGGAACATCTGCGCCGGGCCCGGGCGTCTCATCGGCGTTCCAAACCGACTGGAGGGGCGCCATGAGAGCTTGGAAATGGGTACGCAGGGGTCTCGGGCCGCTCGCCGTGGCGGCGTTGATGGTGGGGATCCTCATGGGGTGCACGTCGGCGCCTCGGGTGTCGGATGTGGTCGACGGATACGTCGCTCTCGTCCCGGACACACTCAGAGCGGGGGAGACATCGTCCTTTTCGTTCACCCTGTTCGCCGGGCAGAAGCCGGCCCACACCGCGGTGACCGTCGCGGTCATGGACAAGGAAAAGAGCATTCTTGCCACGGCCGAGGGCGATATCGACGGCAAGGGCACGCTCTCCCTGGCCGTCCCGCGGGTGCAGGCCGGCGAGTACACAGTCAAGGTGAGCGGCAACGGGTTCGCCCAGACCACCGCCGTCAAGATCGAGCCGGGGACGCTCTTGTTCCTGGAGAGCGACAAACCCATCTACAAGCCCGGCCAGACGATGCACGTGCGGCTGGTGGCCCTCGATTCCGAACTGCGTCCGGTCGCCACCCAGGCGGTGATAGAGATCCAGGACGCCAAGGCCATCAAGGTCTTCAAGAAGTCCGTGACCACCGACGAGTACGGCATGGCCACGATCGAGCTGCCGCTGTCCACCGAGCCGAACCTCGGGGTGTGGAAGCTGGCCGCCACCACGGTGAGCGGCGCGGCGGCCGGCGCCGATGTCAGCGAGGCGACCACGCAGCTCGATGTGCGGGTGGAGGAGTACGTCCTGCCCAAGTACGAGGTCAAGACCGACGTGGCCAAGAGCTGGTTCCTCGTGAACGAGGCCATCACCGGCCACGTCACGGCCACGTACAGCTTCGGGCGGATGGTCAAGGGCGAGCTCAAGGTCGAGGCGTACCGCTACGTGGGCGAGTGGGAGAAGTACGCGACGTTCACTGCGGACATCGACGGACAGGGTGACTTCCGCATCAAGGCTCCGGACTATGTGGCCGGGGTGCCCGAGGCCGGCGGCCTGGGCAACGTCAAGCTCGACATGACCGTGTCGGAGACCTCCACAGGGTACGAGCAGAAGGACACCCTGTTGCTCACGGTGGCGGCGTCGCCGGTGAACGTCCAGCTGATCCCCGAGAGCTCCGCGTTCAAGCCGGGGCTGCCGATGGGGGTGATCCTGGTGACCGAGACGCCGGGCGGCGAGCCGGTGGAGGCGTACGTCGACCTGCAGGTGAGCTACACCGACGAGGACTTCAACGAGGTCGACCGCGAGACCAAGCGGGTGCAGACCAGCCGGGGCACCGCTCTCGTGAGCTTCGATACGCCGAAGAAGGCCATCCACATGAACATCTACGCCCAGAGCGGCGACGCCGGGGCGTCCAAGAACCTCACCTCGTCGTACTCGCCGTCGGGGAACTTCATCCACGTGCAGCAGAAGGGGGCCACAGCGCTGGCTGTGGGCGATACCGCCCGGTTCGGGGTGCTGAGCACCGCGCAGGCCCAGACGTTCTACTACGAAGTGGTCTCGCGCGGGCGGGTGGTGTTCACGGGGAGCAGCGCGGCCAAAGGGGACATCGTCTTCAAGGTGACGCCGGCCATGGCGCCTAACGCGAAGTTGCTCGTCTACCAGATACTCCAGAACAGCGAAGTGGCGGCCGATGCCATCCCGTTCGACGTGTCCGGCGTCTATCCGCAGACCGTGACCGCGTCGTTCAGCACCGCTGAGGCCAAGCCGGGCGACAAGGTGGAGGTCAATGTCCAGACCCAGGGCAAAGCCAAGGTGGGCCTGGTGGCCGTGGACCGCTCCGTGTTCATCCTGGCCGAGAACCGCCTGAACCTCGAGCAGGTGTTCGCCGAGCTCGAGGCCCTCTACATGCAGCCGCAGGCAGAATTGCACGAAGGCGAATGGATGGGCGGCACGCTCCTCATCCCGGGTGCCAAGGACACGTTCAACGACGCGGGTCTGATAGTGCTCTCGGACAAGACGGTGCCGGCCGGCAAGGAGATCGAACAGCCGGAGATGATGTTCGAGGAGGCGCTCGCCGCCGGAGCCGCGGACAAGAATCAAGCCTTTCCTCAGGCCGCCTCGGCGACCACCGTCCTCGGCCTCGCTCCTCCCAGGGGCGACACGGGGACCGCGCAACTCGCCGAAGTGCAGCGCGTCCGCCAGTTCTTCCCCGAGACGTGGATCTGGGACGAGGCCGTCACCGACGATGGCGGCCACGCCACCCTGGACGTCGAGGCCCCGGACTCCATCACCACCTGGGACCTCCGCGCCGTGGCCGTCTCCCCGACCAAGGGCCTGGGGATATCCGAGGCGGCCCTCAAAGTGTTCCAGCCGTTCTTCCTGCAGGCCGATCTGCCGTACTCGTCCATCCGCGGCGAGGAGTTCCCGGTCAAGATCGCCCTGTACAACTATCTCGACGCCGAACAGAAGATCCAGGTGGACCTCGAGTCCGCAGATTGGTTCGAACTCGTGGGCGGCTCCAGCGTGACCGTGAGCGTCGCCCCGAACGACGTGGGCAGCGCGACCTTCACCATCCGGCCCAAGACCATCGGGACCCAGCTCCTCAAGGTGACCGCCCGCAGCAGCGAAGCCGCGGACGCCGTCAACAAGAGCCTCATCGTAGAGCCTGAAGGGGTGCCGCGCGAAGTGGTGCAGAACGTGGTGGTGCCGGCCGGCCAGTCGCGGACCATCAACCTGGCCGTTCAGCCCGAGAGTGCCTCGGCCTCGTTCATCCCCGCGCCGGTCCCCGGGTCGTCCCGGCAGTACGTGGCCATCACCGGCAGCCTGCTGGCTCAGACCATCCAGGGGCTCGACTCCCTCCTGCAGATGCCGTTCGGCTGCGGCGAGCAGAACATGATCCTGTTCGCACCCGACACCTTCATCCTCAAGTATCTGAAGGGCACCAACCAGCTGAAGCCCGAGATCCAGGCCAAGGCTGAGATGCTCCTCATCACCGGATATCAGCGCGAGCTCACCTATCGCCACAACGACGGCAGCTTCTCGGCGTTCGGGGAGCAGGACGATTCCGGGAGCCTGTGGCTGACCGCGTTCGTGCTCAAGACCTTCTCCCAGGCGAAGGGGCTGACGTTCGTCGATCCGGACGTGCTGGAGCAGGCGGCGAAGTGGATCGTGTCGATGCAGAAGAGTGACGGCTCGTTCGAGCAGGTCGGGTTCGTGCATCACGAGGACATGATGGGAGGGGTCAAGGGCAAGGACACCCTCACCGCCTACGTGGCCATCGCGCTGCTCGAGGCCGGCAAGACCGAGGCGGCCGGCAAGGCCATCGGATATCTGGAGGGACGCCTGGGCGACATCTCCGATCCGTACGCGCTGGCGTTGACCACCTACGCGCTGCAGCTGGCGAAGAGCCCGTCGGCGGCGCAGGCGAGGGTCAAGTTGATGGAGGCCGCCATCCAGGACGAGGACGGGCTCCATTGGAGCAGTGGCAAGACCCGGCTGCTGGACGATTCGCTCGCCCAGCCCGCTGACCAGATGCCAGGCGCGCCCGGCATCGTGGGGCAGATGCCGCCGATCGACATCATCCCCAGTCTGGACATCGAGGCCACCGGTTACGCCACCCTGGCCCTCACCGCCGCCGGCGACCGCGTCGATGCCGGGCGGGCCGCCAAGTGGCTGGTGGGACAGAGGAACAGCCAGGGCGGGTTCGGGTCCACCCAGGACACTGTGGTGGCCCTGCAGGCCCTCACCGAGTATGCGACAAACACCGCCACCGACACCGACATGACGGTGACCCTCAAAGCCGGCGACGTCACCAAGAAGATCACCATCACCCCGGACAACTTCGATGTGACCCAGGTGGTCGAGGTGCCGGCGGGCGCTGCGGTGGAGTTGACCGCCAAGGGCAAGGGCGAGGCCGTGGTCCAGGGTGTCCTGCGCTACAACCTGCCGCAGGCGGACAAGACCCAGAAGGTCTTCGACATCTCCGTGGACTACGACACCGACCAGGTGGCCGTGAACGACATCATCTCGGTGAAGGCGAAAGTGACCTTCAACCCGCCGGAGCCCATCAAGGCCGGCATGGTGGTGGTGGACATCTCGGTGCCCACCGGTTTCGCAGCCGTGGACGAGTCGCTGGCCAAGCTGCTGGAGGACAAGCAGATCAAACGCTACGACGTCGCGGGCCGGAAGGTGATCATCTACATCGAGGATATGAACCCGGGGGATAGCGTGAGCTTTACTTTCCAGGCTAGGGCGTTGTACCCTGTCAAAGCCAAGAGCGCGGTGTCCAGCGCCTACTCGTACTACACGCCCGACTGGAAGGGCGAGACGTTGAGCCAGGCGGTGACCGTGCAGTGACGGCGAGGCGCCTGAGGCGCCCCGCCAGAGCGGCGCCGGAAGGGCGGCCGCGGGGCGGCCCGGCTAGGAGTTGGGGCCGCGAGAGATGACAATCGCTCGGTGTGGGCGTGGGCCGGCCGGGTGAGTTGGAGGGGGAGGCGGCGCCGGTTGGACGAGAGTCCGGCCGGCGCGCGCCGCGTTTTGGGGGCGGTAGCCACACCGCCTCTGCCGCACACCGCCGCCGCGGCAGTCACACCAGCGGTGCGGCACACTGCCGCAGGAACTTCGCGCCCATCCATCGAAAAGATTGATGGAGTACAACGCCGGCCACGGGGGTTCACAGGCATGAGCAAGAAACAGGGAAAGGTCAAGCGCCGCCGGTTCCTTCCCTTCGCGATCTTCGGGCTGCTGGTGGGGGCCGGGTTGGCGTTCACCCTGGTGCGCTGGCAGAAGAAGTCGATGCCTTGGACCGCCGCCGACCGCGAGGAGAGCGATTTCTCCCTCTACGAGACCAACGGGGACATGACGCTGGATTGGCCGGTGTCATCGGCCGAGGTCGTCGGTGCGGAACCGGGCGGGGTGGGGGCTGACGGCGCTGAAACCGCAGGCGATCCGACCTTCGACGGGACCGACAGCGGGTCCACAGGACTGGGGTTCTGAGTCAGACATCCCGGCTCCACCAAGCAGACACCTTCCACACTTCCCAAGCGAAAGTCATATAGTGGAACGAGTGGGTCCGGTCTGCGCGAAGGGAGGAGGCCGTGAAGAAGAGACTACTTCTACCTCTGGTGCTCGTGTTCGTGCTAGCCGTCGTGGGGATGGTGGTCAGCGGGTGCAGCATGGCGGGCTCCGGCACCATACGGGGCAGCCAGGAATTCACCCTATCCGTGAACTTCGACGGGATGACGGATCCGACTCTGGTGCAGCCAGGCAGGTTCACTCTTACGGACCGGCAGGGCAACGGGTGGATCAGCGCCAAACTTTTCACCGTGGCCACGGAGTACCCCGGCGGGGATCCGGCCTATGCGTATCTCGGTTATCAGGGCACCTACAAGGCCATCAACCAGAACGGCCGGACGACAGGCACGGGCACCATCACGGTGTGGGTGCGGATCGGCATGGCCGGCATCGACCCGAACAACCCGCCGAAGTCCGCCAAGTGGGACAAGTGGATCAGCATCTTCTTCGATGGGTCCGGCACGGCGTACTACACCGGTCCCATTCGTACCTCGATCACCAGTTGGGGAACGCCCCCCACGACTACGACCTCACCCCCTACGACCAGTTGAGAGGTCACTTTTCAGCCCCCGCCTGGTCCACCGGGCGGGGGCTTTTCCATGACAAATGGGCGGTAGCTTGGGCCACGGGGCGGGTGCGCGATGTGTTGGTGTGAGGAGTGGTGGGACGACGTCCGGGAGGAGCTGGAGCGGCGGGAGGAAGAAGCGGCGCACGACGCGCCGGCCGGCGACTCCGAGGGGGCTGGTGGGCCCGCGGCCGCGACGGCACCCGCTCCAAGAGAGCGGGCCGGTGCGGACGACCCGTCTTCGGCAGACTGACCTGCGCAGGCGCTGCGCCGTCGCCCTTCTCGCGCTACACTAACCGGCGCTGCCGCATGTCTGGCGGCCGCTTTCCGTGCCGGTGTAGCTCAATTGGTAGAGCAGCTGATTTGTAATCAGCAGGTTGGGGGTTCAAGTCCCTTCGCCGGCTTCAAGTTCAAAGGGCCTAAAACCGCATTCCAAAGCCAAAAACCGCCCCGTGATACAGTTCCCCGCGTAAGCGTCATTCTGATAGTTCTGTGACATATTGCGCTGTTTTGCTACCTATGTCACGATGTATCTGTGACACGGCCGTGACTCAATCGGGGGTGTAAACGTGAGTGGAAAGGCGAAACGGGTCAATCTGAACAAGCGTCTGGTTGATTCCCTGGCGCCGCACGAGGGCGCTTACATTCTTTGGGATACCGATCGGCCCGGCTTAGGAATACGGGTGACGGCGGCCGGGGTGAAGTCGTTTGTTTTCGACTACACCACCAAAGCCGGCCGCCGGCGCCGGTACACGATCGGCGAATACGGCCGCTACACGGTCGACCAGGCGCGCCGGGAAGCTACCGACCTACAAGCCAAGGTGAACGTCGGCGGCGACCCGCTGGACGCGAAACAACGGCGCGCGGCCGAAGATACGGTCAAATCATGGGGCGCCGAATACCTAGAGTTTTGCAGGGCCTATAACAAGCCGGCGACCATGCGCGCCAAAACCTACAACGTCGACAAGGTGATCGTAAAGAAGCTAGGTAGTCGCCGGTTAACCGAAGTGACTTACGAGGACGTCGCGAAACTCCATAAGGGCCTAAAGGAATCGCCCTACCAGGCGAACCGGGTAATCGCGACGCTATCGCACATGTATACCGTTGCCGCCGAATACGGGCGCGTCCCGGTCGCGTTTAACCCATGCGCGGCGGTTAAACCGTTCAAGGAAACCGCGCGAACCCGCTACCTATCCGACGTCGAAGTGGCCCAACTGGAAACGGTACTTAGCGCGAAGGAAGCCAAACACCCGTCGCCGGTTCGCGCGATCCGCTTGCTGTTGTTAACCGGTTGCCGACTTAGCGAGATTCTGTCGCTTCCCTGGTCGGCCGTTGATTTCGGAAACGATAAGATCGCGCCCGTTATACACCTAGCCGATGCTAAGGCCGGCCCTCGCGACGTTCCGCTGGCCGCACCCGCGATCGCGTTTCTAAAGACCCTCGACCACGATGTTTCGGGTTGGGTCATACCGTCGCCGCGGCGCAAGGGCCGGCATATCGTGAACCTGAACGATTTCTGGGATCGCGAAATCCGCCAAGACCCGAAACTGAAAGAAATGCTGAAAGGCGTCCGAATACACGACATTCGGCGCACCGTCGGAACCGTGGCCGGCGGCGTCGGCATAACATCGTTCGGTATCAAAGGCGTGTTAGGCCATAGCCAGACGTCGACCACGGAACGATACGTTCAAATGGCCCGCGGCCCGCTGCATGACGCGGCCGAC
>CAIQPS010000166.1 GCA_903873715.1 uncultured Actinomycetes bacterium
GCCGCCCCCGCATCGATCCAGTCCACCACCGCCTGGAGTTGCTGGGGGGTGAACTGGGCGAAGTGCCCGGAGCGCTGCAGCTGGACGAGCAGACTGTCCTCCGCGTCCCCGGGGACGATCACCGGCCCGTCGTTGCCGCCCTTCATGGTGGCGGCATAGCTGGTGAGCACCAGGCCGGCCTGGGGGTTGATGCCGTGACACTGCCCGCATTTGGAGGCAAAGAGCGAACCGAAGTAGGAGTCCCAGGTGGGCCGGCCCGAACTGGACGGCACCTGCGGGGTGCTGGGCTTGGTGCCCGCCTGCCCCTGCAGGGCCTCCCGCAGGGCGGGGGCGTTGAAGCCGGCGAAGGTGAAGTCGATGCCGTGGCAGGCGCTGTTCGAGCAGAACGAGGTGTTGGAGGTGCCCCCGGCATCGGCGGTGGAGTGGCAATCGGCGCAGCCCTGGTCGTAGGCCTTGTTGTGCAGGGCGATCCAGTTGGGGCTGCGGTGCGAGGAGGGCTCCGGACCGTGCACCACCTCGATGTCGGTGGTCAGGCCTTCCGGCCCGGAGACCACCGGCACGCTGTGGCAGATGTTGCACTCCAGGCGCACCGCCTGCTTGGCCGTGTCCAGGTGTTTGCCGTCGTGGCAGCGGAAGCACCCCGGGAAGGCGATGTGGCCCAGGTTGTCGGGGTGGGTGTCCCAGTCCAGTTCCTGGTCGGTGAACACGCTCACCGAATAGATGCGCTTCACCTCGGCGATGGCTGAGTCCACCTTGTTCTTGTAGGTGGCGTAGTAGTCGGGATAGGAGGTCTTATAGAAGCCGGTGAGCGCGCTCTCGATGCCGGTGAAGGCCTCGGCTTCGCTCTTGTAGCCGGCGGTGAGGGCCTTGACGGCCTGCTCGCGCACGAAGGGGATGTCGGTGGCGATGACCCCCCGGCCCATGGCGTTCTCCACCGCGTCGGTGGGCTGGGCGATGGAGTGGCTCACCCGGTTATGGCAGGTGATGCAGTCCATGGTCTTGAGCTTCCCCGGATCGACGCTCTTCTTGTCGAAGCCCGACTCCACGTCGGTGTATTCCTGCACCGAGCCGTCGGCGGCGGTCACCCGGATGTAGGGGATGTCCTGGTCGAGGGCGTCGGTGGCGTAGTACTCGACCTTGCTCTGGGTGTGCCAGTGGATGCCGCGCCCCAGGCCTTCGCGGGCCGTGCCCCCGCCGGTGTGCATGATGAGGTAGATGCTGTAGCCGGTGTTGGCCTCGTCCGGCTGGAAGTGCCGGTTGATGCGCACGCTGTCGTCGGAGAAGGTCTCCGGGGAGTGGCAGGTCTCGCAGGCGGCCCGGGCCGGGCGCATGCCTTTGACCATGATGGGATATTCGTAGAGGCCGAAGACCATGCGGAACACGAACTGGGTGTGCTCGGTCTTGCGGGGCAACTGCTTGCCGATGAACTCCCGGCCGATATGGCACTCCACGCAGCTCACCCGGGAGTGAGGCGAGAGCTTATAGGAGATGTATTGCGGAGGCATGGTGTGGCAGAGCTCCCCGCAGAAGGCCGGGGAGTTGCTCCACGACCAGGCATGGGCCCCGCCGGCGAACAGCCCGATGATGATGACCACCGGCACCAGCCAGGGAGCCCAGCGCCGGCGCCGGGACGCCCCGGGGCCGGGCAGGAAGAAGCGCTTGAGCAGGCGGCCGGCCCGTCGGCGGCGGGTGGGCTTGGCGGGAGCGGGGGCGTCGGGATCGGCCGGGGTGTCGGAGGGGTCGGAAACGCCGATGACGGATGTCTCGACCGTCGCATCCAGGACGTCAGTCACAGGCGGCGATGAATACTCAGGTTCAGGTACAGACTGAGATGCGGCGTCGGATGCGGCAACCGGGTCTGGGTCCGCGGGGGCCACGGGCTGGTACGCGGGAGCAGGCTCAGGGGCAACGAAGCCGGCCTCGCCGGTCTCCTTGCGCGGTCCATAACTCACATCCGTCCTCCGGAGATCGCGCTCATTTGCAGCCCCGAAAGCCGGTTCGCCACCGGTGGGAGCCGCGGCAGTGTATACATGACAATGCTCAGTATGTCAATAATCTTTTCCCCTTCCTCGAGTGCCGTCGCGGACTCCCTAAGAAACGGCTAAGACATGCCGCATCGGGCCCGGGAAAGCCCGATGCGGCCGACCCGGACTAGTAGAATTGCGAGGATTTAGAGGAGACACGGCCTGGTTGTCCCAGAAGGAAGAGCGAGTTCGTGTTCAAGAGGATCGTTCTGCTCAACACCGTTCTCGCGCTCTGCGTGGCGCTCGTCCTTGCGATGGCGGGTGTCGCCCTGGCGTCATACAACTACGCCTCTCATTCGTCCGACCACTCCATGGTCGCCGGTAGTGCTCACGACGTCACACGCACTGTCGCGGGTGCCAACCCCTGCGACAACTGTCACATCCCACATTCGGCCAAGGGCACGTTCCTGTTCGCCCGCAGTCAGAGCGGGGTGGGCGGCTTCGACTCGCCCGCCAACGATCCCGGAGTGAGCAGTTCGATCGAACCCATCTGCTACAGCTGCCATGACGGGACGGGCGTGAACAACGGCACCGGTCTGGCGACCGTGTTCTCGCCGCAGCACACCAACCATCCGACTCATTCCGCTTCTTCCAAGGATCCATCCGGGACCGCGTATGGCGCCGGGCGCGACTGCGACCTCTGCCACGATCCGCACGACGACGGGAACACCTCGTTCCTGAGATACGAGCAGGTCGTCGAGGGCAAGTGGATGCCGGTGAGCGTGGGCGGGACCTTCTGTGCCAGTTGCCACTCCGAAGAGGCCGAGATGCCCCGCAACCATGCCGTGGGCGTGCCTCCAGGGAGGGATGGCACCGTCTCGCATCTGCCCGTGGACAGTGTCTGGTCGCCGGCCGCCAACGACTACTCAGGTGCGCGCCTGTACGACCCGGGCTCCCACCTGGTGTCGATCGCCACCAACGCGGTCGTGGAATGTGGCTCGTGCCACACCCCGCACGGCGCCGAGCCCTCGGCGACCATCGGAAACACGCCGTATCACAGCCTGAACACCATGCGTTCCGGACCGGATCCGGCGGATCCTGCGGCCGCCTTCCTCTGCCTCAACTGCCACTAGCTGGGATGGTCTAGAAGTGTCCATGCTATCGAAGCGAGGAAAGAGGCTCGGCGTCTTCGGTGTCGTCGTGATCATCCTCGTAGCCATCATCCTGGTACTGGTCCTCCGGGGCGAGAAAGAGCCGACGGTCCCCGGGGTGGGCAACCCCGACGAGACCCGCCAGGTCACCGACAAGGTGTGGCCGGCCGCTCTGGCCCAGAGCATCCCCGAGACGTCCGTTTTGGCCAACCAGGCCGCCGATGTGGCGGTGCTCGGTGACAGGCTGTATCTGGTCGATAGCGTCGGGGGCCGGCTCATCAGCGTCAACATGGACGGCTCCGACGCGAAGGTGCTCGACAAGACGGTCGATCCGGAACTCGCGCTGCGAACGCCGATGGCTATAGCCAACTTCAAGGACCAGTTGCTGTACGTGGCCGACTCCGACGCCGCGCGGGTGCTGATAGTGACCCCGGAAGGCAAGGTGAACCGGGTCATCGCGCTTGCCAAGGCGTCGCCGGCCGACGCCCTGCCGCCGCGGCCGCTGGGCATCGCGGTGTTCAACGACGCTTCCTTCGTGGTCAGCGATGCGAACAATCATCGCGTCATCAGATACACGCAGGACGGATCGATCGTCTGGTCCGTCGGCACCGGTGTCCCGGCCTCGGGGCCCACATCCTTCAACAACCCCTGCGGGGTGGCGCTGGACAGGCAGTCGAACGTCTACGTGGCCGACATGTTCAACGAGCAGGTCAAGAAGTTCTCCGAAGATGGAGCGCCGTTGCTCGCCTTCGGCGAAGCGGGGGACAACGCCGGCGAGTTCGCGCGCATGAAGTGCGTCGCCGTGGACGAAGCCGGCTACATCTACGTGAGCGATTCCCTGCAGGTGGCGGTGCAGGTGTTCGACCCGGCGGGCGCTTTCGTGGGTTTCGTCGGTCGCAAGGACATCACCGACCCCAAGTCCGACTCACTGTTCTACGCGCCTCACGGCGTGAAGATCACCGGGCGCCGGCTCTTCGTGGTAGACCGTTTCGCCGGTGTGTTCATCTTCGCCCTGGGGACCGTCCCCACTCCCACCACCCTTCCCTCTGACAGCGAGACGACCGCGACGACGGCCGGCTCGCAGGAACCCTAGATCTCCGGAGGACGGATGTGAGTTACGGACCGCGGAAGGAGACCGGCGAGGCCGGCTTCGTTGCCCCTGAGCCTCTCCCGGCGCGGCCGTCCTCGATGGCGCCGTCTCCCGAGCCCGCGGCCGCCGATCAGCCGGGACCTGGGGTAGCTCAGGAGACCATGTCCGAGCCGGCCGGACCGGCTGCGGCTCCGCTCTCTTCCGCGTCGATGCGCGTGCCCGTTCCTGGGGAAGGGCCGGCGGGTCGCCCTCTAGCTGAGGCTGAGGCTGAGCCTGGACCCGTGACCGCGGGCGTTTCCGACCCCTCCGACACCCCGGCCGATCCCGACGCCCCCGCTCCCGCCAAGCCCACCCGCCGCCGACGGGCCGGCCGCCTGCTCAAGCGCTTCTTCCTGCCCGGCCCCGGGGCGTCCCGGC
>CAIQPS010000167.1 GCA_903873715.1 uncultured Actinomycetes bacterium
CGCTCGCGGTGGCCATCTTCGCCACGGCCGTCGTGTACTACATGAGCCACTCCCGTATCGGGCTGGCGCTCAAAGCCATTCGCGAAGATGAAGTGTCCGCCGCTTCCCACGGCATCAACGTGCTCAAGTACAAGGTCATCGCGTTCGCGGTGGCGGCCGGTCTCGCCGGCCTCGCGGGCAGCATCTACACGTACTACCTGCTGCATCCGATGCCCATGAACGTGTTCGCGCAGACCTGGCTGTTCCTGCCCATCTTGATGGTGGTCCTCGGCGGTACCGGCACCATCTTCGGGCCGTGGATCGGCTCTCTGGTGATCTACTTCATCGCCTGGTACGGAGACAAGTACTTCCCGGGATGGCACCCGGTCATCCTCGGTGTGATCATCATCATCGTCATGCTGTTCATGCCGTCCGGCCTCTTCGGTCTCGGCGAGAACGTCCATCACATGGTGAGGCGAAGCTCGCGCGGTTAGCCGCGCGAGGGCCGCGCGAGGTCGGATCGACATCCGTCCGCCGGCTCAAGAGAGGTTGTACAGGGAATGCCGCGTCTGACGAAAAAGGCGCGGTATTCCTTTATAAAAGGCTGCTGAAGCATGACGCCTCGCCACAGGAGAGCGATGGGTACGCGCGAGAGACGGACGCAGGAAGCGCGAATAGCGGCGCTATTGGCGCGACCGAGGACACAGTGTCGCGCCGCCTGGTGCTCTCCGGTGGCCGGGGCTTCGTTCTTCAGCAGCCCCACAAGGGCATGTATCGCCATTCCGGACCAGAAGGGAGTCTACAGTGGCTGAAGAGAAACCATCGTTCCCGCAGAGGCGCCTGCACCACGTCGGCATCGTGGTGAAGGATCTGGAGAAGGCCATCGCCCAGATGGAAGCCATCGGGTTCGGGCCGTTCACGTTCGACGAGAACAACCGGACCTTCGCCATCGATTTCAAGGGCGAACTGCACGGGCAGCCGGCCGAATGGACCACGCTCATCAGCAATGGCAAGATGGGCGATGTGGAACTCGAACTGCTCGAGCCCGTGAAGGGGAACCAGGCACTCAAAGAGACCCTGGATGCCGAGGGCGAGGGCCTGCATCACATCGGCTGGCTCACCACGGACCTCAAAGGCGACATGGAGAAGATGATCGCCGCGGGCGCCGAGGTGTGGACCAGCTCGATCGTCCCCGGCCAGCCCGGCTTCTGCTACTTCAAGCACACGCCCATCGGCAATCTGGCCATCGAGATCAGGGAGCCGTGACGAGGTGAAAGCAGCGCTCACGTACGGCCCGTTCGACACGCGGGTCGAAGACATCCCGGAACCGGTCCCCGGTAAGGGGGAAGTCAAGGTCAAGATCGCGTACTGCGGTATCTGCGGCAGCGACCCGGAGATCTACGAGGGCACGTTCGGCCTGCTCAAAGCCCCGTGGTGGCCGCCCGCACCGTTCCAGACCGGGCATGAAGCCTCGGGTACCATCGTCGAGCTGGGCCCCGGCCTGCTGGGCGACTGGAAGGTCGGCCAGCGCGTGGCCATGAACTTCCGCGACTACTGCGGCGCCTGCTACTACTGCCAGAACAAACAGGAGCAGTACTGCGAGCACGTGAAGTCGTACGAGGCGGGCTTCGCGGAGTACGCTCTCTATTCCGAGAGCTGCCTCTACCCGCTGCCCGACGACGTCAGCTTCGAGCGCGGCGCCATGCTGGAGCCGGTCACCATCGCGGTGCACGCGGTGGACCGGGGCGACATCGTCCCCGGCACCACGGTGGCCATCTCCGGCGGCGGTACCATCGGCCTGCTGGTGATGCAGGTGGCCATTCACGCCGGCGCCGCCCGCGTGCTCCTGAGCGACCCCATGCCCGAGAAGCGGGCCATGGCTCTCAAGCTCGGCGCCGACGTGGTGGTGGACCCGCTGAACGAGGACCTCATCGCCGCCGGCATGAAGCTCACCGACGGACGGGGCTTCGACACCGTCTTCGAGTGCAGCGGCAACATCAAGGCCGTGCCGCCCACCATCGACCTGGCCGCCAAGTACGGCACCATCGTGTGGGCAGGCGCCTACCACGAGGATGCCACCGTGCCGGTGCGGCCGTTCCAGATGTTCGGCAACGAGCTGACCATCCGGACCACCATGCTTGCGCCCTACGTCTTCCCGCGGTCGCTCAAGCTGCTGTCCAAGCTCGACCTCGAGCCCATGATCACGCAGATCGTGCCGATCGAGGACATCGCGAAAGCGCTGGCGAGCCGGAAGACCAGCACGGACATCAAGATCCTGGTGAAGCCCTGAGCCGCATCCCGGCCCAGGTCTGTCGCGAAACCCCCCAAACAGCGGCGCAAAGCGAGGTCGCCCAAAGTGAGGTATCAGAATGAGTGAGACCATCAAATGCGGCAGCTGCGGCATGCTGCTCTACTTCGGGGAGGAGATCAAGCGCCGGCTGTACATGCGCGCCATCCCCGACGAGTCGGCCGTCCTGGCTGACTACGGCAACAAGTGCCCGCGTTGCGGGGCCGCGCTCTCCACGGATTCCGTGAAGATCGAGATCAAAAGGCGGGCCACCCATGAGTCATAGCGACGCCCTCATCCAGGAACTGGAGGCCAGGGCCAAGAAGATGACCGACCACTGCCTGACCCAGTTCTGCACGTTCAACCAGGGTCACGTGGGCGGCACAATGTCGGTGATGGAGATCGTCACCGCCCTGTACTTCCATCACATCAAGTTCGATCCCAAGAACCCGGACTGGCCCGAGCGCGACCGGGTCATCATGTCGAAAGCCCACTGCTGCGAGGCCATCTACGCGGCGCTGGTGGAGCTGGGCATGTACTCCGAGGAGCAGCTCGGCACCTACTACTGCTACGCGTCGCCCTTCCAGGGTCACGCCGACCGCTGGTGCACGCCGGGCATCGACTTCTCCGGTGGTTCGCTGGGCCAGGGCATCTCGTTCGCGAACGGCCTCGCCCTCGCCGAGAAGCTGAAGATCAAGCTGAACCCGCCCTCCCGGGAAGACACCTTCCTGCCGCGGTACATCGTGCGCTACAACCCGAAGTTCCGCACCTACGTCATCATGGGTGACGGCGAACTGCACGAGGGCCAGGTCTGGGAAGGCCTCATGTTCGCGTCCAAGTTCAAGCTGGACAACCTCATCGCCATCGTCGACTACAACAAGTGGTCGCTCGACGGGCCGACGAACGACATCATGCCCATCGAGCCGTTGGCGGACAAGTTCAAGGCCTTCGGCTGGACCGTCTACGAAGTGGACGGCCACGACATCCGCCAGCTCCTGGATGTGCTCGACCTGGTGCACAAGCAGTACGGCGACAACAAACCCAAGGCCATCATCGCCCACACCGTCAAAGGGCGCGGGGTCTCCAACTGGGAAGAGCTGCACATGCACCTCGGCCGTGGAGACGAGATGAAGAAGGGCGTGGCGGAAGGGAGAGCCAAGTATGGCAACGTGGAATAAGTATGTGTCGATCGGCGCGCCCGCGATGACGGGCAAGGGGATCGGCAAAGCCATCAAACAGGCTTTCATCGACAACCCCAAAGCCATCGCCATCCTCGAGGACATGCAGTTCCCCGAGATCGAGTGGTTCACCGACAACATGTTCGACCGCATGATCGAGTGCGGCATCGCCGAGCAGAACGCCACCGGTGTGGCGGCCGGTCTGGCCGCCGAGGGCTTCGTCCCGGTGACCTACAACTTCCTGTTCGCCAGCATGGGCCGGGCTTACAACCAGATCCGGCAGAGCATCCTGGTGGACCGCTTCAACGTGAAGTTCCTGGCCCGCGAGGGCATCTGGGGCGAGGTCGGCGTGTCCCATGCCACGATCGAAGGCTGGGGCAGCCTCCGCAACCTGCCGAACATGGTACTCATCAACCCGGCGGACTCCGTGGAGGCCGAGAAGGCCACCACGGCCATGATGCAGTACATCGGCCCGTGCGCGGTCAAGATGGAGATGAGCCCCAACCCGTTCACCATCTTCACCGACGACTACCAGTTCGACATCGGCAAGGCCTACTCGCTGCGCGACGGCAAGGACGCCACCATCATCGCCACCGGCTACATGGTCACCGAGGCCATCAAAGCGGTCGACATCCTCGAGAAGGAAGGCTTGGACGTAGGCGTGCTCAACATGAGCACCCTCAAGCCGCTCGATGAGGAAGCCATCATCGCCGCCGCGGCCCGCACCGGCGCCATCGTCACCGCCGAGAACTCGAGCGACATCAACGGCTTGGGCGACGCGGTGGCCTGCTGCCTCTGCGAGAACCTGCCCACCCCGCTGGTCAAGGTCGGCATCGAGGACGAGTTCGGCCAATCCGGTCTCATCACCTCCGAGCGCGACGAGCTCATGGACCACTTCGCCCTCAGCGCCGACGACATCGCCGTGTCGGTGCGCGAGGTGCTCAAGAAGAAAGCGAAGTTCGCGAAATGAGGGTCCTGATCATCGGAGGCGCCGGCCTCTTCGGGAAGAAGTCCGCGCTGGCCCTGCTGCGCGACCCCGATTGCGAACTGGTCGTCACCTACGACGTCCAGCCGCCGGACGCCCTCTTCTACAAGCGCATCGAGCCGTACAAAGAGAAGTTCAAGTACGTCCGCGGCGACATCTCCGACCTGCAGATGCTGCTGGCTGCCGCCAGCGACAACAAGATCGATCGCATGGTGAACTGGGCGATGATCCTCTCCAAGGACCCCATGCCCTGGCTCAACATGAAGATCGGTCTGCAGGGGATGGCCAACTTCTTCGAGACCGCGCGTATCCTGGGCATCAAGCGTCTGGTGTTCGCGAGCTCGGAGACGGTGTACGGCGAGCAGAAAGACTACGGTGACGACCACGAGATCGTCGAGGACGACCGTCTCATGCCGTACCCGGGGAGCGTCTACGCGCTGGCCAAGTGCCTTGCCGAGGTGTTCGCCGCCCAGTACGACGAGCTGTACGGCATCAAGTCCACCGCTCTGCGGCCCTGCATCGGCTACGGCCACGGCGGCAAGGACCCGATCTTCGTGCGTTGGTTCTCGAACATCGTGTCGCTGCCGGCGGTCGGCCAGCCGGTGCACCTGGAGTGCACGGGCGACTGGAAGTTCTCCACCATCCTCTCGGACGAGGTGGGCGACTTCACAGCCATGGCTCTGAAAGCCGACTCGTCGCCGCACCCGGCGTACAACCTGGGCGGCCCGGCCGTGACGCTCAAAGACTTCGCGGCTTCGGTCAAGAAGTACATCCCGGACGCGCAGATCACCTTCGGCGACCAGCCGGAGGATTGCGAACTGCCGTGGCTGGTGAGCTCCAAGCGGGCCGAGGAGGACTTCGGTTTCAAGCTGATGTCCATCGACGAGGCCGTGCTCAAGCACATCAACGAAGCCCGGGCCGAAGCCGGGATGCCGCCCATCGCCGGATAGCGATGACCGCCGGCGCCTGCGGCGCCGGCGCAGGAGTATCACCGACGCGGACCGGGCCGCTCATCCGAGTTGCCCGGTCCGTCGCGCCTAGAGAGCCATTCCAAGGAGGGGGAACGTGAAGGCCGCTGTCTGCTACGAGTTCGGTAAGCCTCTGGTCATCGAGGACCTCGAGATGCGGGCGCCCCGCCCGGACGAGGTCCTGGTGAAAGTCGCCTACACCGCCATCTGCCACAGCGACCTGCACGACATGAACGGGGACTTCGAGGGAGGCCTGCCCTTCGTGGGCGGCCACGAGACCGCCGGCCGCGTGGCGGAGACCGGTTGCGCCGTATCCGCGTTCGCTGCGGGCGACCCGGTAGTGGTGAGCCTTCTCGAGCACTGCGGAGAGTGCGTCTACTGCGCCACCGGCCGATCCCACCTCTGCGTCACCAAGACCACCTTCGACACCGACGACGCCCTGCTCGACCCGCGGGGCCGCAAGGTCATCAACAAGGCCCGGGTCGGTGGGTTCGCCGAGTATGTACTGGTCCACCAGTCGCAACTGGTCAAGCTGCCCGAGAGCTTCCCGCTCGACCTCGCCTGCATGCTCGCCTGCGGGGTGACGACCGGCTTCGGCGCGGTGGTCAACCGGGCGAAGGTCCCGCCGTTCAGCAGCGTGGCCGTCATCGGCGCGGGCGGAGTCGGTGTCAACGCCATCCAAGGGGCACGCGTATCCGGCGCGGATCCGGTCATCGCCGTGGATATCCGCGATTCCAAGCTGGAGCGGGCCAGGCAGTTCGGGGCCACCCATACCGTCAACTCGGTCGGCACGGACCCTGTGGCGGCGGTGCAGGCCATCACCGGCGGGCGTGGGGTGGAATACGCCATCGTGGCGGTGGGGGATTCCCAGGCCCTCCAGCAGGCCTGGGGCATGCTCTGCCGGGACGGCAAGGCCGTGATGGTCGGTCTGCCGCCGTTCGAGCAGCCGCTCTTCTCGATATCGGGATTCGAACTGGCCTTCTCGGAGAAGACGGTCACAGGCTGTTGCATGGGCACTACTCGGCCCCAGTTGGACGTCCCGGCGCTCATCAGTCTGTACCAGGAGGGGCGTTACGACCTGGATT
Source organism: uncultured Actinomycetes bacterium (assembly GCA_903873715.1). Classification (GTDB taxonomy): domain Bacteria; phylum Actinomycetota; class Thermoleophilia; order RBG-16-64-13; family RBG-16-64-13; genus CAIQPS01. The sequence goes on from CAIQPS010000167.1 coordinate 6,483, forward strand.
CGCTGGTCTCGGGCAGATATCCGCTCTCCAGGATCAACGAGGCCATCGCTTCCACTGCGGCCGGCGAGGTCTATAGGAATCTCATAGTCGTAGAGTAGCCTGCGCCCACATAACAGCGCGCATTCGCGCTACCGTGAGTGAAGGACTTCTCAGTGAGTGCCGAGAAGTCCTAGTGAGAACGGAAACAACCCTTGTGGAGGGGGCTGCCTACCGTGAAGCTCACTCAGGTGCCGTTTGACCCAGAGGTCCGCGATCTACTCGTTTCCAACGACTCGATCCTCGACGCAGTCCTTGCGAACCTGCCCGGGGTCGCATTCCGCTGCCTCAACGACCGTGCGTGGACCATGCTCTACCTCAGCGAAGGTCTCAGAGCCCTGTCCGGGCATGACGCCGCCGATTTCCAGGGACCCGGCTGCAGAGCCTACGCCGACCTCATCCACCCTGATGACCGCGAGCGGGTGTGGGATGAGATCCAAGCGGCGCTCGCGGCACGGAGGCCCTATCAGGTCGACTACCGGCTGGTGCGCGCCGACGGCGAGCCCATCTGGGTGTGGGAGAAGGGGCAGGGGGCGTTCGGCAAGAAGGGGGAACTCCGCTTCATCGACGGCGTGGTCATCGATGCTCACGCCCGGGTGCTGGCCGAACAAGAACTGAGGCAGACCGGAGAGAAATTCCAGCGGCTGTTCGAGCAGGTCGCCGATGCCGTCATCGTCATGGACGGCGACACGCGGGTCCTCGCCGCGAACGCTCGGGCCTGCGCACTGTACGGATACTCGCATGACGAATGGCCGGCGCTGACCGCTCCCGATTTCTCCGCAGAGCCCGAGAAGACGCGGCAGGCGATACGCGACGACATCGCGCATATCGCGCTGCGCTGGCACCGCAAGAAGGACGGCACTCCCTTCCCGGTGGAATTGAACACCAGCCACTTCGAGACCGATGGCTGCGTGCTCCATCTGGCGGTCATCCGGGACATAAGTGAGCGTATGGCGGAAGAAGAGGCGCTGCGAAGGAGCCGGGAACAACTCCGGGCCGTACTGGATGCCGCCCCGTTCCCGATGGCGGTCGTCGACACGGAAAGTTCCGCGGTCGAATACTGGAGCAAGAGCGCGGAAGCTCTCCTGGGGTTCAAGGTGTCCACCGCACGGGAGTGGTACCGCACTGCCTATCCGGACCGCGAATACCGCCACAAAGTCGCCGAGGAGTGGGAGTTCGTCGTCGAGCGGGCCCGCCGATCCCTGGGCACCGCAGTCAACGGCGGCGAGTACCAGGTCACGTGCGCGGACGGGACGGTCTTGGACTGCGAGCTGTACGCCGCCTTCGTCGCGGATCGGATGGTGGTCACGCTCAACGACGTCACCGCTCGCAAACGCAGCGCCGAGGAGTTGAGGGCGAGCGAGCAGCGCTTCCGCACCCTCGTCGAGGAGGCCCCTATCGCGATCGTGGTGCATACCGGCGGTGTCTATCGCTATGCGAACCGGGCCGCCCGCGCGCTCTACAGGGAGACGCCCACCCGGACGCTCGTCGGCAACAGGGTCCTCGATGTGACGCACCCCGACTACAAGCAGATCGTGAGCCAGCGGATCCAGTCGGTGAAAGACCAGTGCCCGGTCCCGTCGCTCCGCTCGACCATGGTCGCCTTGGACGGTCGCCATGTCGAGGTCGAGGCATCTGCGGTCCCCCTCTCGTACGAGGGTGAGCCCAGTTCGCTCGTCTTCATAGCCGACGTGACCGACCGGATCAAGGCGGAGGAGGAGATCCGGCTGCGCGACGAGCAATTGCAGCAGGCGCAGAAGATGGAGGCCATCGGCAGGTTGGCGGGCGGCATCGCCCATGATTTCAACAACCTGCTGACGGCGGTCCTCGGCTATTCAGACCTGCTCCTGAGCGGGGATCTGAGCCGGCCGGACGAGGTGCGCTCGGACCTAATGGAGATCAAGAACGCCGCGGTGAGGGCCAAAGAGCTCACCTCCCAGATACTGGCGTTCTCCCGCCGGCAACCGCGGCAGCCCAGGATCGTCAGCGCGAACGACCTCATCAAGGAATCCGAGGCCCTCCTTCGCCGGACGCTGGGCGAAGACGTGGAGTTGGTCTACCGGCTGGCCCGCGACGCGGGTGCCGTGGAGGTCGATCCGGGGCAGTTCAGCCAGATACTGGTCAACTTCGCAGTCAACGCCCGTGATGCCATGCCGGGGGGTGGCCGGCTCATGATCGACACGAGCAAGATCAAGTGGCAAGGGGCGCCCTGGATGCGTCTCACCGTCGCCGACACGGGCACAGGCATGAAGCCGGACACACTCGAGCGGATATTCGAACCGTTCTTCACCACCAAGAAGGTCGGAGAGGGCACTGGGCTCGGGCTGGCCACCGTGTACGGCATCGTCGCGCAGAGCGGCGGCAAGATCACCGTGGAGAGCGAACCCGGGGCGGGCACGGTCTTCACCATCCTGCTCCCCAGCGTCCCCGAGACCGGCGCGGCGTCGTCGACGCAGAAGGCGCGGGCGGTCTCCCGGCCCGTTCAAGCGTTTGGCAGGGAGCGGGCCACCATCCTGATAGTCGAGGATGAGCCGGCCGTGCGAGGCCTGGCCGCGCGGGTGCTGCGCCAGCAGGGGTTCGAGGTGCTGGTGGCCAGCGACGGCGCCGAGGCGGCGGTCGTCGCAGGCGAGCCGGGGGTCCACATCGACCTGCTGTTGACGGATGTCGTTCTGCCCGGTGAAGCTCAGGGTGACGCCGTCGCGAAGATGGTCCAGGGTGAGCATCCGGACGCCAAGTGCATCTTCATGTCGGGCTACCCGAAGGAACTGATAGCGAAAGCGGGTAGACTGGCTGCCGATGTCAGCTACCTGGAAAAGCCCTTCGCCCCCGCCGCCCTCGTCCGCCGCGTCAAGGAGACCCTCGGCGCCGGATAGCCGGTCGCTGTTCGCGCCGCGCGACCTTGCCGGGATGACTCTTGCCGGCCGTTTTGTCCGTTCAGCCACTTGGGAAGGCCGTGCCGCTGCGGATGGCTCCGCCACACGTGCCCTCGAAGACCTCTATGGGGGACTGGCCCGGAACGGTATCGGCCTGGTCATAAGTGGGCACGCCTTCGTGGATCCCGCCGGCGGGCTGGGTGACCAGCAACTGGGAGCTCACGATGACGCGATGATCCCGGGACTGGCACGGCTGGCCGCCGCCGTCCATGACGCCGGAGGCAAGGCGGCTCTGCAGATATCGCACGCCGGGCTGATGGCCAACCGTCCTGTCGCTCTCGGGGGCCCCGGCGGCTCCGCCGGCCGGGGGCCGTACGGCCCCTCCGTGCCGCCGGCCGATATCGGCCTCAGCGGGGAGGAGATGACCGCCGCCCAGATCGAGGGCCTTCCCTCGCAGTTCGCGCGCGCCGCCGCCCGGGCGCGCGGCGGTCGGCGCCGGTTTCCCGGTGCTGATCAAGCTGAACTCGGAGGACTTCCTGCCCGGCGGCGCGACAGTGGACGATCTGCTGGTGACGGCCGCCTTCGTACGCGCGGCCGGCGTGGACGCCATCGAGGTGAGCGGCGGTACCTCATTGTCGGGGGACTACCGCTCGGTCCGCACGGGGGAGGCGCTGCGGGGCCACCGTGGGGCCTACTATGCCAAGGCGGCCGCAAGGCTCAGGCAGAGTCTGGACATCCCCGTGATCTTGGTCGGAGGGGTCCGCACGCTGTCCGAGGCGGAGCGCCTCGTCGCGAGCGGCGCGGTGGACTACATCGGCTTGTCCCGCCCGCTCATCTGCGAGCCCGATCTGGTCGCACGGTGGGCCCGGGGGGAGCGGCGGGCGTCCCGGTGCCGCTCGTGCAACGAGTGCTTCTACCGGGGCTTCAGAGGGGAGGGCGTGTCCTGCGTCCTCCGGGACGGGGAGGGCGTCTAGACCTCGCCCTCGGGCAGGTCGTGCGCACCGCCGTCATCAGGTAGCGCGGTGTCCGCGACGGTGCGCAGCCCCGGGGTGCCGCTCTCTTCCACCTCTATGCCGTCGATCTGCACGAGCACGACGCCGTCCACCTGCTCGCTCGACAGCACCAGATTGAGGCGTTGGATGTCTCCGCTCTCCAGAGTCCGGTCGACGTAGGCCGCCTGCCGCTCGACGCCCGCGCCGGTCTCGAACGTCCGGTTCACCATGGTCCGCACGGTGCAGGCCAGGCAGTGCTCGTGCTGCCCGCATCCAGGCTCCTTTAGGGCGTAGGGGCAGAGGACCACCTCTCCGAACAGGAGGTCGCCCACCTCGGAACTGACCTTGCCGAGGGCGGCGCAAGCGGGGTCGTTGGCCGTCATGACCCTGCAGTCGGAGTCCACGCAGACCACGGGCTGCTCGTGCATGTTGAGGAACGTGCGGAGCGAGCCGGGCTCACTCGCCCAGATGAACCGGTTGCACTCGTCACAGATGCCGTGCGTGACCGGTGCCGCCGGGTCTTCTCCGGCGACCTCGCCGAGCTGCTTTCCGCACCAGGCACACACTCGCTGCACGTAGGTGCTACTTCCCGCTGTAGTTCGGCTTGCGCTTCTCGAGGAAGGCGCGGGCGCCCTCTTTCTGGTCCTCGTAACTGAAGGCCAGAGCGAACAGGTCGCGCTCGTAGCTCATGCCGGCCTGCAGCGGGACTTCCAGCGAGCGGTTGATGGCGATCTTGGCCAGGCCGATGATGGCCGGGCTGTTCCGCAGCAGGGAATCGACCATCTTCTGGGTGGCTTCCCGGAGCTGCTCGCGCGGCACCACTTGGTTGACGATGCCTAGGTGCATGGCCTCTTCGGCGCTGATCATGGCGCCGGTGAAGATGAGTTCTTTGGCCTTCTTCTCGCCCACGATGCGCGGGAGCACCTGGGTGCCGCCGCCACCGGGGATGAGGCCCACGCGCACTTCGGTCTGGCCGAGCTTGACGTCGTCCGCCGCGATGATGATGTCGCAGGAGATCATGAGCTCGCAGCCGGCGCCGAGCGCCAGGCCGTTGACCATGCACACGACCGGCTTGGTCATGTTGCGGATGAGCTCGAACGGCCGGGTGACGTACTTCTGGGACACGACATAGGAGGGGACCCGGGAGACGTACTGGGCCACGTCGGCACCCGCGCTGAAGGCCTTATCGCCCGACCCGGTGATGACCACCACGAACACATCGTCGTCCACGGAAGCGTTCTCGAGCGCATCCACCAACTCGGCGCGCAGGCCGTCGCTCTGAGCGTTCATCGCCTCAGGGCGGTTGAGGGTGATCCAGGCCACCCGGTCCGCTTTCTCGTAGATGATGAATTCGTAGTTATCGGCCATGGAAACCCCTCTCGATGCGGGTTGCTGAAGTCGCGAATGTGTCGATGATATCGCACGCTGAGCCGGGCGGAAGGCGGCTCGATATCCGCTTTACACAAATTTGGTACGGAAATACCAAAAAGGCGGCGGTCCAGGGGAGGGCCTGTTGTATAATGGGTCCGCCGGGTGGACCATTCCGCCTGCTCTGCTACGGAATCCCCGTAAAAAATGCCCGGAAAGTGGGCTGAATACTTCTAGGTAGGAGGAAAGCATGCCGGGAGTGATGGATGGTGTGAAGGTCGTCGAGGTCGGACACGTCGTGGCGATCCCGGCAGCGTCCTCGATCATGGGCGATTGCGGCGCGGACGTCATCAAGGTCGAGCCCCTCACCGGCGACCAGTCTCGCGTGTTCCGCGGTTCGGAAGTCAACCCGGGCTTCTATCTTCACAACAGAAGCAAACGGGCCATGTGCATCAACCTCAAAGACGCCGACGGCCAGAAGGTCGTCTACGACATGGTCAAGGACGCCGATGTCTTCTTGACCAACTACCGGCAGGAAGCCCTCATCAAGCTGGGCATGGACTACGAGTCCATCGCGGCCGTCAACCCGAGGATCATCTACGGCATCGTGACCGCCTACGGCACCATGGGGCCGGACAAGGACATGCCGGGCTACGACTTCGCGGCCGGCTGGGCGCGCTCCGGTATCCAGTACATGCTCACCTCCCCGGGCATGCTGCCGCCCACCTCGCGGCCGGGCATCATCGACCGGGTGTCTTCCATGCAGATCTTCGGCGGCATCGCCGCGGCTCTCTATAACCGGGAGAAGACCGGCAGGGGCCAGAAGGTGGAGTTCAACCTCTACCACACCGGCGTGTGGATGGTCGGCGCCGACATCATGGACGCCGTCATGGGCCTGCCGCTCCGCATCGTCGACCCGGCGAAGTCGGACAACCCGTTCTACGACGTCTACAAGACCAAGGACGACCGCTGGCTGCAACTCACTGCGGGCGACCGGTATGCCGCCGCCTCCGACCCGACCGGCGCCGCCTTCTGGGGCAGGTTCACCAAGGCCCTCGACCGGCCGGACCTCGCTGAGGACCCGCGCTTCCAGACCACGGCCCTCCGCCAGGAGCACCGCGCCGTACTGAAGCCCATGCTGCTCGAAGAGTTCACCCATCGTACGTACGCCGAATGGGAAGTCCGCCTGCGCGAGAACAACCTGATGTACGGCCCCATCCTGTCGCCGTACGACGTCATCGACGACCCGCAGGCCGCGGCCATGAACTTCTTCTCCGAGATCGATCAGCCGGGTCTGGGCAAGCTCAAGCTCATCAACGAGCCCATCCGGTTCGTCCAGGATCAGGCGTCCATCCAGTCGTACGTCCCGGCGCTCGGCGAGCATACCGACGACGTGCTGGCGAGCCTGGGCTACACGGCCGAACAGATCGCCGACATGAGGGCGCGCAAGGTCGTCGGCTAGCAGCCGGCCGGCCGCATACGAGAGAAATTCCGCGATAGAGGCGCTCCGCCGGAGGGCCTCGAGCGACAAGCGAAACGGAGGTCTACGTGGCAGAGAACAAGCAAGTGCTGATAGGTGAGAACCTGTTCGACATGTCGGAAGGCAAGCCGAGCCTCATCGTCACGCACTGCAAATCATGTGGCACCTATTTCTTCCCCAAGAGCTTCACGTGCCACAACCCCGAGTGCGTGGGCAAGGACGTGGAGACCACCAATCTGAGCCGCCAGGGCAAGGTTGAGAACTACTCCGTCATGAACTACCCGCCGCCGACGCCGTTCGTCACCCAGGAGCCCTACGAGCCCATCGTGTGCGCGGCCGTGGAGTTCCCGGAAGGCATCACCATCATCGGCATGATGGAAGGCGTCACCGCCGAGCAGGTCAAGATCGGCATGGATGTGGAAGTGACCGTCGGCACCATCTACACCAAGAAGACGGGCGACGAAGTCATCGCCTGGAAGTTCAAGGCCGTCTAAGGTCCCGTTTTCTGCTGACAAAGACGCCACCACTACCAGAAAAGGTGTGATGAGAATATGAAGGATGTTGCGATCATCGGTGTGGGTCTCCACCCGTGGGGCAAGTTCCCCGACAAGCCGTGGACCGCGATGGCTAAAGACGCGATCGAAGAAGCCATGAAGGACGCGGGCGTGTCCTGGAAGGACATCGGCTTCATCGTGTCCGGCTCCCAGCTCTGGGGCGGCCGTAAGGGCATCTACTCCGGTACCTATACCGAAGAGGTCATGGGCAACCGGGGCATCCCCGTAGTCAACGTGAACAACGCGTGCGCCACCGGCGGCACCATGCTGACCGTGGCCGCCATGGCTGTCGCCTCCGGCGCTGCCGAGATGGTGCTGGCCGTCAGCTCCGACAAATCGGCCAAAGGTTTCTTCCCGGCCCTGCCGGTGTACCACGAAGAGCCGGTCCCGTCGGACGACACCCTCCGCTGGAACCTCGGCCTCCCGAACCCGGTCTACTGGGCCCTCGAGATGCGCAAGCGCATGGCCAAGTTCGGCGACACCGAAGAGCATCTGGCCAAAGTCAAGGTCATGCTGAGCAAGCACGGCAAGCTGAACCCCAAAGCCCGTTATCAGCGCGAATTCAGCGTCGAGGAAGTCCTCGCTTCGGCGATGGTCACCGACCCGCTCCGCCTGTACGAGATCTGCGCCACCTCCGACGGCGCCGGCGCGGCCATCCTCTGCTCCAAAGAGAAGGCCAAGCAGTTCACCACCAAGCCGATCGAGATCATCGCGTCGGCCCTGGGCAGCCCGCTCTACGGCGACCCGACCGCCCGTATCCCGGTCGTGAGCATCAACCCGAAACCGGGCGTGCCGGTCATCAGCGAGAGCTGGGTGGCGGCGCACCGCGCGTACGATGAAGCCGGCGTGGGCCCGGACGACATCGACTTCGTGGAACTGCCCGACAACAGCGCGTGGCACGTGCTCCAGTACTTCGAGACCATGGACTTCTGCAAGGAAGGCGAAGCGTGCGCCTGCCTCGACCGCGGCGACATGGCCATCGGCGGCCGTATCCCGGTCTGCCCGTCGGGCGGCTTCTCCAGCTTCGGCGAAGCGACCATGGCTCAGGGCTTCGCCCAGCTCTACGAGATGGTGCTCCAGCTGCGCGGCGTCTGCGGTGACCGCCAGGTGCAGGGTGCCAAGGTCGGTATGTCCGAAGTGTATGGAGCGGCCGGCAACAACGCCGCCGTCATCCTCAAGAAGTAGCGGCGGAGCGGGGCGACACACATATGAAGAAGATAGTGGTAGTCGGCGCCGGCACCATGGGTGCCGGCATCGCCCAGGTGATCGCGGAAGCAGGGTATGACGTCGTCCTCGGGGACATCAACGAGGAGTTCGTCCAGCGCGGTTTCGCCATCATCAACAAGACCCTCGCCAAAGCGGTGGAGAAGGGCAAGCTCGATCCGGCCCGCCCGGCGGAGATCGTCGCCAAGATCAAGGGCGCGGTCAACGTCCAGGACACCGACGACGTCAAAGACGCCGACCTGGTGATCGAAGCCATCGCCGAGCGCATGGAATGGAAGCGGACGCTCTACGAAGCCCTGGACGCGGCCTGCCCGGCCACGACCATCCTGGCTTCGAACACGTCCAGCCTGAGCATCTCGGAGCTGGCGGCCACCACCAAGCGGCCCGACCGCTTCATCGGCCTGCACTTCTTCAACCCTGCGCCGGCAATGGCCCTGGTGGAGATCATCGCGGGCGCCGGCACCAGCGCCGAGACGGTCAAGGCGTGCGTCGACTTCACGACCTCCATCGCCAAGACGCCGGTGACGGTGTCGGAGGCCCCGGGCTTCGTGGTCAACCGCATCCTCTTCCCGATGATCAACGAAGCGGCCTTCGTCCTCCAGGAGGGCGTCGCCAGCCGTGACGACATCGATGCCGCCATGCAACTCGGCGCCAACCACCCGATGGGCCCGCTCAAGCTGGCCGACCTGGTGGGCATGGACGTCACGCTGGCCATCATCGAGAACATCTTCAAGGAGACGGGGGACAGCAAGTACCGGCCGTGCCCGCTCCTCAAGAAGATGGTGCGTGCCGGGTATCTCGGCCGCAAGACCGGGCGGGGGTTCTACGAGTACTAGAGCCACCTCGGCCGATCCGAAGTAGGACACCAAGTAGCGCGATGACGGGGCGCCGGCCACGAACCGGCGCCCCGCTGTTACTGTAGATGTGTGGTGCGAACGTGAATGGAGGGCACTCATGGCAGTGGTGACAACATCTCGGGATGGCGACATCTGCACGGTGACCATCAACCGGCCTGAGGTCCTCAACCCGCTGAACACCCAGGTCTTCATCGAACTGGAGCCGGTGCTCGACGAGATCGCCGCGGACGACAGCGTGAGCGTGGTCATAGTGACCGGGGCGGGGGACAAGTCGTTCGTCGCCGGGGCCGACATCTCCGAGATGCAGCACATGGAGCCGGCCACGGCCTACGCGCTCTCCACGCGGGCGCACCGGGTGTTCGACAAGCTCGAGAACCTGCCGCAGCCCACCATCGCCGCCGTCAACGGCTTCGCGTTGGGCGGCGGCACCGAAGTGGTCCTCTCCTGCGATATCCGCATCGCCTCCGAGCGGGCCAAGTTCGCGGCGCCCGAAGTCGGGCTCGGTATCACCCCCGGCTTCGGCGGTACCCAGCGGCTGCCCCGTGCCATCGGCGCCCCAAGAGCGATGGAACTCATGCTCACCGGCCGCATGATCGACGCCCAAGAGGCGGCCGACATGGGTCTGGTCAACAAGGTGGTGCCGCACGAGGCCCTCTGGGACGAGGTCATGAGGACCGCCAAGGCCATCGCCGCCAATGGCAAGAGCGCGGTGCGGCTCACCAAGCGGGCCATCCGCGCCGGCCTTGATGTCGACGTGAAGACGGGGTGCGAGATCGAGGCGTCCCTCTGGGCGCTGTCGTTCGATGAAGACCGGGTGGCGCGGATGACGGCCTTCCTCGAGAAGCGCAGGAAGTAGCAGGGGAGGGAGCGCGATGGGTGCCGCCGATCTCCATATCTTCGGCATCTCCGGAAGCCTGCGCGCCGGCTCCTACAACATGGCCCTGCTGCGCGCGGCGGCCGAGATGCTGCCGCCGGGTGTCACCTTGGAGACGGGCCGCATCGATGACCTGCCCCTCTACAACGACGACCTGCGCGCTGCCGGTGATCCCGAGCCGGTCGCCCGCCTGAAGCGGCAGATAGAAGCCGCGGACGCCTTCCTCATCGCCACGCCGGAATGCAACTACTCCATCCCCGGCGTGCTCAAGAACGCCCTCGACTGGGCCTCCCGCCCGCCCAAGACCTGCTGTCTGCGGCAGAAGCCCATCGGCATCATGGGCTGCTCGAGCGGGGAGAGCGGCACGATGCGCAGCCAACTGGCGCTGCGGCAGATGTTCGTCTTCACCGACTCCTACGCCATGCTGCAACCAGAGTTGCGGGTGCCGCGGGCCGGGGAGGTCTTCGACGCCGCCGGCCGCCTCACCGACGAGGCGATCAGGGAGCGGCTGGGGCTGTTCCTGCGGGCCCTGGCGGACTGGGCCAGACTGGTGGGGCAGCGATCCTAGAAGTGCCGCGCCGCCGGCGCCGATCCCCCGGCGCGAGGCGCCGCGCCGCCGTCCTGCTACTCCTGCGCCGCGGCCTTCTGCTCGTGCTTCTTCTTGAGGACTCCCTGCATCTGCAGGATGCCCGAAGCGAGGGCCAGCGCCAGCGCCAGCCACAGCAGGTCCAGGGCGACCGTCTTGAGGGTCTTGAGGTCGAGTATCGCCGAGACGAGGAAGACGAACAGCACCACGCTCTGGACGATCATCTTGCTCTTACCGAACGCGTTCGACGGCCGGGCGCTGCCCGTCCGCAGCAGGATCCTCGCGCCGATGGCCGACAGGGTGAGCTCCAGCAGGATGAAGGCCATGATGATGTCCACCACCACGTACTGGTAACCGATCCAGCCGAGCACGACTCCCACCAGCAGCTTGTCGGCCACAGGGTCGATGTACGTGCCGAGCACTGTTATCTGGTTGCGGGTGCGGGCCATGGCCCCGTCGATGAAATCGGTGCACACGGCGGCGGCCAGCACTCCGAGCCCCCACCAGGGATAGTCGAGTTCGATGAGCACGATGACCACCGGGATGAGCGCGAAGCGCAGGCAGGTGAAGTAGTTGGGGCGCAGCCAGTGGGGGATGGCCCAGAGGAAGATGGCCTTCACGACCCGGTCCATGGCTTTCTGTACGACAGGGGTCACCGCCGTCACGACGTCGTGCCCATCCTCGATGACGTACTTGCTGTCTTCGCCGGGTGCCATTGCAGAATCGTACTAGAAAGGCTGCTGAAAAACGAAGCCCCGGCCCCCGGAAAGCACCGGGCGGCTGTCGACAGGTGGGAACCGCGGCTTCGCCGAGCGCCTGCGATAGCGCTGAGCCGCATGCGGGCGGTATTATGATATTCAAATACCAAGTCCTCATCATCCAGCTCCAGGAGCATTCATCATGAAGACACCGGATCTCAGCCTTTCCGACCTCGGCTCGTACTTCCCCGACGATTTCACGCCCGAGCAGAGGGCCAAGGCTCAGACCCTCTTCCTCAAAGAGCTGGCGGCCAGCGTCCACAAGTACTATCGCGGCAAGGTCGTCACCATGCCGAAGGCCGGCATCTACGGCTTCAACTGGTTCAACGTGTACTACACGCCCGGCGTGTCGATGGTCTCGACATCCATCCGCGACAACCAGGACGCCTCCTTCGACCTGTCCAACCGGGGCAACCTGGTGGCCGTGGTCTCCGACTCCACCCGCGTGCTCGGCGACGGCGACGTCACGCCTCCCGGGGGCCTGGGCGTCATGGAGGGCAAGGCCTTCCTCATGAAATACCTGGGCGGCGTCGATGGCGTGGCTTTGTGCATCGACAGCTACAACAAAGAGGGCAAGCACGACGCCGACAAGATCATCGACTTCGTCAAGATGGTCCAGCCGAGCTTCGGCGCCGTCAACCTCGAGGACATCTCCCAGCCCAACTGCTTCAAGGTCCTGGACACGCTCCGCGAAGAGTGCGAGATCCCGGTGTGGCACGACGATGCCCAGGGGACCGCGAGCGTCACCCTGGCCGGCCTCATCAACGCCCTGCGCGTGACAGGCCGCGAGCTCAAAGACGCCAACATCGTGCTGTTGGGCGCCGGCGCGGCCAACAGCACCGCCGCCCGCCTCATCCTCATGGCCGGCGGCGACCCGGACCGCATGATCGTGTTCGACAGCAAGGGCGGCCTGCACCCCGGACGCGACGACGTGAAAGCCGACAAGGCCTTCTACCGCAAGTGGGAGATCGCGTCGACGACCAACCCGAAGCGCGTCATGACCGAAGAAGAAGCCTTCAAGGGCGCCGACGTCATCATCGCCGCTTCGACCCCCGGCCCGGACACCATCAAGCCGGCCTGGATCCAGACCATGGCGCCGAAGTCGATCGTATTCGCGTGCGCCAACCCGGTGCCCGAGATCTACCCGTACGCCGCGAAAGAAGCGGGCGCCTACGTGGTCGCGACCGGCCGGGGCGACTTCCCCAACCAGGTGAACAACTCCATGGGCTTCCCGGGCATCCTCAAGGGCGCCCTGCTGGTGAAGGCCCGCAAGATCACGGACGAGATGGCCATCGCCGCCTCGTACGCCGTGGCGAACTACGCCGATAAGAAGAAGGGCATCAACCCGGACTACATCATGCCCACCATGCAGGAGACCGAGGTCTTCGCCGTGGAGGCCGCCGACGTGGCCATGCAGGCCATCAAGGACGGCGTGGCCCGGGTGGAACTCACCTGGCAGGAGGTCTACGACACCACGCTGGCGGACATCAAGGATGCCCGCGCGGCCATCGACCTGCTGCAGGGCAACAACTTCATCAAGGCGCCGGACGTCGAGATGCTCATCGCCGCCCGCGACAAAGCGGTGGCTGCAGTCAAGAAATAGCGGCGCACCGGCGTACGGCGCCGCGCGAACGCGCTGTAGAGGTCTGACCGAAGGGGCATCCACTGGGTACGGACGTGGCATCGGGACTCTTTTGGGGATGGGGATGGCTGGCCAGTGTGGCCGTCATCATCATGCTCGGTGTGTTCCTGCTGCCCTGGTTCTTCTTCCTCCTGAACCTTCAGGGGCTGTTGAGCAACCTGGCTCCGGAGAACCGGCGGATGCCCCCCGGTCATGTCTGGCTTAACTTCATCCCGGTCTTCAACCTGGGCTGGTTCATCTACACGGTGATCAAGGTCAAGGACTCGGTGGCCGCCGAATACCGCACGCGTGGCTGGTACGTCGACGGCGACCTCGGATACAACGTGGGCCTCACGGCCGGCATCCTCTGGGTGGCGTCGTTCATCATCGGATGGGTGCCCTTCATCGGCTGGATCCTGCCGATGGCCGGAGTGGTGTGCTGGATCGTCTACTGGCTGCGGGTCGCGGACCTCAAGAGCCGTCTCGACATCCGGCCGGCCTGGGGCAGGCCGTACCCGCAGATGTATCCTCCGGCGTTCCCGCCCGACGGGGACCGCTATCCTCGTGGCCAGGGCGGGCCTGCGCGGCCCCCGGCGGATGCGGGCTCGGGCGGGCCCGGTGCGGCCGCGGGGCAGGCGGGCGATGCTCCCATCGAGCCGGGCGAGGCCCAGGCGCGCGACTACCATTGCGCGGCCTGCGGAGCGCCGTTCGACGAGGGGGACTGGTTCTGCCGCAAGTGCGGCTCGAGGCTGTACTAGGCGGGGAGGCCGGGCGCCGCTGAGCGCCGGCCGCCTGGTGGGGCCGAACTTCGGCGCCTCTATGCGCCGGTCGGGGGCTCTTCGTTCAGGAACAGCCGTTCGCTGCGGTCCAGGGCGATATCGCAGGTTATCTCGTAGTTGATGGTGCCCACCTGCTGCGCGATCTCCTCAACGGTGATGCGCTCGCCGCCATCCTCGCCGATGAGCGTGACCGTGTCGCCGACCTGCACCTCACCGCCGGTGCCCACATCCACACCGAACGAGTCCATCGAGATGCGCCCCGCGATGGGATAGCGGCGGCCGCCTATAAGCACGTGCCCGGTGTTGCCCAAGGCCCGGAAGACGCCGTCCCCGTATCCGATGGGGACCAGGGCGATGTCCGTGGGCCGTTCGGCCGTGAACGTGCCGCCGTACCCGACACCCTCGCCGACCGTCAACCGCTTGACCAGAACCACCTGCGACTTCCAAGAGAGCGCAGGCACCAGACCTTCGACGGACGCATCCTTCTGCCAGGGGTCCAGGCCGTAGACGGCGCACCCGCACCGGACCATGTCGAGGTGGGAGTGGGGCGCGTAGACCGTGGCCGCACTGTTGGCGGCGTGGACCGTGACGCCAGGCCACTCACGGCGCACCTGCTCCACGGCGGGCAAGAAACGCTCGAGTTGGGCGTCGATGGTGGCCGGGTCCTCCGTCACGCAGGCGAAGTGCGTCATCACGCCGGTGAGCTCGATCTCGGGGATGCCTCGTATGGATTCCAGGAACCCGCCCACCGCCGCCGGGAACAGGCCCTGGCGGTTCATGCCGCTGTCGATCTTCAGATGGACGTTGGCGTGCAGGCCCGTGCCGCGGAGCTGGGGGAGCATCTGGGCCATGTGGTCGCTCACCACCGCGAAATCGACGTACCGGCGGGCCATCTCCTCGAACTGGTCGAAGCTGTAGAGGGGGCCCATCACCAGGACCATGTCGTCGAAGCCGGCGTCGCGCAGAGCCACCGCCTCCTCGGCCGTGGCCACCGCCACGCCATACGCGCCTGCCGACACGACCGACCTCGCCACCGGGAGCGTCCCATGGCCGTAGCCGTCGGCTTTGACGGCCACGAGCATGCGGGTGCCGGGGCGGAGAAGGGAGGCCAGACGGGCGACGTTGCTTCGGATCGCGGCCAGATCTATGAGGACGCTGCTGCGCGGTGATGTCTTCATGCTCCGGAAAAGCCTAGCACACGACGCGGAGACGACGAAAACCGATGCACCTGCAAAAACTGCTGCGCAGACAGGTTGTAGGCCGGGCTGGTTCGTGTTAGCATCACCAAGCTTCGCGCGGGACGTGGCCACGTCCCGCCGGTAGCGCCAATGTGCCCCCATCGTCTAGCGGCCTAGGACATCGCCCTTTCAAGGCGACGGCGGGGATTCGAATTCCCCTGGGGGCACTTCCCATGCTGGGGCCTGGGCGCATAGCTCAGTGGGAGAGCACCTGCCTTACAAGCAGGGGGTCGCAGGTTCGAAACCTGCTGCGCCCACCTGTCTTGAACAAAGGTGCGATAATTCTCAGCCTGTCGCGGGGGCGTAGCTCAGTTGGTCAGAGCGCCGGCCTGTCACGTCGGAGGTCGCGGGTTCGAGCCCCGTCGCTCCCGCCTCAGAAGTCTGCAGAAGCGGCACCGGATCCCCGGAGCCGTCCAGGCAGACGGCGTAGCCCTCGGGCCGCGCACCGTGGCGGGATAGCTCAGTCGGTAGAGCACATGACTGAAAATCATGGTGTCCCCGGTTCAAGTCCGGGTCCCGCCACCTAAAACCCCAGGTAATAGCTACTTTACCTAGGTAAAGTACCGGGAGTCCCTCCTGACTGACAGCAATCTTGACAGCAACGAGACTCAGTCGTTGTGTGATCTCAGCATCACTGACTCTTCGATCTCCCGTATTCCATTGTCATCAGCCCCGATGTCC
>CAIQPS010000168.1 GCA_903873715.1 uncultured Actinomycetes bacterium
CGCAAAAGCGGCGATCGCGCACGTGCCCACGGGCTGCATCGTCGGCGTCGGCACCGGCTCGACGGCCAATTGCTTCATCGACGAGCTGGGCAAGATCAAGCACAAGATCGACGGCGCGGTGGCCAGCTCCGAGGCGTCGGCGCAGCGCCTGCGCAAACTCGGCATCGAGGTGCTCGACCTGAACAACGTCTCCGACCTGCCGGTCTACGTCGACGGCGCCGACGAAATCACCCGCCATCTGGCGATGATCAAGGGCGGCGGCGGCGCGCTGACGCGCGAAAAAATCGTCGCCGCGGTGGCGCGCAAATTCGTCTGCATCTGCGACGGCAGCAAGCTGGTCGACGTGCTGGGCACGTTCCCGCTGCCGGTGGAGGTCATCCCTATGGCACGCGGCTACGTGACCGAAGAACTGGTGAAGCTGGGAGGCCTTCCGGCGCTCCGTGAGGGCTTCGTCACCGACAACGGCAACCTCATCTTGGACGTCCACGGATTGCGCATCGCCGCACCTGTCGAGCTCGAGCAGCGCATCAACGACATCGCGGGTGTGGTCACCGTGGGGTTGTTCGCCATGCGGCCCGCCGACCTGCTCATCCTGGGCACGCCCTCCGGACCGCGCACGGTCAAGGCCGTCTAGGAGCGCCCTGCGACAAGAGGTATCGCGTCCTCGCCGAGACCGGTGCGGTCGGAGTGAGGACTGGCTCCAGCGTCGGCACCGCGACGATACACGTGCCTCCTACACCAGCCTCTGAGCCACAAGCAGGTAGAAGGCGGCCACCCCACGGTACGGCGCGAACGGAGCCAACAGTGCCGCCGTCTCCGAGGCCGAAGCCCGGCTGCCGTCGCCGAGCAGCCGCCCGACTATCGTGCGGATACCCAGATCGTCGACCGGGACGGCATCGGGCCGGGCAAGTCCGCGGATGAGCACGTAGTCGGCCGACCAGAGGCCGAAACCTCTCAGAGCGGTGATCCGTTCCCGCACCTCCTCGCTCGGCGCGCTCTCAAGCGCCTCCAGGTCGAACGTCCCGCGGACCACCGCCTGCGCCAGCCCGGACACGTACTCCGCCTTACGCGCCGACAACCCGCAGGCGGTCAGCTGTTCCAGGGAAGCAGCCTCGAGTGTCTCCGGAGACGGGAACACCGGTTCGCCCTCCACCTCGGCGCCGAACCGAGCCACCACCCGCGAGCGGATGCTGTGCGCGGCCAGCAGAGATATCTGCTGCTCGATGACTGCGATGACCAGCATCTCGAAGAGGCCCGAAGGGCGGAAGGCCTTGAGTCCGCGCATGGACCGGGTGAGCGGGCCGAGCACCGGGTGGCCCGCTGCGACCGCATAGAAGGGCTCGAGCTCGAGGTCCGCGTTGAGCACCCGAGCGGCCATGCGCTCCAACGAGGCCGGGGAGCTCGGAGCCGGCCGCGCGCCGGCGTACATCAAGGACGAGTCTCGTCCGGCCTGTTTGATCTCCAGCAGCGCCGGCACGCCGTCCAGGCGCACGCCGAGCTTGAGCGCCGGCTGGTGCGCGGAGGCGCCGCCGAAGCTGTCCGCTGCCCTCCGGCTCAACTGGAAGTCGTAGGGCTGACGGCACGCGACGGTCACCGACATCCCCGGCGTCCGGTTTCCCAAAGAATCCACGCTGGCCTCCCATTTCGGGACTGTTCCCGCCTGGGTAAGTCTTGCACTTGCCGGGCCGAGGCGCGAGACTGCATCCTTGGGTGGCGGGCGGCCGTCCGGGCGCGAGCCGGGTGACGGCCGGCGGCTCGGGGCCGATGCGCAGCCGCCCCGTCGTGTGAGCGAAACGTGCGGAGGCATCCGGTGAAGGCAGTGGTGTTCGAGGAGTTCGGTGGTCCTGAGGTCCTGAAGTATGTCGACCTGCCCAAGCCGGTGCCCGGGCCGGGCCAGGTGCTGGTCAAGACGATGTCCGCAGGCGTCTGCAAAGCCGACTGGCGGGTGCGGACCGGGCGCAGCCAGTGGCTCACCTCCCCCTTCCCCGTCACCGTCGGCTACGAATCCGCCGGCGTGATCGAGGCGCTGGGCGAAGGGGTCACCGGGTTCTCAGTCGGGCAGCCGGTGCACGTGCTGCACATGGCCGTCTACGGCACCAACGCCGACTATATGGCCGTCACGGCCGACGACGTCGCCCCGCTGCCAGAAGGCATGGACTTCGACGCAGCGGCCGCAGCGTTCAACTACTTCGTCGCCTGGGGCCTGCTCGAGCAGGTGGTCCAGGCCTCACCCGGGCAGTCGCTCTACATCGGGGGCGCGGCGGGCGGCATCGGCACGGCCGTCATCCAACTGGCGCAGCACAAGGGCGTGGAGGTGATCGCCAGCGCCAGCACGGAGGAGAAGTGCGCCTACCTGCGCGGTCTCGGCGTGGAGAAGGTCTTCAACTACAAGGCCGAGGACGACGTGGCGGCGGTCAAGCGGCTGTCGGGCGGCAGGGGTGTCGACTACGTCTACGACCAGGTGGCCGGCCCGGCCTTCTGCCGGCAGTTCGACATGCTGGCCACCTACGGCCAGATAATCCTCTACAACTACCTGGGCGGCTATCCCGAGGACAGGGAGATCATCCACCTGCTCCAGAGCAAGTGCGAGGGGTGCTACGGCATCCGCTACTTCTCCATCCACGTGCACGACACCGACCCGGCGGGCTTCAGGAAGGTCAAGGAGAGGGTCCTGGGACTCATAGCCTCCGGAGCCGTCAAGCCCCCGATCTACAAGGTGCTGCCGCTATCGGAGGCGCGCCGCGCCCACGAGATGATCGAGGCCGGAGAGGTGCTCGGGAAACTGGTTCTGCACCCCGAAGGATAGGTAGCCCCCACGGCCGCGGGCGACGCGCCCGCGATGGCCGCCGCTCCCGGTCAGTACCGCCCCAGGTTCCCCTGGAGATCGGCGTCGCCCTTGCCTTCGTCGGCATAGGGGGTCTCAGTTCGCCCGCCGTAGCTGACCTCCGGCGGGCTACTCATCTTGCGCCACAGGCAGGTGTCCTTCTTGAGGTACTTGAGCTTGACGGCCGGCGTGCAGTCCCGGACGGTGCAGCCCACGCAGAGGTCGTTCTCGGGACGGGCGGCCGCACGCTTGCGCGGCTTCTCCCCATGGTCGATGCGCACCTGGGTCTGCAGCAGCAGTTCCTGCACGTTGCCGCGGATGGAGATCTTGAACTCGGGCATCTGTTCGGGCTCGTCGTAGCTGAACACGCCGGTCCGCCAGTGCGCGATCTCGAACATCCTGGACATGGTGAGTTGCTGCATCGCCTTGCGGACGACGTCCTCCGCGACGAAACTCCGCTCCACGAGACGCTGGCCCAACGGGACCCGGGATGCCGGGCCTTCCGCCCTATCGGCCTCTTCCATCAGAACCTTGGCCAACTGCGCCTCGGTCATCAGCCTGTGCTTGACCAGGAAGATCCCCAGACGGTCGTCGGTGACCGGGAGGGAGATGGCTTCGACCCGGCCTTTGACCAGGTAGATATGGCCGTGCTCCTCGTAGTCCCGTATCTCGAGGATGCCTGTGGCGGCGTTCTGAGCCAAGAACTGCAGCACGCTGCCGAGGTCGAACCTCTCGATGGAACCACGCAAGATCATCGTCTTTCTCCTCTCCGCTGACGTCAAGAATATCGGCATATCCGGGTGCGCGGCTTAACCCGGTGCTCGACTCGGCGTCCTGCGCGCCCGGCCGCGGCCGGGCGCTAGGTCCGCCGGGCCACTCGTGCCGAACGGACCGCTTTGCGGCCCTTCTCCAGGCTGCCGGCCACCATGAACCCGGCCAGCATCAGGGCCGCCCCCACCATCTCGGCGGGATACAGGCCGGCGGTGTTTCCGAGCCTCGCCCTGGACCCGATGAAAGCCAGGACCCCGGCCCCCGCCGCGATCAGTATGTTGGCCCACACCCGGTACGCGAACTCCCTCCTCCTCACGAACCGGAAGATGGAATACAGGGCTCCGCCGAACAAGAAAATGGACCCGGTGATGTTGATGGGCATCGACATGACCCGTGGGAACGTGAGGCTCTCTCCGAGCGCCTGGCCCCCCACGGTGATCCCCGGGACGAGCTTGCCGGTCTCCAGGGGATCGGTGAAGGTGCCCGCGAAGAACACCACCATGCAGATCACTATGAACGCCAGATAGAGATGGCCCCAGATCCTTTTCTTGGTGATCAGATACAGGGTGCCGAGTCCCAGGAACCCCACCAGGGATGCAGCCAGGACGATGTAGATGCGATAGACGGTCGGGTCCCAGGACTGGGAGTGTTCCGACCATGCCTCCATCGCGGCGGCGATGGTGTAGACGGCCATGCCCACAGTCCAGGCGGCCTGGTGGCGACGGCGCCGGCGCGCCCACTGCCAGACAAGAAGCCCGGTGAAGACCGCCCCGATGATCGCGGTCGCGAGCGGCCAGGCCCAGTGAGACCAGAACTCTTCGGTCATGTTCCCCCCCATCGGTAGACGGCACCATGGTACCTCAGGCGCCGGTGGGTCCGGCGGGACACGTGACGGCAAAAGAACGGGGCCGCCTCTCGCGAGGCGGCCCCGGACCGATCCGCTTCGGGCCCGGACATGCCGGGCCGCGACGTCTATGTGTTACAGATCGGCTTCGAGCGTGAGGACGATGGCCCCGGTGTACGCCGGAGCGCCCGGGACGATCGTGGTCTCGGTGCCGTCGACGGTCATGACCACGTGATAGCCGGCGGGAGCGACGATCTCAGAATCGGCGTCCACAGTCAGGCTGGTCAGGTAGCTGGTGTCCGTGACGGTCCACACCGAATCGGCCAGCACGACGATGACGCCGTTGTTGATGGCCGCGCACGGGGTGTTGGTGATTTCGCCGAGCAGTTCGTAGTCCTCGGCGCCGATGTCGGTCTGGCTGTGCTGCGCGCGGCTGGCGGAGATCACACCCTCGACCGTCGATTCGGTGAAGGTGAGAGCCATGTTCTGCGCCGCGGGCGGCGGGCCGGGCTCCGACACGGTGGAGGCGGCCGGCGGAGGTGGAGGCGGCGGCCCCATGGCCGGTTCGCCGAACGCGTTGAAGAAGTCGCCCACGAGCGCGATGTGGGAGAAGCTCGCCGCAGCCGCGTTGTCGGTGGAGGTGAGGTCCCAACCCGCGACCGGGGCCGGCGGCCACGAAGGCTCGTGATAGACGCCGGTGTTGGTCATGGCCGGGAAGACCGGGCCCGGATCGTCATCGTTCATGAACTGGAAGATGACGCCGTTGCCGGGGTTGATCTGGGCGCCTTCGGAGCCGTCCACCTGCAGGTCGATCGGGGCACCCTTGTCGAGGAAGCTGGTCTCAGCGGTGTTGAACACCGTACCGCCGCCGATATAGGCCGAGCCCTGGCCGTGCCACATGATGCCGAAGTGCCCGGAGTTGACGACGGTGTGCTGCACGGGAAGAGCAGCCAGTTCGGCGTCGGAGAGGCCGAGGTTCAGGTCGGTGTTGAGATCGGCCACGGCGTCGCTGTCGCTGTCGTCGTAGTACAGCGCGCCACCCCGGTTGATGGCCGCATAGGTCGCGACGTTGAGGGTCGTGCCCAGGAAGCGCTCGGTCGCGTTGCCGATCGCGTACGAACCGTAGCCGTCCTTGCCGGTGATGGCCACGGTGTCGTTGATGGCGGTGAGGATCATGTCCAGACCGTCGTCCGTGGACAGGACGCCCCAGCCTTCGGCGCCGATGTACGAGTTGATGTAGGCGGCCTTGGTGTTGGTGCCGAGGATGTTCGTGGCGCGGTTGTTGCCCGACAGCCGCAGCATCCACGGGACGGAGCGCATCGAGTTCTGGTCGACGCTCGGGACGTAATCGGCCGGCAGGACGCCGTCGTACGTCTGGATGTAGGAGTTCTTGACCACGACATTGCTGCCGCCGGTGGCGATGACGCCGGTCCGGACGACGCCGCGGTTGATGATCTCCGCGTTGTCGAGGGTGAGGCGCGTGGAGGAGCCGGTGGCCACGACACCCGCGCCGTAGCCGGCGAAGTCGCTCCTGCCGTTGCCGGTGAGCCTGATTTTCAGGTTACGGATGACCCTGTCCCCGCCGGCCACATACAGGCCGTTGAAGTTCTGGCCGGTCGACCGGATGACGACGTTGTTGTATGGGTCCATCTTCTTGCCGATGACGGCCGCGAGGACGGATTTGCCCGCGACGAAGCCGGAACCGCCGAAGTAGAGGGCCTGACGGAAGGGATACGTGTACGACTTGTAGTCGACCGGGTTGCCCTGGGTCACCACGAGCCAGACCTCGCCCTTGTAGGTGGCAGGTCCTTTGATCTCGGTGATGGGCGTACCGTCGGTGGTCTTGAGGAAGCCTCCGGTCTCGACCCCGTTGACGACGAGCGTCAAGGCGAAGCCGGCTTTGGCCGAGAGAACCGCTCCAGGAGCGATGGTGAGCGTCTTCGCGACCACGGTCTGCGTGATCTCCGTGGAGGTCGCATAGCTCAGGAACGCTTTGCTCTGGGTGGCCAACGCCGTAGAAGAAAGAGCGAAGAGCGCCACGACGAGCACAGCCACGAACAGAGCCAGGATCAGCGATCGGTGTTTTCTGGTCATTCGATGAACTCCGTGTGATTGGCGGCCCCAGGGCCGCCGGATGTTTTCCCCGCCTCGTGATACCCCATGGTTATGGCCTTCCGCTGCTCCTACCCCCTTTCAGAGCCCCCCAGCCGGTCCCTGTCGGCTCTCCTGCGAGACCGGCACCGATGTCGCGGGCGGTCCGGATGAGCCTCGATGGGCTGTTCCATGAGGCGTTCCGGTCGCGGCCAAGCGCGCCCGCCCGACCAGTCTATGACAAGCGGCCCCATTAGCGCAATAGGCAAATCCGTTTATCCAATCGACTCGATACCTCCCTGCCGGGCACCGCACGGGTATATCCTTCTGGGCAGTGTCCAGGTCCTTCGGATGGAGGTATCAGACGTGGCAGGACCGAGCCTTCCCGACGCGCTCGCGGGGTTCCCGGCCCTGCGGGAGCGGATCGCCTCCGCCAAGCCGGCGCTCTTCCTCGACCTGGACGGCACACTCGCACCCATCGCCGCCCGGCCCGACATGGTGGAGGTACCGGCGGAGACCCTGGAGACCGTCGACCGCCTCGCCAGACTCTGCCCCGTGGCCGTGGTCTCCGGACGCGGCCTCGAGGACCTCAAGGACAAGATCGGACTGCGCTCCGTGTACTACGTGGCCGACCACGGCTTCCAGATCGAGGGGCCGCTGCGCGACCGGGTGGTGTTCGAGATGGGCCGGGAATCCCGGCCGCAGATCGAGCAGGCGGCGCGGCAGCTCCACCGCACCCTGGAAGGGATCGAGGGGGCGCTGGTCGAGGAGAAGGGCCTGTCGCTCTCGGTCCACTACCGTCTCACCCCGGAGGCCAAGCACCCCGCCGTGTTCCGGGCCGTGGCCGACGTCGCGGAGATGTTCCCGGCACTCCGGGTGACCGAGGGCAAGCTGGTGTACGAGTTCCGCCCGCCGGGCGCCTGGGACAAGGGCAAGGCGCTGCTCTGGCTGCTCGACCATCTCGGCGGCCACGGAGGACACCTCCCCATCGCCCTGGGCGACGACCTCACCGACGAGGACATGTTCGCTGCGGTGGAGGGCTCCGGCGTCGGCGTCATCGTCGGCGATCCCGGCCGCCCCACGCGGGCCTCCTACCGGGTGGACGACCGCATGGCGGCCGCCCGCCTGCTGGAAGCGATCGGAGGGCTGCTGGTCTAGCCGGCGCGGCCGGAGTCGGCGCGGCCGTCACGGCCATCCGCTTCCTCAGAGGCGGGGTTGAAGGTACTATCGAGTCTCCGCAGACTCATCCCGTTAACGGGTCTGCCAAGGATTGGAGACTTTCATGCAGGCTGAGGTGAGCTTCCCGAGCCCGACTCGGATCCAAGCGACGAGCAAAGGCTTGACCGTTGAGGTCGGTCCGCCGCCGGACCGGGGCGGGGACCCAGAATCCTACGGCCCCTTCGACATCCTGCTGTGCTCGCTCGCCACCTGCACCGGCTTCCAGGTCGCGGACTTCTTGCGGGAACGCGGGTTCGACACCTCGGCGGCGGGGGTACGCATCCAGGCGGAGCGCGGCGCGGAGTCCCATCTGCTGGAGAGCGTGTCCATCGAGATCGTGGTGCCGTCCGATTTCCCGGAGAAGTACCGGGAGGCCATCATCCGGGCCGCCGGGCTCTGCTTCATAAAACAGCAACTCGGCAGCAAGCCCGAGATCAGCACGACCGTCACGGGGATCTGAGGCGGAGACATGAGCATGGAAGTCGGCAAGGCGCTGTGGGAGCGGCGCACCGTGCGAGCGTTCCTCCCCGACCGGGTCCCCCGCGAGACCTTGGAGGCCATCCTCACCGACGCGCTGCGCACCCCCTCCTGGGCGAACACCCAGCCGTGGGAGATCTTCGTGGCCGCCGGCGAGCCGCTCGAGCGCATCCGCAAGATCTGGGACGAGCGCACCCAGGCCAAGATCCCGACCGACACGGACATACCGTTCCCGAACTTCAAGCCGGAACATCGCGAGCGGATCAAGGAGTTGACGGCCGGCCGGGCGGCAGTGCGGGACATGAGCACCGAGGACCCGGCATTCCACCGCGATTTCCATCTGGCGAACCGCCGCTTCTTCGACGCGCCGTGCGCGGTCTATCTGTGCATGGACCAGAGCCTCGGTGCATGGTCGATATTCGACCTGGGAGCCATCTGCCAGAGCATCTGCCTGGCCGCCCAGGACCACGGGGTCGACTCGGCCATCGCCATCAACCTGGTCATCTACCCGGACGTGCTGCGCAGCGAGCTGCAGATCCCCAGGGATCTCGCGATCGTGATAGGCATCGCGCTGGGCTATGTCGATCATGCAGGGCCGGAAGACGCCTTCCGGAGTGAGCGCCGCCCGCTGGGCGAGGCGGTCAAGTTCGTGGGCCTCTAGCCGTTCGGGCGGGGGCGGTCAAACACAGGAGGGGGAACGTGTCCAAGTTGGCGGGCAAGACGGCGGTCGTAACCGGCGCCGCGTCGGGGATAGGGCTGGCGGCGGTCAAGCTGTTCGCGGAGGAAGGGGCGAACGTCCTGGCCATCGACCGGGATGCGGCCACGCTCGAGAAGGCGGTCGCAGGGCTGGCGCCCCAGGTGGCGGCCTTCGCCGCGGACGTCACCGACGAGACGGCTTTGGCGGCTGCGATGGCCGAAGCCGCGCAGCGCTTCGGCGGCATCGACGTCGTCGTACCCAATGCCGGCATCTTCGGGCAGCACGCCCGTATCGAGGACTGCCCCATCGACATGATGAACAAGGTGCTGGAGATCAACGTCAGCGGCGTGGTGGCCACCATCAAGCACGCGGTCCCCTACCTCAAGAAGCGGGGGGGCGGGGCCATCGTCATCACGTCGTCCGTGGGTGCCCTCGTCGGCAACCCGGGCAGCGTGGCCTACGCCTCCAGCAAGCACGCCCTGACGGCGGTCATGAAGGTCGCCGCCATCGAGCTGGCGCCGTACAAGATCCGGGTCAACACGGTCAACCCCGGCCTGGTCGACACGCCCATGATCCACGCCATCGAGACGGACCTCGCCCCGGGCGACCGGGCCAAGGGCCGCGCCATCCTCGAGGACGCCACCCTCATGAAGCGGTACGTCGAGCCCTCCGAGGTGGCCGGGCTCATGCTCTTCCTGGCATCGGACGCCGGCAGCTTCTGCACGGGCGCCATGTACCTCATCGACGGCGGCATGCAGTACTTCGTCCAGCAGTGAGCCGGACGGCGGAAAAGGGGCGCAGATCATGAACGGCATAGACCCGTCGACCTTCGACCCTCTGGCCTACCCCATCGACCGCGCCTGGTTCGAGCGGCCGGACAGCATCCACGGCATCTCCCACATCCGCCGGGTGCTCATCCACGCCCAGGCCATCTCCGCCGCGCGGGATATCGACCCGGACTGGTTCGAGTCGCTGGTGCTGGCCGCGGCCTGGCACGACATCGGCCGCACCCACGACGGCTGGGAACCGGAGCACGGCCCCAACAGCGCGGCCAAGGTGAAAGCCCTGGGCCTGGACCGGGGCGTCCACCCGTTCATCCTGGCCCGGACCCTCTTCGCCATCGAGTGGCACTCGGTGGCTGACCGGCACGCCCTCGACCACGCGCTCACCATGGACCCGGGTCACCGGCCGGAAGTGGGCACTCTCCTCCGCGTGCTGTGGTTGCTGAAGGATGCAGACGGGCTGGACAGGGTCCGCATCAACGACCTGGACCCCGGACAGCTCCGCTACGAGGAGTCGCTCGGATTCGTCGAGCGCGCCGGCCGGTTGCTGCTCGAGTTGCCCTAGCCGAACGCGCCCGGACCGCCCGCGGCCTGGGCCCACGAGAAGGAGACCACACCATGCCGCACCCCGGCCCCGGCCCCGGCGCAGACCCCGCGGACCCCGCGCCCTCCGCCAAGGAGACAGTCCTGGCCTTCTACGACGCCGCCCTCAACGAGAAGGACGAGGAGAAGGCCCGGCTCTACATGGGCGACACCTATATCCAGCACAACCCCCACGTGCCCGACGGCCCGGAGGGCCTGTTCCGCTTCATCCAGTTCCGGCGCGAGCGCTATCCGTCTGCCCGCAACGAGGTCAAGCGGGTTATCGCCGAAGGCGACCTGGTGGCCCTCCACGTCCACTCGGTGGTGGTCCCGGGGACGCCCGGCCGCCAGATCGTGGACATCTTCCGGGTCGAGGACGGCAAGGTGGTGGAGCACTGGGACGTGATCCAGGCCATCCAGGAAGAGCTCTTCCCGCCTATCAACGACAACGGGTTGTTCTGACCCGCTGCGTCACCGGAAGCAGGTTCGCCGCGGCCGGCGGAGCGGTCAGCGGCGCGCCGCCGCGGTCTTCGGCGGCCCCACCAGCGACGCCCCGATCCCTGCCGCGCACAGCACAGTGAAGATGGTGAACCCGATCCTGATGGTCGTCAGCAGCGGCGCGTGGACGGCTGCGTCGGCGTGCTCCAGCTTGAGCGGTCCGACGTAGATGGCTATGAGCATGGTGGCCACTCCCAGGCTCAGGTTCATGCCCGCCTGCCGCAACGCGCTGATGGTCGCCGAGGCGGTCCCCACCCGGGTCTTGTCGACGCTCTGCATGATCGTGTAGGTGATGGGCGTCGAGAAGAACGCGAACCCGAGGCCGAGCCCGCAAAGGGCGAGCACGACGTACCAGTAGGGAGTGCTCGCGGTCAGGAAGATGAGGGCGAACAGCGCCAGCACGCAGATGCTCATGCCCGCCGAAGCCACGTAGCGGGCGGAAAGGCGGTCGGACAGCCGGCCCGCCACCGGCGAGAAGACGGTCTGCACGAGACTCCCGGCCGAGATGAGGAGCCCGGCCATCCGCGGATCGAGGCCTCTGATGACTATGAAGTAGTAGCTCATGAGCAGGCTCATGGCCGCCGTCGCGGCGTAGTTCACGAGCACGGCGCCGTTGGAGAAGGCGAAGACCCGGTTGCGGCGCAGGAGATCCATCGGCAGGAGCGGGTCTCCGGCACGCCCTTCCCACCACAGGAAGCCGGCCAGCACCAGCACTCCCACGGGCACCAGGACGGCGCCCGCGATGCGTGGCAGCAGCGAAAAGCCTATCAGGAGCGCGACCAGGCCCGCGGCGTAGAGGAGCGTGCCGGCCAGGTCGAAGCGGCCGTTCGCGGGCTCCCTCCATTCGAGGTGCCGCAGTTTCCACAGGGGGACGATCACGGTGATGAGGTTCACGGCGGCCAGCAGGGCGAAGAAGCCCCGCCATCCGATGCTGTCGAACATGAGCCCGCCCAGGAACGGGCCGGCGGTGACTCCCAGATAGACGCCGGCGACCGTCCATCCCAGGGCCCTCCCCCGCGTCTGGACCGGATAGGCGAGCACCACGAGCGCCGGTGCCGTCACCGAACCGATGCCCAAGCTGATGCCGGCTAGCATGCGCAGCACCAGCAGCACCCCCGCGGAGGGGGCCAGGGCGCTCGCGAAGGAGACCACCGTCGAGAGGGCGGTGCCCGCGATGTAGAAGCGCATCCGGCCGCATCTGTCGGCAAGACGCCCCACGGGCAGCAGCACCGCGGCGGACACGAGGACCATCGCCAGGGAGATCCAGGTGAGGTACACGGCGGAGACGCCGAAGTCCTTGTTGATGGTGGTCAGTCCGACGTTGATGCCGGACGACATGAACGTGACCACGAACCCGCCGAACGCCGACATCACCAGCACCAGGATGCGCTCGGAAGGAAGGAGTTGCTCTGGGGTCGGTCCGGTTCTCATCGTCTATCAGGCTACCAGCAACGCGGCGCGGCGTCCGGCGGGGGCGTCCCAGGCAACGTCCGGCGGGTGCGGCCGGCGGCACAGCACCTGGGGCCGCACCGCGGATCGCGCGGAAGCCGGGTGACTGGTCGGCTACAATCGCGGGGTCATGACAGAACCCCAGGACACGGACCTTCCTGCGGCACTCTCGCCGGGCGAGCCGCCGCTCCGCGCAGCGGCGGTGGTGCTCGCCGCGGGCTTCTCCTCCCGCATGGGCAGCCTCAAGCCGCTGCTTCCCCTTGGAGCGGCGACGGCACTGGAGCGGGTGGTGGGGTCTTTGCGCGAGGCCGGCATCCGAGACATCGTGGTGGTCACAGGCCACCAGGCAGAGTCGGTCACCCCGCTGATCGAACGCCTCGGCGCGATGCGCGCGCACAACGCGGGCTACGAGGCGGGGATGTTCTCGTCGGTGCGGACCGGAGTGGCCGCGCTGCCGGCGGATATGGCCGCCTTCTTCGTCCTGCCCGTCGATTGCCCCCTCGTCACTCCCCAGGCGCTGCGCTCGGTGCTCGACCGCTTCGCAGCCGGCGATGCCGAAGTGGTGTATCCCACCTGTCTCGGCCGCCGCGGCCACCCGCCGCTGCTGTCGGCGCGGTACGCGGCCCCACTTCTGGCCGCCGATCCCGGCGGCAACCTGCAGGCCTTCCTCGCCACGAAGGGTGGCCGTGAGGCGGAGGCCGACGTGCGAGACCTCACCGTCCTCCTCGACATGGACACGCCGGAGGCCTACCAGGCCCTCGCCCACTTCGCCGGCGCCCTCGACGCTGCGCGGGACCGGGCGGCCGGAGGCTCGGGCACCGAGCCCTCCCTCACCGCCGACGATGCGCTCTTCCTGCTGGCCGCCGCCGAGACTCCCCGGAACGTGGTGCGGCACTGCCGGACCGCGGCCGCGGTCGGGGAAGCGGTCGCCGAAGCCTTGAAGGCGCACCTGCCCGCCCTCGACGTGGACCTCGTCCGCGCGGGCTGCCTGCTGCACGACATCGCCAGGCTCCTGCCCCATCACGCCCGCTTGGCCGCCGAGATCCTTGCCGACCTTGGTCTGCCCCGCCTTGCGCAGGTGGTGGGGGAGCACATGGTCATCGACCCGGCGCTGCCGAAAGGCCCGGGCATCACCGAGGCCGAACTCGTCTACCTCGCCGACAAGACCGTCACCGAGGGCGAGGTCGTCGGGCTGGCCGAAAGGCAGGCCCGGACCATCCGCAAGATGAGACCGGATGCGCAGACGGCGGGCCACATCGGCGAGCGCATCGCCGAGGCCCGCACCATCGCCGGCAAGGTGTCGGCGGTCCTGGGGCGGCCGGTGGACGACCTGCTGGCCGAAGTCCGCCTCCCCCCGGAAGCGGTGCCGGCCACCATGCGCGTCTACCTGGTGAGGCACGCCCGTCCGGAAGGCCCCGAGGGCCGCCGGTTCCACGGGCAGGCGGACTCCATCCTCGGCGGCCCGGGCGAGCAGCAGGCCCACACCCTGGCCGGCAGGCTCATGGGGCTCACAGGCGGCGCCTGCTTCGACGCCATCTACTCCAGCGACCTCGCCCGGGCGCGCCGCACCGCGGAGATCGTCTCCGGTGACTGTGGGGGCCGGGTGCACGCGGAGCCCTGGCTGCGCGAGATCGACGCGGGCCTCTGGGAAGGCCTCACCTGGGACGAGGCTCGGGCGCTGACACCGGCCGAGCATGCGGCCAGGGAGGCGGACCTCGTGGGAACGCCGTTCCCCGGCGGGGAGAGCTTCAAGGACCTCCGAGACCGCGTGGTCCCCGGGTTCGAGGCGCTTCTGGCGGACGCGCTGTCGGCTGGCCACCGGCGGGTGCTGATCGTTGGGCACAAGGGAGTCAACAGGGTGCTCCTGGCCCACGTCCAGGGCCTCCCCCTAGCGGACGTGTTCGCGATCGAGCAGGACTATTGCGCGGTCACGCTCTTGAAGGTGGAGCGAACGGGAGACGGCGTAGGCGGACGCGGGCGCATCACGGTGCGCGGCTGCTGAGACGCTCCCTACTGCACCGCCCCGGCTATCTCGAAGAAGTCCACGTTGATGTAGGTGTCGGTCGCCGCCGTGCTCTTGAGCCCGGTCCACCTGATGGTGACCACGTGGGTGCCCATCTTCAACTGGTCGGTGGTCCAGACCTTCTGCTGCCACACCTCTTCCTCGCTGTAGAGGTCGATGGTGACGGGGTCCTTGTCGTCCACGATCACCCGAGCCTTGCCGTAGGCGGGCCCCTGCTTGGCGTACCAGTCGAGCCGGATTCCCTTGAAGGTCACCGTCACCGAGGACTTGGAGACCTTCGTGATGATGAAACTCCCCCCGGATGCGTCCGGCTTCTTCACGGTGCTCCAACTGCCGGTGTAGTCGAGGTGGGAGTCGCTCTGCTGATAGTCGCCCACCAGGGCCCCGATCACCTGGATCCCGTCGATGTTGATGCTGGTGCCTTTGGACGCGGTGCGCTTCTTGCCGGTCCATTTGATCTTGACCGTATGATCGCCGAACGGGAGGATCTTCGTGTCCCAGACCATGTGGCGCCACATGACCGTCTGCGAGTAGAGGTCCACGGTATCGCTGGGAGCGTCGTCGACGCTCACCAGGGCCTTGCCGTAGACGTCGGACGTCTTTGCCAGCCACCCGCAGTAGGTTCCGACGAAGTGGAACGTCACAGTGGCGCCGGTCTTGTCGACGTATTCGAAGGCGCCGCCGGAAGCCGCGGCCGCCGAGGAGTATGTCCAACCGCCCGCGTACTTGATGCCGGGGGTGTTCTGGTCGTAGTCGACCGCGGTCCAATCGTCGACGGGCGAGGTCGATGTGGTGGATGCGGAGGCCGCCGCCTTCTTGGTGGTCTTGGTGGTGGATGCGGCCTTGGTGGTGCTTGTGGTCGGACCGGCCGGCGAACATGCGGTGGCAAGCAGCGACAGTGCGAGGATGACAGCCGCACCCATGACCACCATCTTGCCCGTGCCCATACCTCACCCCCGCCGGCCCGCGCTCGAGCGAGCGCACGCGCCCACTATAGCGGACTGAAGCGTGGACGCAAGAGCCCTGGACCGTGGTAGATTCGGGCGAGGAAATCGATCGGAAGGGGGGCGTGATGGGCCGCGTACAGGACAAGGTGGCTATCGTCACGGGAGGATCCACCGGGCTGGGCAGGGCCACAGCCGAACTGCTGGCGGCTGAGGGCGCTAAAGTGGTCATCGCCGACGTACAGGACGGCCTGGGTTCGGCCGTCGCGCAGGATATCGCCGCCTCGGGCGGCGCGGCGCACTACTACCACATGGACGTCACCGCCGAAGCGGAGGTGGCCCAGGTCTGCGCCGACATCTTCGCCAAGTTGGGCAGCATCGACATCCTCGTGAACAACGCGGGCATCACCGGGGCCCCCAAGCCCACCCACGAGATAACCGTCGAGGAATGGGACAAGGTGCTGAACGTCGATGCCAAAGGCGTCTTCCTGTGCACCAAGCACGCCGTCCCCTACATGAAGCAGAGCGGCGGGGGCAGCATCGTCAACATCTCCTCGGTCTACGGTATCGCCGGCGGCATGGACGTCCCGCCGCCGTTCCTCTATCACGCGGCCAAGGGCGCGGTCCGGGTGATGTCCAAGTCGGACGCCATCTGCTACGCCGCGGACAAGATCCGCGTGAACTCCATCCACCCCGGTTGGCTCTGGACCCCGATGCTGGAGAACGTGGGCAAGGATTCCACCGAGGGCCCGGAAGCGTTCCACGCCCGCATCCTCAGCCGGCTGCCTCTCGGGCACTACGGCGAGCCGCTGGACGTGGCATACGGCGTGCTCTACCTGGCGTGCGACGAGTCCAAGTTCGTCACCGGCACGGAGCTGGTGATCGACGGGGGGTATCTCGCCTGGTAGACGGGCCTCTGGGGCTTACCCCTCGCCGCCCAGTCCTCACCCGTGGCCCAAGTGGAAAAGCCCCGCCGCAATGGCGGGGCTTCCTAGGGAGGGAGGCCTGTAGTCGGGGGCCTATCAGGCCAGAGCCATCACCGTCTTGTCTTCGGGCGCGCTCTGTCGCGCGGTCACACGGGCTGAGCGCAGCACTTCGGGGCGGACTTTCTCCACCTGGATAAGGCAGGAGTTGGCCGCCGTCGCGTGCGACTTCTCGATCTGCATGCGGCTGGGCGTGAGGATGTTCACGCAACCGCCCCGGTCGTCGGAGTGCCCCGGGACGCCCACCGGGTCGTACACCGCCGACGACTCGTATGAGTGGATCAGGCCCGGGCGCACCCGCTCGGTGATGACCGCGGCGCAGAAGACGCCACCGCGGTCGTTGTAGAGGCGGATTACGTCGTGCTGCTTGATGCCCCGCTCGGCGGCGTCGGCCGGGTTGATGCGGGCGATCCAGTAGTGGTAGCCGTCGATCTCGATGCGGTGGTCGGTCACGTCGTTGAGCGCGGCGCCTTTGCCGTCGTGGTGCGTGTGGAACGAGAAGCGCGGGTGCGGCGTGATGAGCTGCAGCGGGTACTTCTCGAACAACTCCGTAGCGTGCGGGCCCTCCCACGATTCGCGCCAGGTCATGATCGGCGGGCGCTCGGGATCGTCCGGGTCGAAGCGCTTGAGGCTGCTCGACTCGAACTCCAGGCGGCCGGTCTGGGTCTGCAAGCCGCGCTTCCACTCCTCTTTGTAGTCGCCAGGCAGAGGGCTGAGTTCCGGGACGTCCTTGAGCCGGTCCTCGGCGAACCAGTTGTACGAGACGGGGTCGCGGTTCTCCTCGGGCAGTGGCGGCACCACGTAGTAGCCCTTCCGGATGAACTCCTTCCAGGAGATCACGCGCGGCAGGTCGGTGGCTTCGAAGAGGCGGCGGCACCATTCGATCTCGGTGCTGCCCTCGGAGAAGGCGTTCCCGAGGCCGAGGCGCTCCGCCAACTGCAGGAAGATCTGGAAGTCCGGCTTGGATTCCCCGAGCGGCTCGATGCACTTGTGCTGCATCACGGCCACGCGGTGGTTGCTCTGCGTGAACGCGTGCTCCGCGTACCCGCCCGGGTTGGCGAACTCACCGATGTCGAAGCGCTCGAAGTTGGTGCAGGCCGGCAGGATGACGTCTGCGAACTTGGCCTCCCCTTCGAACCAGATGGACTGGTTCACGACGAACTCCAGGTTCTCCGAGGAGTACATGCGGGCGTAGCGGTTGGTATCCACCATCGTCCCGATGTGGGATCCGCCGAACTTGTAGTACATCTTCACCTGGGAGTGGCCCGGCGCGGGATAGCTGAATTTCCCGAACTGCGCCTCGATGGTCTTGCCGTCGTTCATGTACGCCTCGGCCTTACCCTCGAGTATAGCTTCAGGGATACGCAGCCGCGGGATGGCCTGCTTCACGGGGTTCATGCTCACGAGCTGCGGCATCCGCTGATACATGTGCAGCGAGAGGCCGGTGGCATCGAGGTCGCCGGACATGCCGCCCTCGGCGTAGCCCGGGAAGTAGAAGCGGGTGTCGAGCGGGGCGCCCTGCTGCAGGCAGCCCATGTTGATGCCCGGCTTCCCGAGGCCCTGCATGGCCATGAGATACACCATCCCCCGGGCCCAGTCGGTCCCGGTAGCGGTGCGGCAGGCGCCGCCGAAGCCGACGTAGCCGCCCGGAGCCAGGTAGGTCTTCTTGCGGCCCCACTCGCGGGCCAGCGCGCGCACGTCCTTGGCGGGCACGCCGGTCTCGGCTTCCTGCCACTCGGGCGTCTTGGCGATGCCGTCGTCCTCGCCCAGCACGTACGCCTTCCAGGCGTCGAACCCGGAGGTGCGCTCGAACACGTACTTCTTGTCGTACAGGTTCTCGGTGATCCACACGTAGGCGATGGCCAGGATCATGGCGCTGTCGGTGCCCGGTTTGGGCGCCAGCCACTTCCCGCCCAGCCAGCCGGCGGTGTGGTTGAAGTACGGGTCGATGTGGACCATCGGGATGCCCAACTCCTTGAGCCAGCGCCGGCGGACGGTCCCTTCCTGGGCGCCATACACGCCGCTCGTGGACTCCGGGTCGCTCGACCAGAACACCACCATCTCGGCGTTCTTGAGCAGGTCCTCGACGGTGCTGAAGGTCTCGCCGCCGCCCAGGCGGGTGCTCTGGCCCCAGTGGTGCACGGCGCCCCAATACCACCCCTCCCAGCTGTCCGGGTTGTGGGCGATGGGCGTCCAGCCGATGGAGTTGAAGAACCGGATGCGGGCCGACAGCCAATAGCCGATGGCGCCCCAGTTCTGATGGGAACCGGAGCCGTTCATGATGGCGCCGGGGCCGTGGTCGCGCTTCACGCGCTTGATCTCAGCAGCGACGATGTCGAGGGCCTCGTCCCAGCTGATGCGCTCGTAGCCGGAGATGCCGCGGTTCTGCGGGTTGCGCTCGCCGTTGGGGTCGAAGTCCACGCGTTTCATCGGATAGAGCAGCCGGTCCGGCGAGTAGATGAGCGACTTCCAGCTGAGGGTGTGCGGGCTCACCGTCGTCTTGCTGGGCGGGGTGAACTCCTTGCCCCGGGCCTTGATGGTCCACGGCTTGGCGTCTTGCTCGTCGAACTCGATGGGGGTCACGCGTACGATCTTGCCGTCCTTCACGTAGACGAACACCGGGCCGCCGTTGGAGTTGTTGGTGTAGCGGACGGTGCCGTCCTTCATCTTGATGCCGTACTCGTTGCCGGCGGACAGCATCAGGGTCATGGTGGTGGTGAACCAGGTGACGAGATGGTCGGTGCCGGCCACCTCGAGCTGGAACGTCTTGGCGGCGGAGAGGAACTCGAGCTGGTCGCGCTTGGGCCGCAGCACGCGCGCGGCCACCGAGGCGTCCTGGAACGTCATGACCACGTCGGCGTTCGGATGGATGCCGCGCCTGGACGTGACCTTGCCGTCCTGGAAGATGTAGTAGCGGGCCTGCGAGTTGTCGCGGATCCGGACCTGGGCCACCAGGTTCTCCTTGGCCAGCCAATCACGCACCTGCGGGAAGCGCCGCGACTGCACGCGCAGCGCCTGAGCGAGGCCCCAGGTGGTGACCGCGAACTGGACCTTGTGGATGAGATTCGCCGCCATCAGCGCTCGCCTCCTACCATGATCGTGCCGAGGTTGACGCTCTCGCCCAGCTTCACGGCGATCCGGGCGGGACCGTGGCCGTTGGAGGCCACCTCCACCACGTACTCGCCCGATCCGGACTTGAGGCCGTCGAACTTGAAGTCGCCGAAGGCGTCGGTGAGGACCGTCTGTACGGTCTCCTCGCCGGCGCCCGCCGCGCCGTCTGCGGCACTGCCGGCCGCGTGCTTGAGGGTGGCCGCCCGCCCGGAGGCACAGTCGACGATCCCGTTGTGCTCCACCGCCACGCTCCCCGCGATGAAGCAGGACTCGAAGCGGGTCAGATTCTTGTAGCCCACCGCGGTGTGTTCCGGATCGCCCGGGTGCAGCGCCTCCACCCCATCGGCCGCCGCGCGCTTCGCGAACTCGTGATCGGTCTCCCAGACGAAGGACAGCGCGCCCGGACCGCAGGCCTGCACGCAGCGTGGCTTGGTCCAGCCGCTGTCAAGGAGATGGGCGCAGAGCGTGCACTTCTGGGCGACGCCGCTCTCCTCGCTCCACGCGATCATGCCGTAGGGGCAGGCCTTGACCAGTTCCTCGCGGCCGGCCGCCTTCTCCGGGTCGATGAGGACGATGCCGTCGGCGCGCTTGCCGATGGCGCCGTCCGACCGCGGCACGCACGGCGCGTCGGCGCAGTGCGTACACATCGTGGGCCGGTAGGTCACGTCTATGAGCGGATACTGCCCGCGTTCCCGGTAGGGGATCTCTATCCAGCGCTCGCCGAGAGGTGACTGCGACTTGGCATAGCCCGGCCAGTCGTTGCCGGCGTGTTCGTCTTTGCAGGCCAGGAAGCAGTTGTTACACCCCTGGCACAGAGCGACGTCGATGACGAGATGTGGCTTCTTCACTGCGGCTCCCGAGAGCTAAACTACCGACCAGTAGGTAGCTTAACACGCCAGAACCGCTCTCGGAAGAGCACCGCGGCTATAAACTACCGATTGGTAGGTAGTTTCACCGTGGCAGCCACTTGGATCGGGGCGCTGAGGGAAGAGGACTCGATTCTCCGCGGCAGCGACGGCCGCGCGGGGTCAGTCGCGGCCGATGAGCTCCACCGCGGCCTGGATATGCGCCGGCGAAGTGCCGCAGCACCCGCCGATGAGCCGCGCCCCGGCACGCAGACACTCCTGCATACCGTTGGCGAAGTCGGCCGGCGCCAGATCGAACACCAGGTCGCCGTCCACCATCCGCCCTTTGCCGGCGTTGGCCTGAGCGATGATCGGCAGGTCGGTGGCTTCACGCATCATGGCGACCAGTTGCGCCATCTCGAGCGGGTCCACGCCTCCGCAGTTCGCGCCGACCACCGTGGCGCCCGCCTCGGTGAGGCCCTCGGCGCATCGTTTGGCGGTGTCCCCCATGACGGTGCGGCCCTGGTTGTCGGAGGTGTTGAACGCGATGGAGGCGATAACCGGCAGATCGCAGGCCTCACGGATGGCCCGCACGGCGCAGACCGCCTCGCGCAGGTCGAACATGGTCTCGACTATGATGCCGTCCACTCCTCCCTCGGCCAGGATCGCGGCCTGCTCCTTGAAGGCAGCGAGGGCGTCCTCCTCGGGCAGCGTTCCGTAGGGCTTCAGCATCTTGCCGGTCGAGCCCATGTCGCCGAGGACGTAGCAGGCACCAGCAGCCGCTTCCTTGGCCAAACGGACACCGGCGAGGTTCACCTCGCGCACATCCACCGCCACGTTGTGCGACTCGATGTTGGTGCGGTTCATCGTGAGCGTGTTGGTGATGAGCAGGTCCACTCCCGCCGCGACGTACCGTTTGTGCACGGTGAGCACGGCGTCCGGGTTGGTGATCGTGTTCTGCCCGCCCATCTCCAGACCCATCTGCCCGAGCTGGGTGCCCATGGCCCCGTCGAGGAAGATGGCCGTCCTGCTGCTGTTGAGAAGATCGATGATGCTCATGCCGTAAGTCTAGCAGGCGGCCGGGGACTGCTCACGACCGGCCCGACCGCTCGATCAGCCCGGCACGCACCCAGACGAACACGCCGACGCCGACTACGATCGCGCCCACGGGAACGACCACCTCGTACACCACGGTAGGGACGTCGGCTCCGCCGAACCAGCGCACGACGAGATACGCCCCCAGCGCGCCGAACACAGCGGCGGACAGGGCGGCCAGGAGACTGACGAGAACGGTGTGTGTGCTCCGACGGTCCACTATGAGCCGGATATTAGCAGGGCCGTCACCCTGAGGACGGCAAACGCGCCGACTGCCGTGTAACATCCGCATGGCAGTTCTCGCGCGGCGCTGGGGCGCCTTTCGGAGGTAGAGATGACCAAGTGGGAATACAAGACCGTGATCGTCGAACGGTCCGGTACCAAGGAAGATTTCAGCTTCAACTGGAGCTACGGCCCGTGGGAGACGCGGATAGGCGAGGTCAAGACCCCACTCCTGGTGTCTCTCGGCGAACTGGGCAACGACGGCTGGGAATTGGCCGGGGTGCTCCCCACGGACATGTGGGGTGAGGCCGGACGGGGCGGAGGCTCGGCCGGCGTGCGGGCCATCGCCTCGCTGCTGCTGTTGAAGCGGCCGCTGCCTTAGACCGGCTTCAGTGGAACGTGGGGCCGCCGCGCGGCGCGCTCCGCTCCGCGCCTAGTGCCTGAAGCGGCAGGTCTCCTGCACGTCGCAGAACTCGCAGGGTGACCGGACCTCAGTTGATTCGTAGCCCGGTCCGATGCCCACCATCAGCGACGCCGACTTCTGGGGCACCAGGATCCCCGAGTCGGTGACCCGCACCCCGACACTCTCGACTCCCAGCATCCGCCCTATGACGATCTGATCGGCGAGCGGCCACCCGGAAAGCTGGCCCGGGGCCAGTTCCGCGCTCACACCCCAGCCCCTTCGGGCGGCCTCTTCCTCGGCGAGACCATGAGCCTTGTGTATCAGCAGGCCCACACCGTAGACCCCGGCCGCGTCGAGCATGTAGGCATCCAGTGCCTTGCCCGCCGCCTGAAGGGCCCTGCTCTCCTCTTCTATGGCCGGCCCGACGGTCACCAGCCCGAGGAAGACCTCGACCGCCTCGTCCAGCAGGTCGGCATGCCGTCCGAGGCGGAACACCGCCTCCCCCACCTGGGCCTGGTGCTTCTCCAGGAGCTTCACCGGCAACCAGTCGTAGACGATGGCCGGGCGGACCAGCGGCCGCGCCCGCTCCAAGGCGGCCCGAGCCGCGCCCTGCATCGAGGGCCGCTTGAGCGCCCCGCCCTGCTCCTCGAAGAAGAGCTCCTCCTCCATGGGAAGCTCGAAACCGGTGAGGATCGTCAACGCTGCTCCTCCATCTGATCTGCGATCCACGCGTCCACCCGCTCCGCCAGGACGTCCAGCGGGAGCGCTCCCCCGTCGAGCAGGCGGTCGTGGAAGGCCCGGATGTCGAACCTGGAGCCCAACGTCGCCTCCGCCTTCTGGCGCAGACGGAGTATCTCCAACTCTCCCAGCTTGTAGGTGAGCGCCTGGGCGGGTATCACGATATAACGGTCGACCTCAGCCTGAAGGTCGGGCTCGTCCTCGTCGGAATGTGCCCGGAAATAGTCCAGCATCTGCTCGCGGGACCAGTGCATGTGATGCACTCCGGTGTCGAGCACCAGCCGCACAGCCCGTAGCAGCTCGTTGGAGAGCCGCCCGTAGTCCTGCTCCGCCGTCTCGTAGAAGCCGGCCTCCTTGCCCAGGCGCTCCGAATAGAGGGCCCAACCTTCGGTGTAGGCACCGTAGTAGCCGTGCTGCCGGAACGGGGGCAGCGGGGGCAGACACTCCGCGATGGCCACCTGCAGATGGTGCCCCGGCACCCCTTCGTGGTACGCGACGGCCTCCACACCTATGAGCGAGCGCTTCTCGTAGTCGCCGGTGTTCACGTACACCACCCCAGGGCGCGTGCCGTCCGGAGTCCCCGAGTGGTACTCGGCCGCAGCCGCTTCCTTCTCGCGGTACTTCTGGACGGGCCGCACATCCAGGGGGATGCACGGGAGCAGCCCGAACATCTCAGGCAACCGCGCTTCCATCTGCCCGATGTACCGTTTCTGCAGATCGATGAGCTGCTGCGGCGACGAGGCGAAGTACTTCTTGTCGGTCTTGAGCGCCTCTCGCATGGCGCCGAGGTCCGCGTATCCCAGCCGGGTGGCGATGGCCGCCTGCTCGGCCTCTATCCGGGCCACCTCTTGGAGGCCGAGCTCGTGTATCTCGTCCGGGTCCATGTCGGTGGTGGTGAGGTAGCGGATGAGGAACCGGTAGCGGCGCTCCCCGTCGGGAAGGGACCAGGCGCCGAGTTCCGTCCGGCCTTGGGGCGCGTATTCCTCGCGGATGAACTCCATGAGCTTCAGGTACGCGGGTCTGACGTGCTCGTCCACCACCGCGACGATATCGGCGCAGAGGCTCTCGCGGTCGGCCGGCTCGAACGTCGCCGGGATCTCGGCGGCCGGGCGGCCGAAGACGTTGTCCAACCCCGCGGGCTCTGCGATATTCCCGCACTGCTCGACCGTCTTCTCCAGCAGATAGCGCGGCTGCACCAGTCCGTCTCTGACGCCCTGCCGCATCAGATCCATCATCTGGTCGAGCACGCGGGGCAAGCCGCGCAGCCTGGCGAGGTAGTTCTCGTAGTCCTTGACGGTCGCGAAGGGCATGTAGGTGACGAACTGGGCGAGCAGCAGGTGCAGTCCGTCCAACTGGTCCACCGGCATCTCGAAGCCCTTGAACTCCAGGTCCTCGAGAGTCTCCTTGAGGTCCCGGAGCATCAGGCGATGGTCGAGGCCTTCCTGTTCGGGGAACCCGGTCGGATCGACTGCCTCAAAACGGGCGAGCCAGGCGCCGGCATCGCGCTTGTGCTGCTCCATGTGCTCCAGGGAGATGTCGCTCCAGAGGTGATCGTAGCGGTGGTCGCCGATCATGGTTGCGAACTCCGGGGATTCCCGCAGGTCGTGTTCCCACTTCTCGGCCACCAGGGCCCGGAGCTGTGCGCGTCGCTGTTCTAGTGTGTCCATTGCGGGAGGATACCCTGTCGAAGGCCACATCAAAAAGGAAAGGCCCCTATCGGGGCCCTTTCTGCAAGAAGTGCACGCGTCTAAGGCCGCGTTCCCGGTCAGTCCTTCACCCAGGGAGTCCCACCACCGGCGGAGGTCAGCCGGTTGAACAGGTGTATCCCCTGCAGCTTGCCCGAGAACATGCGGACGGCCTGGCAGTTGACGGCGACGGCCGGCATCTCGGTGAGCATCTTCCGGCCGGCGAACATGTCGGGCCGCAGGGTCTTGTAGTGCATCTGGATCATCTGAGCCGGCACGAAGCAGGACTCGGTCGCCTTGGTGACGACATACGGCGAGACGAACCCGGGGATCACCCCGATGGCCACGGCCACGCCCTGCTCCTCGTCGACCACCACGACCCTGGCTTTGGGATCGCTGGGCCGGCCGGGGCCAAGCCCCGCCGGGATCGGCACGTGCTCGTCGGTCTCCCGTTCCTGGATCTCGCCGGTCATGAGCAGGTCGATGTACTCCGGATCCTCGAGGACCACCCCTCCGACCTCCATGAGCAGGCAATCGGGGGTGGCTTCCGGCGCGGGCGCGTCACCGTCGAAGACGGCCTTGCCCAGAGCCAGCAGTTCCTCCCGGGTGGCCCTGCCGCCTTCCGGGATGGGAGCCGTCCAGCCGTTCGGCTCTTTGCCGACCTCGTCGGCCAGCATCACGAAGCCGGACTCGGCGCGCGAATGCGAGCTGTAGAGCTCCAGCTCACTGATCTTCCCGCCTTCGACCTTGAGCCGGGCCCAGAACGCCACCGAGGTACCGCCCTCGTCCACACAAGCGGTGAAGAACATCTGCCCGGTCTGTTCGTCGCAGAAGCACTGCCCCATCTGCCGGACGCCGGTGACGGCGCGCCACGCGGTCATCATGTTCAGCGAGCCGGGGATGGAGTTCTCGGTGGCGGCGTAGGTGTCGGCGAGGGGTAGCATGCCCGGGTCGCGAGCGATCATGGACTTGAGAAGCAGGTCGGCGTAGTCCTTGAGCATCGGGTTCTCCTGGGATGATGGTCGGTCGATCAACAATCTGCGAAAGAGGCGGCACTCGTGCCGGCGATGTATCCGGAAGTGAAGGCGAATCCGAGAGTGGTGCCGGGAAGCCCCCAGTGGACCACCCAGCCGCTGGTGTTGTCGCCCGTGGCCCAGAGGCCGGCCACCGGGCTGCCGTCCAGCTTGCGGACGGCCATGCTGCCGTCCACCTTGGCGCCACCCTCACTGCCGTGGCAGAAGCGCGCGCCCAGCACACCGTAGAAGGGCGGGGTGCGGAGCGGCCGCAGGAACTCGGCCGGCTTGACGAAGTCGGAGTCGCGGCGCTCATCGCAGAGGGAGTTGTACCGGTCTATGGTGGCCTGCAGCTCCACTGCCGGCACGCCGATCTGCTCGGCCAGTTCCTCCACCGAACCAGCGATGGCGGCGGTGCGGCGCGTCCAGGCCGCTTCTTTGACGATCTCCGTTGGCAGCGGTTTGAGCCACTCTGTGCCGTTCATGGCCGCCTGCCTCGGGCTCGGCTCCGCCACTATATGGGCCATGGTGTCCGCATCGAACAGCGCCCACAACAGCGACTGCGGCTGCTTCTGGATGGCCCAACCGGCCATCACGCTGAGGCTCTCGTTCACGAAGCGCTCGCCGTTGGTGTTGACCCAGAGCATCTCGGGCCGGTGCACGGCCTCGTGAAGGCTGTGGGACCAGGGATGGTGCCCGGGCGCGATGACTCCCGAATCCATGTCGTCGCCGAACAGTAGGCCTATCTCCTCGGCCATCGCTTGGCCGTCTCCGGTCTGGGATCCCAGGCACAGGAGGTTGATGGGTCCCTCGTTCTGGAACTCGTCTGGGCAATAGCGGCGCATCATCTCTTCATTGGCGGCGAACCCGCCGGCCGACAAGATCACGCGCGGCGCCTGCACTTCGATCTCGCCGTCGGGGCCGGTCGCCAGCACGCCCCGCACGGCGGTCCCGTCCTCGCTCAGGAGGATCTTCGCGGCCCGCGTCTTCAGCCGGATGTCGATGCTCAAGCGGCGGGCCTCCTCAGCCAGCAGGTCGCCGATGAAGTGTCCCAGAAAGCCGGGGCCGCGCGCCGGGTCGGACACCTTGTAGTCCCCCTTGCGCTCCTTGAAGCACAGAGTCGAGAACCTGCGGCCCCCGACGTCGAAGCCGTTGACGTCGAACTTCAGCCCCTTGGCGATGAGCCAGCGAACCATGTCCGGATACGTATCGACGAACGAGTGGATGAGTTTCGGGTCGAGCGTCCACTTGCCGGCCTGCATCAGGCCACCGAACGTCTGGTCGCGCCATTCGTTCAGGTCGCCGTCCAGGCCGATCGGGTCGCCCAGACCGAGCATCACCACGGCCAGCCAGGCGTTGCCGCCGGTGCGGCCTGTCTTCTCGAGGATGGTGACCCGCTCGAGTCCCAGTTCGCGGGCACGGACGGCCGCGGCGAGGCCGGAGCCGCCGCCGCCGATGATCACCAGGTCTGTCTCAATAACTGAAGGTTTCATTGAACGTCTCGTATGGTTCGGGGAGCCGGGGCAACAACTCGGGCATCACGTAGGGGCTGAACATCTTGTACATCTCAAACTTCTCGTCCGGCTCGGGTACGCCGGGCGGCATCACCATGGCGGCAGCCCCCTCACCCTGCCCGGAGATGATCGGCTGCCCCATCGGGACGCCGAAATCGGTGAACATCGCCAGGTGCCACATCTTCCATTCGCCGTCTTCCTTGGCGAAGTCCACGCCGTAGCGTTCCCACATCCACCAGGCCTGCAGCTTCGGGAACGGCAGGGTGACCACGCCCGGAGTGAGCCAGACACCCTTGGCCGTCCGCCCATCGCCTGCGATCTCGATGACCGGGGTGGTCTGGGCGTGGATGGCCATGACCCCCAGGCCGAAGTTCTCTTCCTTGACCTCGATGCCCGGGAACTCCTTGGCGAGCGCCTCGAGGAAGGCCCGGTTTATCGCCGGTCCAGCGTCCACGTACGACCCCTTGACGCTCTCGTGACCCACCCATTTGCCGAAGTTCATGGCGAAGGTGGGTCCGGGCGTCTGCTTGACCCAGTTGAGCTCCAGTTCGTCCGCGTGCCTGCCGGCCGCGTGATAGTAGGCGTGGCGGCTCATGCAGTTCTGGACTTCGAGCATGTCCAGCGCCTTCTGCGCCTTCTGCTCGGGTGTCAGCTCTCTCACGGCTCTCTCCGATCGGCCACGGGGGGGCGGGGCAAGACGGGGCGGGATCAGCCTCCGAGATAGGCCTTCTTGACGCCCTCGTCCTTCGCGACCACCTTGGCGTCTCCCTGGAGGGCGACCTTGCCGACCTCGAGCACGTACGCGCGGTCGGCGATGCTGAGGGCCATCACGGCGTTCTGCTCGACCAGCAGGATGCTCAAACCCCGCGAGTGCATGCTCACCACGATGTCGCGCACGGTCTCCACCAGTTTCGGCGAGAGGCCCATACTGGGCTCGTCCATGAGCACCAGAGTGGGCGAACTCATGAGCGCCCGGGCCACGGCCAGCATCTGCTGCTCGCCGCCGGAAAGGCTGCCGGCCATCTGACCGCGCCTATCCTTGAGAACGGGGAAGTGCTCGTACATGCTCTCGATGTCCGCGGAGATCTGGCGCAGGTCGCGGCGCAGGTAGGCGCCCATCTTGATGTTGTCGAGCACGCTCATGTTCGCGATGACCATGCGGCCCTCGGGAACATGCGCCACGCCCAGCTTGAGGATCTC
This sequence comes from uncultured Actinomycetes bacterium, assembly GCA_903873715.1. GTDB lineage: Bacteria > Actinomycetota > Thermoleophilia > RBG-16-64-13 > RBG-16-64-13 > CAIQPS01. The sequence continues at coordinate 28,010 of CAIQPS010000168.1, forward strand.
GTGAGGCCTGCGGCCGTCAATGCGCTTGCCTTTGAAACTGATCTGGCCGCCGGCCGGCCTCATGAGCCCGGAGAGCGTCCGCAGCAGCGTGGTCTTGCCGGCGCCGTTGGCGCCGACCAGGGCCACGATCTCGCCCTCGTCCACTTCGAGCGACACGCCCTTCAGGGCCGTCGCCGCACCGTACTTGCAGACCAGGTCTTTGACCTCAAGCAACATCTGCAGCCCCCTTCCCAAGGTAGGCCTCGCAGACTTCCGGATGCGAGGTCACATAGTCCGGATCCCCTTCGCACAACTTCTCGCCGAAGTTCATGCAGACCAGCCGGTCGCACACGCTGCGCACCACGCGCATGTCGTGTTCCACCACGACCACGGTGACGCCCCGCTTACGCACCTGGTGGATGTGGGAGATCATCATGTCCGATTCGCTCGGGTTCATCCCCGTGGCAGGTTCGTCGAGCAGGAGCACCTTCGGCTCGGAGGCCAGCGCGATCGCGACACCCAGCGCCTTCTGATGCCCGTGCGGCAGGTTCTCCGGCCGGTCGTTGGCGAGGTGGGCGATGCCGAGGAACTCCAGGATCTCGATGGCCTTGGCCACCAGTTCCTTCTCCTCGCTGCGGGCACCCTTGGTCCGGAACACGCTGGCGGTCAAACTCGCATCGTGCGACTTGTGGAACCCGACCAGTACGTTGTCCAGCACCGTCATCCCGCGGAAGGTGAGGGACTGCTGGAAGGCCCGGGCGATACCGGCCCGCGCGATCTTGTACGGGTGGTGGTTGGTGATGTCGTGGCCATCGAAGACGACGGTGCCGCTCGTCACGGGCAGGAAGCCGCTGATGAGGCCGAACACCGTGCTCTTGCCGGCGCCGTTGGGGCCGATGAGGCCCAGGATCTCGCCCTGCTCGACCTGGAGGTCCAGACTGTTGACGGCTACGAGGCCGCCGAAACGCTTGGTCAGCGCCTTGGTCTCGAGGATGAGGGTCATTTGGCCCCCTCTCGGTCGACCGGCACCGGTACCGGAGTGCCCGCCCGCCGGAGCGGCTTGCTGACCCAGCGCCACGCAGCCATGAGCCGGGCGTCCTGGGAGCCGATGATGCCGCTCGGCATGAACATGATCACGAGGATGATGATGCAGGCCGTGATGATGGGCTCGTAGCTGCCGGCGACGCGGAGCAGTTCCGGCAGGAAGGTCATGAAGAGCGCCCCCACGATGGGACCTGCGACCAGATACCCCAGACCGCCCACGAACGCGACGATCTGGAAGTTGATGCCGATGAACGGCCCGAAGGTGACCGGCTGGATGGCGCCGAGGTAGCAAGCGTAAGCCGTACCGAGCAGCGCCGGGATCACCGACATGATGGCGAAGTTGATGACGCGGTATCCGAACGGATCGATACCGACCGATTCGGCCAGTTTCTGGCTACTGCCCAGACCCAGCCACGAGCGCCCGGTCCAGGCTTTGGTGAACGCCAGCATGATGATCATCCCGATGATGGCGAAGGCCAACACCAGGTAGTAGTAGGAGGCCTTGGAGCCGAAGTGGAGGAAGCCCAGGTTCTCGATGCCCGGGATGCCTGTGAGCCCCGACTGCTTGCCGAAGAGCTCGAAGGTCCCGAAGGCCACCGGGACGATGGACGAGAACACGATGCCGAACATCATCCCGCTCATGCCGGCGAAGCGGCAGATGACCCCGCCGAGGATAAGGGCGAGTACGAACGAGATGATGACCGCCAGAGGCAGCGCCTGCCAGAAGGTGAGGCCGCCCTTGACCATCAGCAGACCCGTCGCGTAGGCGCCGATGCCCCAGAAGGCCGCGGCCGCGACGTTGATCATCCCGGAGCGCATGCCGAAGGTGAACGTCATGCCGGTGACGGCGAAGATCACCACCAGGATCATCAGGTGCATGTAGTACGAGTTGTGGACCACCTGCGGCAGGATGATGGCGAGCACCAGTATGGCCAGCGGAACGATGACCGTCTTGCGCCCCGGAAGCGACTTGATCCTGGAGCCGGTGAGCGAGCCCACGCCGTCGATCGGGTCGGGGGGCGGGCTGCCGAAGAGACCGCCGGGCCGGAAGAAGAAGAATATGCCGACCACGGCGAAGAAGATTATCTGCCCCACGCCGGCACTCACGTAGAACTGGCTGAACGCCAGCACGATGCCGAGCAGGATCCCGGACATGATGGAGCCGATCATGCTCCCCACCCCGCCCAGGATGATCACCAGGAGGACCATGAAGCCGGCCGAGCCCATGGTGATGTCGATGCCGAGGATAGGAGCCATGAGGCCGCCGGCGAAACCGACGAGACCCAGGCCCACCGCGATGGTGGTTATGAACACTTTCTCGGAGTTCACACCCAGCAGCGCGGCGACGTCGGGATTGAACGCCACCGTCCTCATGCCGCGGCCGATGCGGGTGCGGCTGAGGAAGAAGTGGAGGATCAGGAGGATGGCCACACTGATGAGGATCACGGCCACGCGGTCGAGGCCGATGACCACCCCGGCGATCTTCCAGTGGCCCTTGAAGATCGGGGTGATGCCCCTGGGGCTGGTGCCGAACAGGTGCAAGACCACCTGGGTGAGCAGCGTCACCAGCATGATGGAGGCGATGAGCACCCGGAGCATCGCCTGCTCCCCGGTACGTATCTTTCGCATCACCACCAGGTACAGGAAGACGCCGCCGGCAGCCGTCGCCACCGTGGAGATCGCCACGCTGCCGAAGTACGGGAGACCGGCCTGCACGGTGAGCCACCAGGTGGAGTACGCGCCCAGCGCGTAAAACATCCCGAAGGTGATGAAGAAGATGCCGGTGACCGACAGGATGAGGTTGAAGCCGGACGCCATGAAGACGTAGACCAGCCCGATGGCTATGCCGTTGAAGATCAGCTGGAAGAATACGCTTGGTGTCACTGCCTCATCCTCTGTCGAGAGAAGGAATCCCCCCGGGGCCCGAACGGGCCCCGGGGGAACTGTACGACTGGGTCAGGCCGCTTGCGCGACTGAGACTACTTGGTGCCCCAGCAGGTGAGCGCCAGTTTCTCGGCCTCTTCCATGGTGACGGCCTTGAAGTTGGTGGCTTTGCCGCCCATGAGGGTGCAGTCCGCGTATTCCTGGATGAGGCACACGGTGCGGTCCGGAACGCCGGCGTCCGCGCGAGGCATCATCTTGGATTTGCCGTGCGGGCCGTCCCAGGCCAGGGCCGCGCCGAGGGCGTCCGCCATGGCGGTGGTGTCGGCCGAGCCGGCCTTCTCGAGGGCCGCTTTGAAAGCGTAGAAGGTGTCGATGTCGAAGCTCGGGTCGTCCCATTTGCCGTACTTTTTGGTGTACAGGTCGACGACTTCCTTGCACACCGGGTTCGGCGTGTCGGTGTCCCAGCTCATGAGACCGACGATCGTACCGTCGAGTTCGGTGAGCGGGATGGTGGTGTTGAGTTCGCCCAGGGAGACCTCAGCGGTGATGGTGACGAAGGCCTTGGAGCCGGCCGCCGCGAGGGCGCGGTACATCTGGCCGAACATGACCGGGGAACCACCGATGATCACGCAGTCGCCGTTGATGGCGCTCGCCTTGGTGGCAACGGCGCTGAAGTCGGTGGTGCTGGCCGCGAAGGTCACGCTCTCGAACGTCTGGCCGAGGGCGGTGAGGGTGGCGGTGACGTCTTTCATCTGGTTCTGGCCGGGCGGGTCGTCCGGGAAGATGAGGACGTACTTGCTGATGGCAGAGCCCTTGTAGGTCGGCAGCCAGCCAAGGCGGACCGGAGCTTCGGTCGGGAGCTTGCTGGTGACGTAAGTGTACTTGTACTCGGGCTTGTAGACGTCCTTGAGCGGGGTACCCACGCAGGCGAGGACCTTGGCGGCCTCGGTGACGGGAGCCCAGTTGGAGACGGTCTGGTCGCCGAAGATGACCGAGACTTTGTCCTGGCTGATGAGGCGCTCGACGGCCGAACGGGCGGTGTTCGGGTCCGACTTGGTGTCGTAGCTGATGAGTTCCATCTTGTAGGCGGTGTCGCCCACTTTGATGCCACCGTTGGCGTTGTAGCCCTCGACCACGGCTTCGAGCACCTTGCGGGTGTTGACCAGCGGCGGGATGGCGAAGTCGGTGAGGTTACCGATCTTGATGGTGGCCTCTTTGGTGGTGGCGGCGGCGGCCGTGGTGGTCGTCTCGCCGGCGGCAGCCGTGGTGGCCGTCGTGGCAGCCGTGGTCTCGGTCGCAGCCGCGGTGGTCGTGGTGGCTTCGCTGCTGCCGCAAGCGGCAAGCGCTCCGCCCAGGCCGCCGGCGACGGCTACGGTCGCGCCGGCCACACCTGCGAGTTTGAGGAACTGGCGGCGGCTGACGGTCCGCTCTTCCGCCTGTTCGGTGATCTTCGGATCCTGATCGCTCACTGAGAAACCCCCTCTGCTTCCTTTTCGATTCCCTGTGTGGTCGCTGTGGACTGGACGGTTTTCGATAGAGCGCTCGCTCTATCTGAGACCGGAACTCCCTGGAAGTCGTTTGTCCCTGAGATCGCCCCCCTGCCCCAACGTGGTCGCCATGCTACAAGATGGCCTCCATCGTGTCAACATTTTTTAATGGAGTTACGTTCTGAATACTCCTAATTCTTTACCAATGAATCAAAGAGCTGCCGGGATCCCCGTGACCTTCTGCGCGGCCTCATGAAGCGCCGGCCCGAACTTGTCCATGTACGGCCTGAGATCCACCTCCCCGCTCACCGCGGCGATGATGGCGAAGAACAGGAACAACTGGGCCCGCATCAACTCTTCGGCCGTGAACTTGTCGTCCCACGAGGCCCGCATGGTCGTGCTCCGGTACGCCCCGTACATGCTGTACACGAGCAGTTCCTCGCGCACGGGCAGCGGCGGGGAATCCGGCTTGCGAACCTTGGCAAAGTCCCGCAGCACGTTGATGGTGATGTCGTCCCACACCTCGGCGACATGCCGCGCCGTTTCCGGCGGAAGTGGGCTCTCGGTCCGGATGGCCTCGGTGAGGGCGCTGCTGAGGTGCGTCCATGTGCCGTTCACACCCAGCCCGCGCACCACGTTCTCGCCGATCTCGGTCTCGTCCACCACGTCGGGCGCGAGAGGCAAGGGCACCGACGCCTTGAAACATTCCAGCAAAAGGTCGAATTTACTGGGAAAATGACGGTAGAAGATGTGCGGGTTGATGCCCATCTTCTGGATGACCGTCATGACATGAGTGCCCCTGTATCCATTGGCCTCGAACTCCTGGCTCGCAGCCTCGATGATCGCGGCGCGCACCCGTTCCGTCTCCAGAAGCGCCAGATCCACGTCGTTCTGCCGGGCCTCCTCCAGCTCCGGCTCGAGAGCCTGTTTGATCTCCGGGAGCGAGTAGCCCCTGTGCTTCAGTTCGCCGATCTTCCAGAGAAGCTCCACGTGATGCTCGCCGAACAAAGACCGGCCCGTGGCCGTCTTCTGAGGTTCGGGGAGCAGACCCTGGCGGATGTAGAAGTAGATGGTCGTGCGCGGCACGCCCGTCCGCTTCTCGAGTGCAGAAGTTGTCAACGCCGCTGTGATTTCGTTCCCCCCCATGAGACCGGCTGTACCACGTCCGCAGGCACGGATGCCCAGGTGCTCGGGCCATCCTATACGAGGTCAGGCCTCGGGTCAACATTCTTTATCGACATTCCGTAAGGTATAGTGGCGACGACCGATGGGCGACCACGAGCGAGGTGATCAGCATGACTCTGGACACGAGCGCCGCTATCCTGCAGAGACGGGCCATCCGGAAGTACAAGCCCGAGCAGGTCCCGGACGACCTTCTCAAGGAGATACTGGCCGAGGCGCGCTGGGCCCCATCCGCCACGAACACCCAGTCGACAGAGGTGTACGTCATCCAGGAAGGACCGCTGGCGAAGCTCAAGGCGGAACTGCGGCAGTACGCCGAGTCCGAAGTGGAGCCGAAGCCCGACTTCCCGCCCGCACCGGGGCTGCCTCCCGCCCTGGCCGCGCGCCAGCAGGCGCTGTTCCAGGCCCGCATGTCGTTCATCGCGGAAGAGGAAGCCAAGTTGGGCATCAAGCCCGCCGACCCACCGGTCTCCCCCATGGTCGCCGGGGCCGCGTTGTTCGGCGCTCCCACGGTGCTGGTGCTGGCGTTCGACCGCGGCGTCTCGGACCATTACGGCTGCTACGACGGCGGCCTGTTCACCATGGCTCTATGCCTGGCCGCCGAGTCGCGCGGCTTGGGCACGTGCGTCACGACGAGCAACGTCCGCTATCCCGACATGCTGCGCAAACTCCTCCCCGGCTCGGAGAACCAGAAGATGCTGGCCCTCATAGCCATCGGCTATCCCGACCACGAGGCGCCCATCAACCGCTTCCCGCGGACGCGGATAGCCGTGGACGAGTTCGTGACGTTCGTGCGGTAGGAACCTTCCCGCATCATCGGGTGATGAGAAGGGCCCCGGAGAGACCTCCGGGGCCCTTCGTTCTTGCCGCCGAGTCGGGGCGCCGCGCCGGTGGGCCGCGCCGGTGCTACTTCGCCGGCTCGTACTCCTCCGGGATGTAGTTGTACATCCGGTCTCCGATGTCGTTCGGATCGTAGTGCTCCTTGATCTTCCGCTGGAAGATGAAGGTGAAGGGCTGCTTGGCCGCGGCCCACTTCTTGAAGGTGCGGTCGTCGGAGTGGCCCATCTCCAGGTACATGGCTTCCTTGCCCGGCGGGTAGCCGATGGAGAGCGCATCGGTGATGGCATCCTCCATGTGCTTGATGCCGGCGCGGGTGGAGGCTTCGTCGTTGGGGTCGTAGGAGACGAACTGTTCCAGACCCACGCCGCCGCCGCCCGGATACGAGCTGCCGGGGCCCATCATCGCGTCGCCGCCGCACTGCACCAGAAGGCCGTCCTTGGCATCGCGCGCCAGACCGGCCTGAGCCGTGGGGATGTAGCCTTTGACCCAGTCCGGGGTGCCTATCTGCATCCAGCTGCCGATGTAGCCACCTACCCACACGAAGTTGATGTGCTTGTGGCCCAGGCGCTGCAGGTAGACGTTGGTGAACTCGGCCATGTCCTTGTCGCAGAAGCGCTCGACCTTCCAGCAGCCGGTCTCGGCCAGGACGTCGTCGAGGATCTGGTCCTGCAACTCGATGTCGGCGACCGACCGGCCGGACAGCACTATCTGGAAGGAGATGCGCATCTCCTCGGTGAGTTCCGCTATCTCGGGGTCGGCCACCATGGCCGGGACGTCGCTGAGCTTCTTGGTGGGATCCGTGTACATGAGCCAGAAGGCGGGAGCCAGGTCGGCGCCGGCCAGGTTGAACTGGCGGTGGAAGATGAAGCCCAGCTCGTTGTCGTAGATCTTGTAGTAGAGGTCGGCCCAGCGGTCCCAGTCCGGCGCGGCCAGGGTGTAGGCGCGCTGGGTCTCGTCGACGGGCAGCCGGTACGCGGGGATGGTGCCGGTCACCGGCCAGTCGGTGCGGCCCGACCAGTGCACCAGTTTGATGGCGCACCGGGTGAACACGCCCAGGCCGCCGCGCTGCCCGAGGGCGCCACGGATGACGCCGCGCACGGACGGGCCGGGGCCTTCCGAGTTGAACCAGCCGTCACCGGAGCCGAGCGAGCCGCTGCGGACGATCTCGCCCGCCGGGGTGATCCACTCCATGCCGAGCACGTTCTCGGCGTGCCCACCCATGTAGTAGGCGCCGGGCCCCATCCCCATGTACGCGCACGCCGCCGCCACCACCGAGCACGAGCACCCTGCCCCGATGATGTTGCAGGTCCAGCCGCGCTTGATGGCTTCCGCGTGCAGCTGCGCGTGGATGACGTACGGCTCCACGATGGCGATGCCGTTCTTCTCGTCGATCTCGATCTTGTTCATGCGCCGCATGTCGAGCTGCATGGTGTCTTTGTCGTCGTACATGGGCGCGGCCCAGTGGTACCAGCCCGTGCTGTGCGGCTTCACCTTGATCTTGTACTTGTTGGCCAGCTTGACGATGGCCTGGACTTCCTCGGTGGAACCGGGCATGACCACCGCCACCGGGCGGGGCATGAAGTGCGACAGCTCCGGGCGCACCAGTTCGGCCAGCCACTGGAAGGCGTAGGAATCCATGACCGCCGGGTTGCGGCTGACGTTCTCCTTGCCGACGATGGCCTCGAGAGCGGCATATGCTTCGTCAGAGATAGGCATGATCCCCCCTTCCTACAAAGACTGCTCGAGGAGCTCGAGCACGTCGTAGATCTTCAGGTCACCGGCCGGGGCGCCCTCCGCGGCCGCAGCCGCCACCGCCTCGGCGAAGTTCTTCTCGCAGCCGGAGCAGGCGCTCACCAGCGCTTCAGCCCCGGTGCTCTTGGCTTCCTCCACCCGCACGCCGGCGGTCCAGGCGTTGAACTCCGGATAAGCCTCACGCACGTTGCCGCCGGCACCACAGCACCAGGCAGCTTCGCGGCTGCGCTCCATCTCGATCAGTTCGATGCCGGGGATGGCCTTGAGGACGTCGCGCGGGGCGTCATAGACGCCGCCCGCGCCGTTGTAGCGCGGCCGCGGCGGGTCGTAGACCACCGCCTGGCCGTAGATCTTCACTTCCTTGCCGTCCCAGGCCTCGTAGTCCTCGCCCTGGCGGCCGAGGTGGCAGGGGTCGTGATAGGTGACGCTGAGTGACACGCGGCGCGCCGGTCTCAGCGCGCCGGCCTTGAGCAGCCGGTCGGCCATCTGGGTGGTATGGAGGATCTCCGGGACCTCGAGACCGGCCGCCGCCGCCACTTCCGGATAGAGCCGCTTGAACGTCCAGAAACAGGTGGCGCAGGGAGTAACGACCGTCTTGACGCCGGCCGCCGCCCACTTCTCCAGGTTGGCCTTGGCACCGGCCGCGAAGTCGTCGCGGTAGCCCATGTCGTAGGCCTTGCCGGTGCAGCATGCCTCGGCCGGGTCGACGGCGAAGTCGAGGCCGCCGGCCGTGAGGACCTTCGCCGCCGCCTGCACCTTGGAGCGCAGCGTGGGGTCGAACGAGTAGCGGCAGCCTGCGTGGAAGAGCACCGGCGCCGCGGCGCCAGCCGCGGCGCCGCCGGGGGCCAGTTCCTTGAGGCCCAGCCCCTCGGTCCAGCCGCGGCGGGCGGCCTGCGGCAGCCCGGCGAAGTTACCGGCCGACCGCAGGTTGCCGATCAGCTTCGGAAAAGCCGCCGGGACCTTGCCCTGCTCGTTCAGCGTCCGCCGGAACTCCTTGATGCCGGCCAGCGGCTCCATGTCGTAGCGGCAGACCTTGCAGGCCACGTCGCAGTTGCCGCACAGCTGGCATTTGAACGCGATGTCGACGACGTCGTCGTCCACCTCGCTCCGCCCCTGCATGAGCGACAGCATGGTGATGAGCCGCCCGCCCGCGGAATACGAGTGGAACTTGTTGTAGTCGACGCTGGGGCAGCCCTTCGCGTAGTCGTGGCTCTTCACCAGGTCGAAGGGGATCCATTTGCAGTACGAGCAGCGGGTGCACCGCAGGGCGTCCGCTTTGAAGTCTTCGAGTGCCATGGTTCGGTCTCCCTCCTTTCGACCTAGAAGCAGAGCTTGCTGGGGTTGAGGATGTTGTTCGGGTCGAGGATGGCCTTCACCGTGCGCAGCGCGTCCTTGGCGGCGGCGTCGCGGTTGTAGACCGGGTCGGCCCACTCGCCGTACGGCCGGGAGAAGTAGGCGCCCTCGGCCATCAACCGGGTGCTCGCGTCGCTGTAGAGCGCGCGGGTCCTGGCGGCGTCGGCCTTGTCATCGGCGGCGTACGGGAGGCTGAACTCCATGTGATAGGACACGCCCTGGTGCTGCGGCTGCAGGTAGACGCCCACATCCGCCACCGGGTACTTGTGCGCCACCGCGGCGTCCACCATGGTGGCCAGGTAGCCGGGAGCGTTCTCGAGCACGGTGTGGAAGAAGATGTCGGCCACGGCGCCCTTGGCGCGCAGCTTCCAGTGCGGCTCGGGCGCCACACCCTCGAGCGCCGCCTCGATGCGGCTCTTGGCCACGCCGGGTACCGCGTTCTGCAGCTTCAGGCCGCGCGCCGCCACCTCCGCCGCGATGTCCTGCTCGGCCACGGCCACGCGCTGTTCGGGACGAAGGGCGCGGCCGGCTATGCCGATGATGAGGGTCCACGCTGGGAGGGAGGCGCGGAGCGCGACAGCCTCCGCGCCGTCGGCGGCCACCAAGGCCGCCAGGTAGGTGCCGTTCACGATGAGGAGCTCGTCACCCACGCGCAGCCGGGTCAGGCGGTACGACAGGTCCACCAGGTCGTCGAGCGTGTCGGTGGTGACGAACATGGTCTTCTTCGCGCCGGGTATGAGCTGCACCCGTACCGACGCCCAGGTGACGATGCCCAGAGTGCCCTGAGCGCCGGTCAGTAGCCGGAAGAAGTCCGTCTGAGCGGGGCCCTTGGGATCCGTCAACCTGCGGCCGGCGTTCCACTGCGCATCGATGTCGAGCACCGAGTTGCCCGACTCGCCGGTGGAGAACCTGGTCCCGTCGCCCCAGACCACCCCCATGTTGCGGAGCGGCTCCGGAAGCGCGTAGTTCATGCGCGGGACGAGGGTGGGCTGCCGCTCGAGCAGACTCGCCACCACCGACTTGTCGGCCCGCGGCGCGAGCGGGGACACGAGCATGAGCCCCTCGGCGGCCAGCGCCGGCCGCAACTGCTCGTAGGTCACGCCCGGCTCGATGACGGCCATGCGGTCGCGCACGTCGATCTTGAGGACCCGGTTCATGCGGGACAGATCCACCATCACGGCGCCCGGCGCGCTGGGGACGGTGTCGCCGTAGAAGTGCGGAGCACCCGAACTCACCGGCACCAGCGGCGTACCGGTCTGGTTCGCCCACACCACCAGCGCCTGCACCTCGTCCTCGCTCCCCGGCCGCACGACGGCCTTGGGCCTGATTGGCAGGACGAAGCTCTGATCGGCGGCGTACGACTCCAGGACAGCAGGGTCGTCGAAGACGTTGGCGTCCCCCACCACCCCGCTGAGCGCTTGTTTCAACCCTTCCACGCGTTGGACCCCCTTAGGTTACTCAACGGTACGTAACGTGCGATTAGAATACTATAGTACCGGTACAAGTGCGAACGCGACCCTCAAGACGACGATGCGAGCTAGTTGACGGTCCAGGTCTCCGTGCGGGTGACCGGGAGGCCGCGCTTCCCACATTCCGCCACGAAGGCGTCACGCGCAGCGCGAGGCAACTCCTCCGGGCACACCAGGCCGGTCGCCCCGATGCGGTCCTCGACGATGAGTTCCGCGTAGATGGAGGCCGGCGTGCTGGTGCCGTAGGAGACGCTGGTGGCTCCCGGGATGCGCTCGTTCACCCATTTGATGTCGGGCGGGAAGATGGCGTACACGATCGACGCCGGCTTCCCGTTCTTCTCCCCTATGCAGTCCACCGTGACCACCCCGGTGTCGGTGATGGCGCCGGAGAGCGCGATCTTGGCCAGTTCGTCCATGGGCGGGTTGGGCGGCAGCGTGGCCACGAACACGTCGATGGGGCGGATCTGGGAGCCATCCTTGAGCGTCACCGGCACCTTGCTGGTCATCCCCGAGCCGACGAGGGCGAGGTCCGCGTCGATGCCCTCCTCCGGGCCGCCCATCTTGAAGTCCACGTAGCGCAGGCCCTTGTCGCCCAACGCCTTGGGCAGCAGCCGCGGCAGCGTGCTCACTTCCTCGTGGTCGTGGCAGATGACCGCCCCTATCCCGAACGGGGCCGGGAACGAGTAGCGCTCCCGCCGTCCGAAGATCTCCACCCGTTTGAACTCGCCATCCTCGTAGAGGAGCGGCGGCTGCGCGCAGTCGGTGTAGTAGGTCTCCTGCGACCACACCTGGAGCGGCACCGGCGAATCGAAGATGGCGTAATCCTTGATGCGGATCTCGGAGCACCGGTCGAGGTCCTCGTAGCCGTTGGCGGCGAGGGTGTTCGTGAAGCCCGGGTCCATCCCGGTGCTGAGCAGCGCGAGCAGTCCTTTTTGCTCGAATTCTTTCGCCAAGGTCAGCTGCTCGAGGAACGCCTCGTCGATAGTCTTGGTGCGGGTCTGTCCGGACGCCATGTCCTGGTAGGCGGCGCCGGCCTGCAGGCAGGCGCGCATGATGGCCATGTTGAACTCGGGGATGACGGCGTTGACCACGAGCCCCGCGCCTACGGCGGCGGCCGCCACGGCGGCGGTATCACTCGCGTCGAGGAAGATCGGCCGCGTCTTGCCGCCGCCCACCTGGCCGGCCACGAGACGGGCGCGCGCCTCGTCGTAGTCGCCGAGGACGATCTCCGTGACCGCGGGGTTCTGCGCCAGATTCCAGGTGAGAACGTGCCCCTGCATCCCCGCGCCCACGATGACCACCTTCATGGTGCCCCTCCGTTCCGTCGAGATCGTAGTCCACTGCCCGTCCAGCATAGCGATTCTCTTACTCGCGTACCTGCACCATTAGTTTGAACGCCCCGCCCAGGTCGCGTTCGTCGAGGAGGTTGCGCAGCACGGTCGCCTGCCGGTCGGCCTCGATGTCGTCGAGTCCCATGTCTCCAGCCGCGAGAGCCTCCAGCACATCCTCGGCGCCTCCGGCCCGCAGAAGTGCCGACATGGTCCCGAACAGCACCGTCTCGAAGCCGTGGCGCCGGCTGTGCAGGTCGAGCGCGGCGAAATCGACGTCCGCAGTGAGGTCCTGCCGGCCCGGCCTGGCCAGGACGTCGGTGACCAGGCGCTGTTTGAAGTAGCCGCGCACGGTCTGACGGCGCAACCTTCGCCCCTCGAGCCCCCAACTCTCTCCCTCGTAGGGGACGCCGGGGAACCACTCGCCGTAGTCGATGTTGACGAAGCTTCCCGACGGCATGACCGCGGCCACCCCGGCCAGCAAGCGGTCCATCCCGGGGAAGACCTCGATGACGCCGTCCTCGGTGAACGCTGCCAACCGCGCGGGGTCGACGGTACCGAAGAGTGTCTCCAGCTCGGCGACCGCCTCGGCGGTCACCGGCCCCCAGAACTGCTCCAACCCGGACGCCCCCGCCCGCACGTACGACTCGCCGAGCCCCGCGGCATCGACCCGCACCAGATGCACCGGCAGGGTGTCGACGAACTCGTTGCCCACTATCACTGCCGGCCTCGTGCCGGCGCACGCCTCCGCGAGCGATGGTCCCCAGGCCACATCCCAGCCGGACACCGTGAAGGCCGTCAGCGCAGCGGCCTGCGTGCATTGCAGCCCCCCGCTCACCTCCACCGCCCGGTACGCGACCAAGTCCTTCAGTCCGGGCCTGGCCTCCTGCCAAAGACTGAGGAGTTCGCCGGCCAGGTGTCCCTCACCCCCGCCCAGCTCGACGACGCTCAACCGGCCTGTCCGGCCGGCCTCGCCGTCTCCGGACGGCGCACCGTCCGCGCCGAGCGCCGCGTCCAGCAGGTCGGTGACCAGCCGGGCGACGGTGCGGTTGAAGAAGGGCGACAGCCCCGGCGCGGTGTTGAAGTCTCCGCCGTGGCCGAGGATGCGGTCGGTGCGGCAGTAGTAGCCGAGCGATGGATGGGTCAGCGCCAGCTCCATGAAGCGGGCGAAGGTCACCCGGCCTCCCTCGGCGGCGATCGCCTCGGGGATGGAGGCGGGCTCGCTCACCTGCCGCCGGCAGCCAGGGCCGCGACCACCTGCCTGAAATATTCGAGCGGCTGCGCCCCTACCACCTTCGGCCCATCGGCGAAGAAATAGGTGGGCACGCCGGTGACGCCCAGCCGGCGGGCTTCCTCCTCGGCGGCCCGGCGGCGGTCCGCATAAGTGCCGTTCGCGAGCGCCCCGCTGAGGGCGGCGCCGTCGAGCCCCACTCCCTCGGCGATGCGCATCAGCACCTCGATATCGCCGATATCCTCACCTTCCGCGAAGTACGCGGCCAGAGTGCGGCGGTGGAAGTCGTGGAACTTTCCGGCATCCCGGGCGAACTCGGCGGCCTCGCAGGCCAGCCGGGTGTTGGACAGCCGCCCCTGGGGTTCGAACGGCAACCCCAGTTCCTCGGCGCGCCGGCGAAGTGGGTCGAGATGCCGCGCGGCCCCGGGGCCGAACAACTTCTCCAGCGACATGCCTTCGGGCGGCGTCTCGGGATGGATCTCGTAGCTCAGCCACTCGTCTTCGAGTGGGAACTCCTCTTTCAGCTTATCGACAATACCCGTGCCGATATAGCAGAACGGTCATATGTAGTCGGAGAAGGCCCTGACGTGGATCGGTACGCTCATTTGAACTGCCCCCATTCGGGATCCGCGGCGCCGGCGCGGCCGTGGATCATATTGCCTCGCGCATCGCGGCCGAGCTCCGGAGGGGTCTCGTAGAGCTCGTCGAGCGCCTCCGCGGCCGCTTCGAGACTCAGAGAATACGGGTAGGGATAGTTGCCCGCCACCGGCCGTCCCGCCTTGCTCTCGATGCGGAAACAGCCGTAGTCCATGCGGCTCTCGTCGCGGGCCCGGGACTTGCGGAGCACCAGCCCCATCGAGGCAGCCATGCGGCGCACGCGGGCTTCGTTGCGCTTCTGTTCGGCGGCTGTGAGGTCGTCGGCCATCGTGCGATCCTCCTCGGGAGAATGCGATGCAACTCGGCATACGATACCAGCCCTGAGACGGCTACAATCGTATCGGAACAGACCACCGACCAGAGAGGAGCCCCCCGGATGCCCGTCAACCTCTCTATCAAGAACGTCCCCGACGACGTGGCCCGAGGCCTCCACAACCGCGCGGCCCGTAACAACCGGACGATCCAGCAAGAACTTCTCGCCATCCTCAAGGATGCGGCGAAGGATCAGGAAGACGTCAGCCTGGACGTCCTTTTGGCCAACGCTCAGAAGAAGAAGCCCACGCTCGACGAGCGGACCTCCCGGGTGCTCGCCGATGAGGACGCAAAGCACGAGCAGACGGCCAAGAGGTTCGCCGACCTGCTCGGGTCGCCGGACGACGAGGACTGACCGGCCGCGCGGCGGCTAGGCGCGCCGCGCCAGGGACCGCTCAGCGCGCCGTCGTCCGGGCCGGCGCCGAAAGGAAGCCGCTATAAGCCGGCGGCGTGCCGCCCCGCTATCCAGGCGAACGTGAAGGCGTGGCCGATCCCGCTGCCTTCTATCTGTGGCGGATAGACCATCCCGTAGAAGCTGCCGGCGTTGTTGCCCACCGCGTACAGACCGGGGATGACCCGGCCCTTCTTGTCGAGCACCTTCATCTCGGCGTTGACCTTCACGCCTCCGCGCGTGCCGGTGATGGCCGCACCGATGCCGGCCGCGTAGAACGGCGGCGTGTCGATGGGCTGCATCCAGACAGGTTCCTTGAGACAGTCGTCGTCGTGACCCTTGGCGCACAACTCGTTGTAGCGGGCGACCGTCGCGAGCAGGTTCTCGAGCGGCACGTCGATCTTCGCCGCGAGCTCCTCGAGGCTGTCGGCGCGCACCGTGACGCCTTCGCGTAGGTCTATCTCCAGTTGCTCCGGGGTGTTCCGCGACGCCGGGGTCTTCTCCGGGATCATCGGGAACTTCGTCTGCCAGGCACCGTCCCACAGGGCCCAGACCCGGCCCTCGGGCATGCCGAGGGCGGCCACCGCGTTCTGCTGGAACGGCAGGTTCTCGCTGGCGTAGCGGTAGCCGGCGATGTCCACGTAGAGCATGGGCATCGACGCGACGGCCGGGCACCACCACCAGTCCATGTAGAGCGCGTAGAACGGGTCGTCGGGGTGCATGTTCCGGCCGGTGATGGTCTGCCCGGGGAACACGTCGCCGGCCACGATCTCGTCCATGTCGGCACCGGCCCAGATTGCCATCTTGTGGCCGTCGCCGGTGCAGTACTTGTTGGAGAAGTTGTTGACGTTCTTGGCGAGATGGGGGCAGTAGACCGACACCATCTCCTCGTCGTTGATGAAGTCGCCGGCGGCCAGGATGACGCCCTTGGCGGCCGTGACCTTCAGGTAGTCGCCGTTCGCGTCGCGGGCGATGACGCCGGTCACGCGGCCGGACGCGTCGCGGACGAGTTGCTCGGCGGTGGTGTTGTAGTGGTAGACGGCGCCACATTCCTGAGCGTGCTGCACCATGGGCGCCATCCAGTCGACGTTCTCGCCCTCCTCGAAGGTCTTGCCCATCCGGTGGAGCACGCAGTACTCGTTCCAGAACTGGTTGGGACGTACGAGCGACCGCTCGAGGCCGGCGCCGGTGATGCCGCCGGTGTCCACCGACCGCACTTCCACGCCTTTGTCGGCCAGGATGTCGGTGAGCCAATCGGCGACTTCGGCGCTGTGGCGCAGCCAGAGAGCAGTGAGCGGCAAGCGGCCCTGGAAGGCCATCGTCGAGCCCCAGGTGTCGAGCATGATCCGCTCGCTCAACTCCTGCGAAAGCTCGACCCCCACCGCTTTCTGCGCTTTGGTGCCGAACGCGGCGAACCCGCCGGTCCGATGGGTCCCGAACGTCGGGCCCTTCTCGAGCACCCGCACGCTGGCCCCCATCTCGGCGGCTTTCATGGCCGCGGGGGTGCCGGAGATACCGGCGCCGACGACCACCACGTCGCAGGCCACAGTCTCCGCGATGGCGGAGTCGGGGATGGGCTCGGGGGCTATCTCGAACGAATGGGGTCCGCGCACCAGGTCACCTCCAGGTCGTCGGCCGGCTCGCACAGTCGGCCGTCAGGCCACCTTGCCTTCCATCTCCTTGTACAACTGCGGCAGGATGCGGCCCAGGTTGGCGAACTCCTGGACGTCGTGCAGGAACAGGCCCTGGACGGCCTCCTCGGGGATGCGCATGCCCGGGGGCAGCATCAGCACGGGCTTCTTGTCGACGATCTGGTAACCCACCCAGAAGCGGTTACGCACCTCGATGCCCTCGTCGGTCTTGCGGACCAGGTGGACGAACGCCACCGGCAGGCCGGGGCCGTCCTTGGGATCGTCCACGCCGCGGGCCATCACGTTGGCCGCAGCCAGCGCCTCGGCGTACGGCGGCCGGTAGGCGTCCATGTCGAAGCCGAACTCTTCGGGCGTCAGGAAGGTGATGTCCACGGCGTTGAAGATGCCCCCGCCGATGTCCTCCACCACGTGATGGGTGAGGCCCTGGAACTTCTGAGTGAGCGGCGTGGCGGGGTCGAGCACCTTCGCGCGGGCGTCGGGGTCGAGCCGGGCCGACACGTGCATCTCCGGATACCAGAGCTTGTAGCGGAGGTCCTCCAGACCGTGCCAGGCGAACCACCAGTCGATCATCTCGGGGGTGGCGCCTTTCATGGGATGGCGGAGGGCCACGCAGCCGCTGCCGTCCGGCATGACGCAGTAGCCGTTCTCGCCGGTGGTGTAGCCGGGTCTGAGCAGGTCGTTCGCGTCGTGGATGTCGTCGGCCTTGGCCGGGTCGAGCGGCTTGAGGTCCTTGAGCATCTCGGCGTGATGCGGCGCCGGCGGGGCCGACGGCAGGTAGTAGTACTTGGCGTACGGCTGGGCCTTCTCGGCCTCGGTGAGCTCTATGCGTTCGGCCATCTCGGTCCCTCCGCTAGACGATGTAGTCGGTGGACGGGTCGTACGTGTCGTGCGGCGCGGGCGGCACCGGCACCAGTTCCATCACCGCGTTCGGCGAGTACATCCACACGTAGGAGGACTTCCGGTTCGGCTTCCACTCGTCCGGCAGACCGGGCGGGAAGATGTCGCCGATGTCCCCGGGATCGCCGGCCGGCGGCGCCGTCCACGGCACCTCGAACGGCGTGATGATGTTCAGGTAGACGTGCAGGTTGCGGATCTTCCAGCCGTCGGCCTCTTTGATGAAGTCGCAGCCGTAGGTGCCCCACACCCACATGGCGGTGAGCTTGCCGCCGAGCACCCGGGCCTCGTGGCCGGGCGACATCCACACACCCTTGGCGGTCTTGCCGTCCTTGGCCACCTCGATCACCGGGGTGGCGAGCATGTGCTGCATCATCTGCCCTTCGATGGGCACGCCTATCTTGGACGTCCAGTTGTGGAAGCCGTGGAAGCAGCGGTACCCCGCATCCATGCCGTCCCACACGCCCAGCGGGCCGATCTCCACCTTCTGCGGCACCGTCTTGGCGAACAACTCCACCGTCTCGGTGAACATGTTGGCCGTGGTCAGGTACTCGTACATGCCCATGAGGTTGGTGATCTCATGGACGTCGTTGAGCTTACGGACCAACGCGCCCAGATCTTCAGACATCTCGCTCTCCTTCTCTTAGCAGCTCCGCCGACCTCAGGCCTTCTCGAGGGCGACCGCCGGCAGCGTCAGGCTGGCGGCCGTCGGCGCGGCTTTGCGCTCCACCGGCTTGTAGCCGGCGGCTTGGATGGCCACGGTGTACTCGGCGCCCGGCTCCAGCTTGTCCACGAGGAAGTCGCCGTAGTTGTTGGTCACGGCCGTCGCGACCGCGGCGCCGTCCTTGGAGATGGTCACTTCGCAACCCTCGGCGCAGTCGCCGTTGTCGGCGAAGTAGGCGCTGCCGGCCACGAAGACCTTGGTCCAGCGGTACATGTTCTTGTAGTAGACCCGGGGCGTGGTGCCCAGTTCCGGCTTGCTGACCTCGAGACCGTCGGCGGCCACGCGGGCGGCCATCTCGGCGTCTTCGGCCATGACGAACTGCATGGCTCCGGTCGGGCACGCCTGGGAGCAGCGGGGCTGGGTCCATCCCTGGTCCACCAGGTGCGCGCAACCGGTGCACTTCTGGGCCACGCCGGCGTCGGCGTTCCAGGAGATGGCGCCGTAGGGGCAGGAATCCACGAGAGCCTCGTTCCCCTTGGCCTTCACCGGGTCGATGATGACGATCCCGTCCTCACGCTTGTAGATGGCGCCGGCGCTCGCATCCACACAGGGAGCGGCGTCGCAGTGCATGCATATGCCGGGCTTGTGGACCACCTGGATCTGCGGGAACTGGCCGCGCTCCTTGCGCTCGATCTCGAGCCAGCGGGCGCCTTCCCACGGCTGGGCCACGGAGAACGGCGCCCAGTCGTTGCCGGTGAACTCGTCCTTGTCGGCCATGAAGCAGCAGTTGCAGTCGTTGCAGAGGGCCAGGTCGATGACCATGTTCCATTTCTTGGCCATCACGCCACCCCCTTGTCCAGAGACGCGTCGTACTTCTCGATCTGGATGAGACAGGAGTTGTTCGCCATCCCCGAGGACATCGGAGTGATGAACCGCGAGGACGAGAGGACGTTCACGCAGCCACCGCGGTCGGACGACTCGCCCGGCGTCCCGATGGGGTCGTACTCGGCGCAGGACTCGTAGGAGTGAGCCACGCCCGGCGCCATCCGCTCGGTCACCTGCACGGAGAGGATCACGGACCCGCGGTCGTTGAACGCCCGGATGAGGTCGCCGTCGGCGATGCCGCGGGCGGCGGCGTCGGTGCTGCTGACCCGCATGATCCAGTAGTAACGGCCGTCGCTGTGCAGGACGCGGTGGTCCTTGATCTCGTTGGTCCAGCTGTCCTTGGCGTCGTTGTGGGTGTGGAAGGTGAAGCGCGGGTGCGGCATGATCAGCTGCAGCGGGTACTTGGCCTTCAGGTCGGTGGTGCGGTGGCCCTCCCAGCTCGGGATGTACTGCGGCCCCATCACCGGGCGCTCGGGGTCGACCAGGCCGGTGGCCTCAGCGCGCTTGAGGCTGTTGCTGACGAACTCGATCTTGCCGGACTGCGTCTGCAGGCCCTTGTTCTGGACGACCTCCCAGGGAGCCGGGCCCCAGTCGGGGGTGTCGCGCTCCCGGTCTTCGGCGAACCAGCGCATGCCCGGAGTGGACTTACGGTCGGCCGGGCGGGGCGGCACCACGTAGTAGCCCTTCTTGACGAAGTCGTCCCAGGTGGTGACGGTCGGCAGGTCGGTGGCGTCGAAGGTGGCCTTGACCCAGCCGAGCTCGTCGCGGCCCATGGTGTACATGCCCTCGAGGCCCAGCCGGGCGGCGATGCCGCGGAAGATCTCGTAGTCGGATTTCGACTGGCCCAGCGGCTCGATGGCCTTGTGCTGCAGCACGATGATGCGGTGGTTGCACATCTGGGAGCTCTGGGTCACATAGCCGTTGGCCAGCGCCCACTCACCGATGTCCCAGCGCTCGAAGTTGGTGCAGGCCGGGAGGATGACGTCGGCGAACTTGGCCTCGCCCTCCATCCAGATGGCCTGGGACACCACGAACGGCACTTTACCCTCGCGGTAGGCCTTCACGTGCTTGTTGGTCTCGGTCATGGTGCCGAAGAACGAGCCGCCGAAGCGATAGTACATCTGGGCCATGGAGTAGCCGGGCGCCGGATACTGGAACTTGTGGAACTGCGCCTCGATGTGCGACCCGGTGAAGCCCTTGCCGTACCACTCGTTCGGCTGGTGCATCATGATCTCGGGGGTGCGCAGACGGTAGCCGATCGACCCTTCGGCCGAGCGGTGCGGCAGCGAGAAGGCCCCGCCCCGCGGGAACATCCGGTAGGCGAAGTCCTTGCCGGCGGCGCTGTTGCCCAGGTCGCCGGAGATGCCGCCCTCGGTGTAGCCGGGGAAGAAGAAGGTGTCGTCCTGGGGCGGGCCGTAGCTGGTGCTCCACAGGTTGCTGCCCGGCGTGCCCAGGGCCTGCATGGTGGCGAGCGCGATCATCGCCCGCGGCCACTCGGCTCCGGTCGCCTGCCGGGCGGCGCCGCCCAGGCCGGCGAGGCCGCCCGCGGCCAGCATGGTCTTTTTGGAGGCCCACTCCCGGGCCAGCGCCCGGATGTCGCGGGCCAGCACGCCCGATTCAACCTCGGCCCATTCCGGGGTCTTCGGCTGGCCGTCGCTCTTGCCCAGCACGTAGTCCGTCCACTCCTCGAAGCCGACGGTCTTAGTGGCCACGTATTCCTTGTCGTACGTGCCTTCGGTGAGCCAGGTGTGAGCGATGGCCAGGGCCAGCGGCACGTCGGTGCCCGGCCGCGGGGCCAGCCACTTGTCCCCGATCTGGCCGGCGGTGTGGTTGAAGTACGGGTCGATGAAGATCATCTTCACGCCCAGGCCCTTGAGCCACCGCCGCCACGGCAGCGACTCGTAGCCCGCGTACACCCCGCCCTGCGTGGTGTCCGGGTCCGACGACCAGAAGACGATCATGTCCGTGTTCTTGAGCGAGTCCTCGAGCAGGTCGTAGCCCTCGAGGTTGCCGAGACGATGGGTGTTGCCCCACATGTGGGCGCCACCCCACAGCCACCCCTCCCAGCTGTCCGGGTTGGCCTCGATGTAGCTCATGCCCACCGCGTTGAGGAAGCGCTGGTAGCAGCTGAAGCGGTAGCCGACGTTGCCCCACATCTGATGGGAGCTGGGCTGGGTGAAGATGGCGCAGGGGCCGAACTCGCGCTTGACCCGGATGATCTCCTCGGCCACCATGTCCCAGGCTTCTTCCCAACTGATGGGCTCGTACCCGGACGTCCCGCGGTTGCCGATGTTACGGGCGCCCTTCGGGTCGAAGTCGACGCGCTTGAGCGGCGTGAGGATGCGCTTGGGCGAGTACACGATCGACCGGTGTCCGACGGTCCAGGGGCTCACGAGCGCCTTGCGCGGCGGCGTGAACTTCTTGCCCCGGGCATCGATCACCCACGAGGGCGAGTCGGTGTTGTCGAACTCCAAGGGGACCAGGCGGACGATCTTGCCGTCCTCCACGTCCACGAAGACCGGACCCCCGGTGGTGCAGTTGGTGAAGCGTTGCACCTCTCCCATCAGCTGTCCCTCCCTGATCGATGCCGCCGCAAACCGGCCTCAGCGTAACTAACTGAGCATTAGGTAGCAACTTAACGTACAATCAGTATGGTGTCAATCGGCGGCCCGGCTTGTAGTAGAGTAGGAGCGGCCGCGGCCGGTGCCCACCGGCCGGCAGGGTGACCGAGGAGGAGCGGGATTGGGCGTTTCAGTCAGGATGAACACGGAGGCTCGCAAACAGGAGATAGTCCGCGCCGCCCTCGAGACCATCGCCGAGCATGGCATCGAGGGGGCCACCGTGTCCCGCATCGCCAAGGGCGCCGGGATCACTTCGGCCGCGCTGTACTCTCACTTCGAGAACCGCCAGGCCATCCTCTTCGCCGCCCTCGATGTCGTCTACGACCAGGTCTTCGACAGCTTCCAGGCCAGCACGAGCGACGATCCCGTGGAGCGGATCCGTCAGATCTTCGAGAAACACGCGGACAAGGTGCGCGACCAGGACCCCACCAGCCACGCCCACCTCTTCTTGGAGTTCGTGGCGTCGGCGCCGGAGGAGGGTCTGCGGGACGCCATCCGCGAGAAGGAGTTCGCCACCGCCTCCTACCTGGCGTCGATCGTCGAAGAGGCGCAGCAGCGGGAACGTCTCCCCCAGGACATCGACCCGGAGCTCGTCGCCTGGCTCATCGCCGGATGGGCCTGGACCGGCGACGTCGCCAGTTCCATGGGCTTCAACGGCATCTGGTACGAGCGGGTATCGCCCCGGCTGATCGAATTCATCCTGGGGAGTCTCGCCGGAGGGGCGGGCGAGAGGGTGCCGGTCGCGCAGGCGCCGGCTCACTCGTTGCGGGAGGCCACGGTGGACGGTCTGCCTGAAGGTGCCGTCTTCACCCTCGAGGAGACTGCGGCCATCCTCAAGGTCGCCGAGGGAGCGGTCGAGCAGATGATCGCAGAGAAGCAACTCAAGTCCGTCCGGATAGCCGGCGCGGTCCGCATCCCCCGGCGGGCGCTGTTCGCCTGTCTGCGCGGCATGACCGCAGAGGAGTTCGACGCCTTCCTCGAGACCCGGACGCGCGCGTGACGCGGCGCGGGCCCGGGACCGGCCTGGCTCTGTCCCTGATGCTGTTCATGGCCGTCCATGCCATGTTCATGTCGGTCATACCCATCGTCACCGACGACCTACAGAAGGGGTTCTCCTTCTCGGCTTCGCAGATCGGCCTGTTGACCTCGCTCTACATGGTGGCGTTCGCTCTCGGGTCCATCCCGATGGGCATCCTGGGCTCGCGATGGGGCGGGAAGGTCTTGCTCGCAGGTGTGGCCGTCATGGCGCTCGGAGCAGTCTTGTTCGCCTTCAGTTCGTCATATCCCTGGTTCATCGCCGCCCGCTTCGTTCAGGGCATCGGCGCCTCCGCCACCCTGCCCGTGGTCAACATGCTCGTCTCGCAGACGTTCGCCCCCACGGAGCGGGCCAAGGCCCTGGGGGTCTTCGGGGCCGGACTCGGCGTTGGGGTGATAGCCGGGCTGTTCGGCCTTCCCGGCCTCGCGGCGCACGGAGGCTACCGCGCGGTCTTCCTGGCTGTCGCGGGCGTGGCGCTCGTGGTGGGGATCGTCAACCTGGCGCAAAAGGCCCTCCGCCGCCATCCGCCCGGACGGCCGGAGTCGTTCTCGGTGGTCATCCGGCGTTCGGCCGGCATGGTGCGCAACCGCCGCCTTCTGCTCCTCATCGTGGTCAACATCGGCGCCTCGGGGATCATCGTGGGGCTGGTAGCGTGGACGCCCGCGTTCCTCCACGACATGCGCGGCGCGAGTCTCGCCGTCGCCGCGTACGTGAGCGCCGGGATCGGGGCCGCTCAGCTCATCGGCAACCCACTGGGCGCACGGTTGATGCTCCACTGGGGCAAAGGGGCCATGTACGTGGTCTCGTTGGCGGCGATGGCGGTCTCGGCGGCCGTCATACCCCTCGTGCCCGGACTTGGAGCCGGCTTGGTGTTCATCCTCGTGGCGGGGTTCTTCAGCATGGCGGTCTTCCCCGCGATCCTTGCAGGGGCGGCCGACACCGCGCATCACCCCGACGACATCGGCCCGGCGACCGGCCTGCTGAACCTCACGAACCTTGTCGGGACCCTGCTCGCCCCCTGGCTGTTCGGCGTGCTCCTCGACACCTTCGGGGCGGGGCCGGAAGAGTCCGGTTTCAGGTCCGGCTATCTGCTGCTGGCGCTGTTCGCGCTCGTAGGCGTCGTGGGCGGAGTGGCCCTGACGGCCGCGTGGCGCAGAGCCGCCGCGGCGGAGCCTGCCGCCTGATCTTCAGCCCGGGTCGGTGGGAAGCTACTCCGGGTCGGTGGCGCTGATAGCGACCGCAGGCTGAGGCGCGTTGCGCCGCCACCCCGCCAAAGCCAGCCCTATGATGCCGACGAGAGCGACCGCCATCCCGATGAGCTTCTGGGTGGCCGGCACCGACGAGAACACCACGTAGTTGAAGATGGTCACCAGGATGGCGTTCGAGCCGATGATCGCGGTGGCCGGGCCTCCAGGGCCCTTCGTCACCGCCAGCTTGAGACACAGCATCCCCAACCCCAGCGTGAGGCCCGCCAGGATGGCCCAGAGGATCAACTTGGGCTCCTGCATCCCCGGCAGATGGCCGTAGCGGATGAGGCAGTAGCCGATGGCCAGCACGCCGCACACGCCCGCCGACAGCCACAGTATGGAGACGGCCGTCACGGAGTTGCTGCCGTAGTGGCCCGCGTACTTCAGCAGGAAGTTGGTGATCCCGAAGAGCACCAGCGTGGCGATGCCGTAGAGCAGCGCGTGAGTGCTCGCCGCGGAGCCGGCGGCCACCGCCATCACGACGATGCCGCCGACGATGACCACCATCCCCAGCAACTGCTTGTAGTTGAGCTTCTCGCGGAGCATCACGAAGGCTCCGAGGGCCACCAGCATCGAGTTGCCGGACGTTATGGCCACCACCGGACCACGCGAGCTCGGATCGCTGGCAAGACCGAGCTTGAGGGTGAGCATCCCCGCCGAGAGCGTGACGCCTGCGACCGCGGCTATCCATATGAACTTGCGGGAAGGGATGCCCTTGTAACCGCGGCCCGTGGTCTTGAACATCACCGCGGCGACGACACCCACGAAGCCCATGGTGATCCACAGGACGAACGGCGCCGTGATGGGGGTGTCGGGGTTCTTGTCGCTCCATTCCACCAAAGCACCGAGGAGCGAGTTGGTGATGCCGTAGCAGAGGAACGAGCCGAGGGCGTAGGCCACCCAGACAGGGAAACGGGGTTTGGCACTCATGGTGGTTTCCAGTGGAAGCTCTGGGGCGCTTCCGGTCGTGGTTGCGATTCCCGCTGAGACTAGGCATTCGGGGCGTCGATGTCAAATCTCAGCGGGGGATGTACGCCTATAGGGATACAATCGCGCAATGAAAGCCGCCGCCCGACCCCGTGCCGCGTACCTGCCCGCCGTGGCGCTGGCCTTCCTGGCGTTGGTGTGGGGATACAACTGGGTGGTCATGAAGGTGGCCGTGCAGTACGCCGACCCGTTCGTCTTCTCCGCCCTGCGGAACTTCCTGGGTGGCCTGGCCCTCTTCGCCATCGTGGCGCTGCGCGGCGGGCCGTTCCGGCCCCCGCTGCCCCTCTGGCTGCTCACCGTGTTCGCGATCCTGCAGACGAGCATGTCCGGGGTGACGATCTGGGCGCTGCAACTGGGGAGCGCCGGCAAGACCTCCATCCTCACCTACACGATGCCGTTCTGGATCCTCTTCATCGCCTGGCCGGTTCTGGGGGAGCGGATCCGGGGGGTGCAATGGGCGGCCGTGATCCTGGCGCTGGGCGGGCTGGTGTTCGTCCTCGAGCCGTGGGGGCTGCGAGGGCTGGCCGCGGGCCTGCTGGCCCTGTGGGGCGGCATCTGCTGGGCCATCGCTTCGGTGCTGCTCAAGGTCATCCGCAGGCGCTACCAGGTGGAGATCCTCTCTCTCACGGCCTGGCACACGTTGATAGGCTCCATCCCCCTGGTGGTGGCGGCGTTCTTCACCGCCGACCGCTGGCCTGTCTGGAATGGGACGCTCGTGGCCGCCATCGTCTACAACGTCATCGTGGCCAGCGCGGTCGCCGGTCTGCTATGGCTGTACGTGCTGAGCAGCATGCCCGCCGGCGTCGCGGGCATCAGCAGCCTGGCCATCCCGGTCGTGGGCGTCCTATCCGCGTGGATCCAGCTGGGCGAGCGGCCGAGCACGGCCGAGGCCGTGGGAACAGGGCTGATAGTGGCGGCCCTCGCTGTGATGACGGCGCGCGGGCTTCGCGCCGCGCGCCAGACCGGCCCGTAGCCCGCCAGGCGGCCGGACCCGTCCGGCTAGCGGCCGCCCCCGGCAGGCCCGTGTTTCACGAACGTGCCGTCCTCGAGTTCGCGCCACGCGACGTCGAGTTCATACGGGGAGTTCATCACGATGGGCCCTCGCCAGGCGATGGGCTCGCGCAGCGGCAGGCCTGAGGCCAGCAGGAAGCGGGCGCCACCCGGCCCCGCCGTGGCGGCGACGGCATCGCCGTCGCCGAACAGGACGATCCGGCCTGGGTCGGCCACCAGCGGCTCGCCTGAGGCCCCGCCGCCGAACCACGCTTCACCCTCGAACAGGTAGGCGAAGGCCGTGTGCCCCGCGGGCGCCGGGTGTTCCCAGGCCGCTCCGGACTCCAGCCGCACGTCCAGATACTCCGGGTCCGCGAAGATGTCGGCCACCGGCCCGGTCACCCCTCCCACCCGTCCGGCGATGACCCGCACGCGGGCTCCCGCCTGCTCGACCTCGGGGATCTGCGCCGCGGTGAGACCCTGGTAACGGGGGTCGGTCATCTTGTGCGCCGCCGGAAGGTTCAGCCACAACTGGAAGCCGCCCATGCGGCCGCGGGCGTCGCCCCGGGGCATCTCCTGATGGATGATGCCGCTGCCCGCCGTCATCCACTGCACGTCGCCGGCCCCGATGGTCCCTTCGTTGCCCAGGGAATCGCCGTGATCAACCTCACCCTCGAGTACGTAGGTGATGGTCTCGATGCCCCTATGGGGATGCCAGGGGAATCCCCGCCGGTAATACTCGGGGTCGTCGCCGCGGAAGTCGTCCATCATCAGGAACGGGTCGAACTGCGTCTCGTCGCCGTTGCCGAAGGCCCGGTTGAGCCGGACCCCGGCGCCCTCCAGCGTGGGCCGGCTGCGGCGCGCGAAGGCCACGGGGCGTATCGTCGTCATGAGAGCTCCTTCAAAGTGGCGTCCACCTGCTCGGCGTCCTCTTTCAGCTTCATGGCGCAGGCGCTCAGAGACTCCCGTTCGTCCGGCGCCAGATCGAATCCCACTATCTCGCTGATGCCCGAGGCCCCGATCCGGGCCGGCACCCCCACGCTGAGGCCACTCAGACCGTATTCTCCGTCGAGCACGGCAGACACGGGGATCACGTCCCCAGTATCCCCAACGATGGCCTCCACCATGCGCGCCAGACCCACCGCGCAGGTCCAGCCGTTGGTGCGGCCCGTTTCCTTCTGCAGTTCCTCGACCCGCTTGAACGCCCGCGGGCGCGCTTCACGGATCGCCTCTTTCTCTTCCTCCGTGAAGGAGACCGGCCGCCCCCCGATGCGGACGCTGCTGAACAGCGGCACCTGTAGGGGCCCGTGCTCGCCGAGGACCGTCCCCTCCACGTCGCCCACCTCGGCCCCTTTGGCCGCGGCCACGAACTCGCGGAAGCGCAGGGAATCGTTGAGCGAGTAGCCGAGGATCTGCCGGCGCGCGAAGCCGCCGGCGCGCCAGGTCGCATAGTTGAGGGGATCCACCGGGTTGGTGGCGGTGATCACCACGGCTTCGGGGCAATGGGCCCGGATGTGCCCGGCGAGCTCCCGCAGCAGAAGGACGTTGCCGGCCAGCATCCCGACGCGGTCCCCCGTGTGCGGCACGCCGGCCGCGTTGATGACGATGTCCGAACCGGCAAGGTCGGCGTAGCTCCCGGCCTTCACGCGCACTCCCAGCATCGAGACGGCCGTCCGCATGTCGAGGGCGTGCTGCTCGGCGAGGGCTGCGCGGCGCCCACCGACGAGGACCACCTCGTCCGCCAGCCGTAGAGTGGCGATATGGAACGCCGCGGCCGACCCGACCCAGCCGCCACCGCCCAGGACCACGAGCTTCACCGAGGGCCTCCCGCCGCCTGCTGCGCCCGGGTTGGCGCCATGCTACTCACGCCCCCCGTCAGGCGGTCGGCTGGATGACCTCGACGAGCGCCCCGTCGGGCCCCAGGAGGAAGGCCGCCCGCGAACCGGGTGCGTCGAACGGGCCCATCGCGATGGTGCCGCCGTGCTCCTCGAGTCGCGCCAATACCGCGTCCAGGTCCCGGGTCTGGAAGCACATGTGCTTGTTACCCGTGGTCCGGATATCCTCGTTCGGGACGCTCCGTTCGGACGACGCCGCCTTGCCCTCGTCGTGCTGGAACAGCTCGATGGAGAAGTCGCCGCTCTTGATGAACGCGATGTGCACGCCGAACTTCGCCAGGAAGTCCTCTTTGCGATCGAGTTCGAACCCCAGCACCTTGTCGAACCACTCGATGGCGGCGTCGAGATCGCTGACGCTCATCCCGAAATGGTGCGGGAGCACGATGACGTCCTTCAAAGGATCCTCCTCGGTGTGGCCGGCTCAGGAGCGGCCGTCGGACATGGTCTGTTTCGGCACGTGCGTGCGCACGTAGGCTATGAGGGCGCGGGCCGCCGCCGACAGCGGGCGGTCCTGAGGATAGATGAGGTGCAGGTCGCGGGTCAGCGGGTCCTCGAAGGGGATGGCCGCCAAGCCGTCCAGCGAAGCCGGGCTGCACAGCGTGATCGGCATAGGCGCGATCCCCAGCCCCTTGCGCACCAGCTCCTTGTTCAGTTCAGGATAGTTGCAGCGCGACGAGACCTTGGGGGTCAGGCCGCGCTTGCGGAACGCCTCCACGATGAGGTTGCTCACGTGCAGTGTGGCCCGGGGCAGCAGGATGGTCTCGTTCGCAGCCTCCTTGAAGCTCACGACCGGCTTGCCCGCCAGCGGATGATCCTTGGGCACCACCAGCACCATCTCCTCGGTGAGCAGGTGGTACGCCGACACCCGGCTGGACCCCCACGGCGTCATGACCCCGCAGTCGAGCTCGCCGCTTATGACAGCCTCCTCGAGCTGAGCGTCGTCCCGTTCCATGAGGTCGATGCTCATCCCAGGGTAGGCGGCTATGAACGGCGCCAGCAGAGGGATGAGGATGTGGGCCATGACCATCGGCACGGCTCCGAAATGCACGGTGCTCGGGCCTCCCCCGGCCTGTTCCCGGATGATCCCGATGGCATCCTCGGTGCGGGTGACGATGGCATTGGCGAGCGGCAGGAGCAGTTCCCCGGCGGTGGTGAGTTCGACGTGCCGGCCGTAGCGGACGAAGAGCCGCGCGTCGAGCATCTCCTCCAGACGGGCGATCTGCCGGCTCACGGTCGATTGGGTCGAGTAGAGCTGCTCCGCGGCTTTGCTGAAGCTGCGGGCATCGGCGACGGTCGAGAACGTCTTGAGGAGATCCGTTTCCATCGAATGGATATGTTATCGCGTCTCCGGGCGATAGAATCATCCCGGTGCTCCACTCACCACGACTCCGGGGGTGCCGGTGTCCGGGCTCGATATCCGTACGCTGATCGCAGTCCTTGCGCTCGTCAACGTGTTCCTTGGCGTCGTCATGGTTCTGTACTGGCGCAGCCAGCGCGTGTATCCGGGATTCGCCCTGTGGACGTGGTGCAACGTCTCCCTGGCACTCGTCTGGATACTCTTCTTCCTCAGGGGCCGCATCCCGGCGGGGGTCTCGATCGTCGTTCCCAACGCGCTGGCAGTGACCGCGGCCACCCTTCGCCTGGAAGGGGTCAGGAGATTCCTTGGGCGCCCCAGGTTCGACTTCCGCATGCTCGCGGTGCCGGTGGTGGCCCTCGCCGCCGTGGTGGTCACGACCTGGGTGCATCCGGACGCGTACATCCGGACGGCGGTCACACTCCTTCCCATAACCGCCCTCGTGGGGGCGATGGCCTGGCTGGCGTTGTCACGGGCACCCGCCGAAGACCGCCGCACATACTGGACGATCGGGCTTCTCTGGATCCTGTACGGCGTGTTGCTCTGCTCCCGGTCGGTCTACTGGCTCGTCGTGCGCCAGGGGAACCCCCTGCTGGAACCGATCGATCTCAACACCGTCTTCTACGTGGCCAGCATCCTCTTCGACATCGCCTGGACGGTCGTGTTCCTGGTGATGGTCAACAACAGGACCGGCCACGAACTGGACGAAGCCCGTGAAGCAGCCGAACAGGTGCTGCACAGCCGGCGGCTCGAGAGTCTGGGCACGATGGCGGCCGGCGTCGCACACGACTTCAACAATCTCCTGACCGTTGTCCAGGGGAACCTGGACCTGGCCTTGGAGGCGCTGCCGAAGCGGTCCGAGGCGCAGGGGTACATCGACGAGGCCATCACCGGGGCGCATAGAGCAGCCGAGTTGACCACGAGACTGAGGTCCTATGCCGGAGGAGACGTCTACAGGTTCAAGGAAGTGGACGTCCACCGGCTCGCAGAGGAGAGCGTGGCCGGCGTCGCCTCCCTGGTGCCCGAAGGGGTGGAGATGGTGTTGTCACCGAGCCCCGCAGAGTGCACCGTCACCGGAGACCCCGACCACCTCCGCCAGGCATTGATGTTCATCCTGGCTAACGCGCTCGAGTCTTACCGGCTGCCCGCGTCCGGACGGACCGTCGTGCGCACGGGATCCGCCTATTTCGATAAGGCGCGCCTCGCAACGAGTAGCACCGAGACGAAGCCCGCGCCGGGGACCTACGCGTTCGTGGAGGTCGCGGACAGCGGCTCGGGCATGGACGCCGCCACAGCCGCGCGCATGTTCGACCCGTTCTTCTCCACCAGGTTCACAGGGCGCGGCCTCGGACTGGCGGCTGTTCTCGGCGTGGTCCAGGGGCACAGGGGAGCGATATTCGTGCACAGCGAGGCCAGCAAGGGCACCACCGTCACGATCGCCCTGCCCGCCTAGATCTGCCGGGCAGCCGCCCATCCGGCGGCCACCGCGTCCACCATCATGCCCGCTTCGCGGCAATCCCCCACGGCGAAGACCTGCGCCACCTTGCCCTCCAACTCCTTCACCAGGTCGCCGTTGGGATCCACGGGCGCGGTGGGGATCACGGTGTCGGCGGGGATCTCCTGGACCGTACCGTCCGCCTGGGTGAAGGCGTCGCCCTTCTCGGTGAGGTGGATGTCGGAAGCGCCGGTGTGGATACCCACGCCCTTTTTGAGGAACCACTCGAACAACGGACCGAAGCGGAAGTCGATGACCCCCTCCCCGATGTGGTCGGAGGTCTCGACGATGCTCACCGAGCGGCCCCGCTTGAGCATGAACTCGGCTATCTCGCAGCCGTGGAAGCTCCCGCCAATGACCACCACCCGCTTGCCGGCGGGCAACCAGAGGTGAGTCAGCTTGTCGAGCACGCCGGGGCCGACGAGGTTCAGAAGCGGTTTCACCTGGTGGTGCAACCGCGGCGCTGTCATGACCTTCGGCGAGCGGGAGCCCGAGGTGCGGACCTCCGGCGCAACCAGCTTTCCGCCGGTCGCCACGATGACGGCGTCCGGAGCCATGGCCAGAACGTCGGCGGCGGTGACCTTGAAGCCCAACCTTAGGTTTACTCCTTGGCGGCGGAGCTCGGCCCGCAGATAGTCGATCCATGGCGGCAATCCCTCGGGATGCGCGCCTTTCACCAGCGCGGCCAACGGAACCAGGCCGCCAAGCCTGCTGCTCTTCTCGAACAGCGTCACCTGGTGTCCCCGGGCGGCGGCTTCGCGCGCCGCCTCCATCCCAGCGGGCCCTCCCCCGACCACGACCACCTTCTTGCGCTCCGCCGCCGGCGGGGTGTCGTAGTCCGCGAAGGTCTTGCCGCCCATGTGGGCGTTCACCCGGCAGTGCCGGTCCATGCCGCGGCTCTGGTCGAGGCAGGTGCCGCACCCGGTGCACGGCAGCACCTCTTCGCGCTTGCCGGCCTTGATCTTGTTGGGCAGCTCGGGGTCGGCCTGCAGAGGACGGGTCATGACGATGAAGTCCGCACTCTTCTGCTGCAGATACTTCTCGCCCAGTTCCGGCGACACCTTGCCCACGATCATAACCGGGATGTCCACCACCCGCTTCATGGCCTCGGTGAGGTGGACGTTCGCCCCGGCGCCGTGCAGGTCGGGGTTGTATTCCTTGGGGAATTCCTTCATGGGGATGGGGGATTCCGGATAGAACAGATAGTCGGGGAAGAAGCCGCCCACGTGCTGGCCCAGCCAGTGGTTACGGATCTGCAGGGCGTCGGCCCCGGCCGCCTCCACCAGCGTGGCGATCTCGAGCGCCTGCTGGTGAGTCAGGCAGGCTTTGTCGTCGATACCGGCCAGCCGCCCCATCTCGAAACCGTTGAGGAGCACCGACAGAGCGAAGTCCGGCCCGGCCAGACGTTTGATCTCGCGCACCACGGTGAGCAGCAGACGCGCCCGGTTCTCGAGGCTGCCGCCGTATTCGTCCTCGCGCCGGTTCCAGAAGGGCGACAGGAAGTTGTGGAACAGATGGCTGCTGCCGGCGTTCAGTTCGAGGCCGTCGAAGCCGGCCTTCTGGACACGCAGCCCCGCCGCCACGATCTTCTCGATGATCGCCTCGATCTCGGGGACGGACAGCGCCCGCGGGACGTCGTTGTGGAAGTCGCCTGGAGCGTCGAGCTTGACCGGCGAGGCGCCGATGGGCGGGCCGTCGAACATCGTGGGAGTACTGAAGCCCATGGGCGACTGCCAGGGCCCGTCGTGCCAGAACTGCATGAACGTGGGACAGCCGTACTTGTGCACCGCGTCGGCGAGTTCGCAGAGCCCGGGCAGGAAACGGTCGTCGTCGACGCGATAGCGCTCGTGCCAGCGGGTGCCGTACGGGTAGTCGACGTCCGGCGATTCGATTATCAGCAGACCGACGCCGCCCCGGGCCAGCGAGCCGTAGTAGGCGAGAGCCTGCTCGCTCATGTGGGTGTCGTCCTCGTGCCAGTAGCACATGGAGGCTGCGCTCTTCACGATACGGTTGCGCGTGCGCACCGGGCCGATCTGACCCGGCTCCATGAGCTTGTCGAACCCCGCCATTCCCGACCCCCGTCCCCAGATGGTGCCGCCCGATTGGGCAAGACATCATACCATTATGGTTCCGGGCGCGGCAACGCCGGGCGGTCAGGCGTTCTCGGCCATCTTCCTCCGTTGCACCCGGCGGGTGCCGATGCACAGGCCACAGCCCTTGCACTGCCCGCCGTTCTCGCCGCCGATGCCGTAGTGGAGCCGCAGGCGCCTCTCTCCGTCCCGGTCGAGAGGCGCGTCGCCCTCCAGGGCGGGCCCGGTCTCCACGTAGCCGCGCGGATAGGGGAAGACGAGGCGGTCGCCGGACTCGCGGATGTCGTCGCCGGGCAGCAGCATCCTGCGGGGGCCCTCCATCTCCACGACGATCCAGGACGTGCCGAACTTGCGCCGCTCGTAGCCGGCACCGGCTATCACCCCGATAGAGGCGCCGTTGACGTCGAAGAGCTGCCGGCCGGTCCAGTCCATGGGCACTATGCTAGCAGGCGCCGGCGAAGGGCTGCTGCGCGGCGCGTCGGACCCGGCCGCTCGCGATCCCGCGGCACGGGCGCCGCGGACGGCCGTCGGCCGCTCGCGGGGTCAGCCGCGCCAGTCCCGCCCGGTGTCGATCATCGCCTTGAGGTTGGCCGCTTTCGCATCGTCCAGCGACGCGCCGTTGCGCAGGAAGAACCCTCCGTCACGGGCGCAGGTATCCAACAGCCGGGTCACGTACTCTTCCACCTCGCCCGGCGTGGCCAGCGCCAACAGCGCCGACGGCACGTTCCCCGCGATGCATCCCTGTCCGGCAAGCGCCTGCTTGGCCAGAGCCATGTCGGTCTGGTCGAACCACCACAGGACCGTCCCCGCCGGGATGTCACGGTCCGCGATGACCTCGAGGCGCTTGTTGTAGCTGCCCTGCACGAACATCACCGGGACGATGCCCTGCTCCACCAGGCCGAGGATCACGGCCTTGAGGGTCGGCCAGTAGAATTCCTGGAAATCGGGCACGGACATGAAGCTGTCCGCCCCCTTGTGCAGCCAGAAGAAGATCAACGGGGCCTGCGCGTGAGCGGTCTGGCGCACGCACGAGTCGATCATCAGGGGGACGAACCGTTCGACAGCGGCCAGTATCTTCTCCGGCTGCCGGAAGCGGTCGATCATGACGCCTTTGGTCCCACGCAGAGTGTCGGCCAGGATGTCGTAAGGGGCTTTGCCGGAGCCGCCGAGTTCCGGCGGGATGCCCAGCCTGCCTGCGGCGTCGGCATCGGCGGCCTTGGTGGCGCCGAGCCAGGCAAGCGAGTCTTTGGCCGCGTCGGCCAACCGCTGCACGGATTCGGCCACCGCCGGGTTGGCGAACGGCAGGATGTTGAAGGGCATGCCCCCGGCTTCCATGAGATCGGAGAACGGCCCGAGCGTGCCCAGCGGCGCGAACGCCGAGCCGAAGCGGGGCAGAAGCACCCGGCGGAAGTAGTTCTCGGGATCCGCTATGAGGGCGTCGTACTCCTCCGCCTTCATATACTCGCCCTCGAGGTACTGCCAGGGCGTCTCGTCGGGCAGGCCGTTGCCGGGCCAATCCACGAACTGCAGCCCGAGTCTCTCGAACACGCCTCCCGGAGCTACCGGCCGGGCCTGGAAATCGGGCAGGAAGTCCTCGTGATACCTGCGCAGGGCCGCGGCGCACTTGCCGTAGTCGTGCATGGACTCCTTCTTGGTGAGCCCACTGTGCTTGCCCACGTAGAAACCGACCGCCGCGCCCACCGGCACGCGGGCCGGCTTCTTGAGCGTGATGGCGTCGATGAGCAGCTGCACCCGGTCCTGATAGGCCTGCCGCGCCTCGTCGCTCGCGAACTCGACGTCGTGTCCCGCTTTCCAGCGTGCGAAGCGGCGCTCCCGGCGCTCCTGCCAGCTCAGCGCATGCCAGCCGTCGAACATGGGATCGGGCGCGCCCCAGGCCATTCAGACTCCTTCTGGATCGATCGTGCAGGGGATGGTGGTGACGTCGACTCGTTCGTTGCGATCGCGATCGACGTATGGGAAGCGGGAGACGGTCGCTCGGATCTCCCTTTGCCGCATGCCGGGATCGCCCCACACGACCGAGACCTCCGTCCCGGGCCGGGCGGACTCGGTGTCCAGCGAGCAGAGTGAGAGCATCTCCCGGAAATGGTGGCTGTAGGTGCGGCCCGAGCTGACGCCCACCAGCGCCCCGTCCCTCACCACCCGGTCGGCGTAGAGCACCGGGACGCCACCCTCCTGGGCCTCGTGGATGGGCTCCATCGGCATGAACGGCTCTCCCGGCCGGAACTGCGACGCGTGGACATCCAGGATGTCCTCGGCGTCCCACACCAGCGTGACCATGGTCCGGCGCTGCTCTGCCGCGCGCTGCTCGAGCGCGGCGCGGCCGGTGAAGTCGTGGTCGAACTTGACCGCCTTGCCCCATCCGAGCTCGAGGGGATCGCGGTAGCGCGGCTCCATGTCCGCCCCCATGCTCCCCCGCAGGCGCATCCCCGGGCGGTCGCCGCGGCTGTTGGCCCGCGTCCACGCCGTGAACCCCTGGTCATCCCCCCAGGCCACGGGGAAATGGACGAACGCCTGCGGGAAGCCGCCCGGCGTGTGGTTCATGCGGTAGGCCGTCAGGCCCAGCTTCTCGAGCCCGAAGGCCGCTCCGGCGTCCACCAGCGCCTGGTAGACCCGCGCCGCGTCGCCCATGACGCCGTTGACCTCGTACGCGAGAGTGCCGGCCATCCCCAGGCGGATCACCCGCACCGTCGCCCCGGCCACGGCGCTCATCCGGTGGCGTCCGAAGGCCACATCGTGCAGACACTCGCGCGCCGCGGTCTCGAGCACCTCGAGCGACCGCGGGCCGGCGAGCTGGAAGGTGAACCGGCCGTCGACGGACTCGCCACGAGCGTCGTAGTCACCGGTCTGCAGCCGGTAGACGGCGTAGGGAGCGAGGTAGGTGGTGATGAACTCGTCCTCCGCCACGCGCAGCAGCACGCCGTGGGCCATGACGCGACCCCGCTCGCTGCACATGATGGCGTGCTTCATCGCCCCGACAGGGAAGTTCGAGAAACCGTTGACGCAGGTCTCCGAGAAGAAGCGAAGCGCATCGGGCCCGGCGAC
Source organism: uncultured Actinomycetes bacterium (assembly GCA_903873715.1). Classification (GTDB taxonomy): domain Bacteria; phylum Actinomycetota; class Thermoleophilia; order RBG-16-64-13; family RBG-16-64-13; genus CAIQPS01. Next base: position 63,792 of record CAIQPS010000168.1, read on the forward strand.
CCGGTAGCAGGGCTGCGGGTTCAGCCCGGCGTGCAGGTAGCAGCTCTCCATCGCGGCCACCTGCTCCTGGCGCCAGCCGCCGTACTCCAACGGCACCGCCGTACCGTAGCCCAGGTTGGTGCGGCTGAAGCAGTAGGAATCTACGGCAGGGTCGTAGGGCGCGTAGGGGAAAAGGGGCAGTTCCTGCATCGCACGACCCTCCGCACGGCCCTCCACCTGCGTCATCCCGGCGTCAGACCCCGAGCCACTTCTGCTTGACTTCCTCGTTGTTTCGCAAGTCCTCGGGCAGGCCGTCCCACACCACCGAGCCTTTGCTGATCACGTAGACGTAGTCCGCGGCGTTCAGGGCCATGTTGAAGTTCTGCTCGGCGAGGAACACCGTGAGCTTGCCCTTGAGCTCGCAGATGATCTGGCCGATCTGCTTGACCACGAGCGGCGCCAATCCTTCGGACGGCTCGTCCATGATGAGCAGCTCCGGGTTGGCCATGAGCGCCCGGGCGATCGCCAGCATCTGCTGCTCACCGCCGCTCAACAGGTTGCCGGGGAAGTTGGAACGCTCCCGCAGGATGGGGAACTGCTCGTACACCCGCTCGAGGTTCCAGGCGCCTTCGCGCCGGTTGTCCCGCGCGGCTATCTCCAAGTTCTCCTTGACGCTCAGCGACGGGAAGATGCCCCGGCCCTGCGGCACGATGCCGATGCCCTTCTTGGCGATGCGGTGCGGCTCCAGGCCGTTGATGGGCTCGCCGTTGAAGCGGATGGTGCCGTCGATCGGCGGGGCCAGCCCCATGATGGAGCGGATGATGGTGGTCTTGCCCATGCCGTTGCGACCCAGCATGGCCACGGAACTCCCCTGCGGCACCTTGAGAGAGAGGTCCCAGAGGACGTGCCGTTCCCAGTAAAACGTGTTGATGTTCTCGAGCTCTAGCAACTTTCTTCCTCGTTCCCCAGGTAGATCTCTCTCACCTTCGGATTCGCGCTGATCTCGGCCGGCAGCCCCTTGGCGAAGATCTGGCCGAAGAAGAGCACCATGATGCTGTCCGCAAGGTTGAACACCAGGTCCATGTCGTGGGCGCAGAAGATCAACGTGGTGTTCTCCCCGGCAAGCTTGCGGATGACGTCGGCGAACACCGCCGCTTCTGCGGTCGGCAGGCCGGCGCTCGGCTCGTCGAGGAGCACCACCCGCGGCTTGCAGGTGAAGGCCGTCAGCAGTTCCACCAGCCGCTGCTCGCCGTAGGAAAGCGTGTGGAGCGGCTCGTTCCGCTTCTCCCACAGCCCGACGGTGTGCAGCAGGAGCTCGGCTTCCTCGGGCAGGCCCTTCCTCCGCTCGAGCGGCCGCCACATCTTCAGGTGGTTAGTGCTAGCCCCGTAGAGGGCCAGCATGAGGTTATCGGTCACGGAGAGGTGGAAGAACAGGTTGTTCACCTGATACGAGCGCCCCAGACCCATGTGGAGCCGCTTGTTGGGGGCGAGGCGTGTGATGTCCCTGTCGCCGAGGTGGACGCTGCCGCCGGTGGCCGACAACTGGCCGCCGATGACGTTGATGAGCGTGCTCTTGCCGGCGCCGTTGGGGCCGATGAGCGCCAGCTTCTCGCCTGGCTCGGCGGAGAAGGTCACCCCGTTGAGGACCTTGAGGCCCCCGAAGCTCTTCATGATGTTTTCGCCGCGGAGGATGCTCACAGCTCGGCCTCCTTCCCTGCTACCTGCCCGGGCCCGGCGACATGGGTGCCTCCGAAGTGCACCTTCGCCCACACGCTCGAGAGGTACCGGGAGAAGCCTCCCTTCACGAACATGACGCACAGCACGAACAGGCCACCAAGGATCAGAGGCCAACGCTCCTGCACGTACACACTCGAGTAGTGCTCCACCAGCACGATGGCGACGGCGCCGAGGGCCGGGCCCCAGAGGGTCCCGCCGCCGCCGATGATCACCATCAGCATGGGCAGCGCGGACATCTGCAGGGCGAAGTGATCGGGCACCATCGTCCCGTAGAACTGGGCGAACAGCGAGCCCGCCACGCCCGCGAAGACGCCGGCCAGGATGATAGCGGTGTACTTGATCATCCAGGTGTTGTAGCCGAGGCTCCGCATGCGCGACTCGTTCTCCCGCACCCCGATGAGGGTCTTGCCGAACGAAGAGTGGACGATCTTGTAGAGGATGAAGAAGCAGACGACGAACGCTATCAACACGAAGAAGTAGAACTTCAGCGGGGTCCAGTGTATGGCCCAGCCGAGATCCGGCTTCGTGACCCCCGGGAGGCCATCCTTGCCTCCGGTGAGGGACATCCACTTGTTGGCGATCGCGTAGAGAAGTTGCCCGAAGGCCATGGTGACGAGGAGGAAGTAGACCCCCGAGACCCGGAGGGTCAGGAAGCCGATGACCGCCGCCAGGAGCGCGCAGACCACGATAGTGATGATGAAGGCCGGCCAGAAGTTCGTGATACCCGTCTTCAGGATGAGGATGCCGAAGGTGTACCCGCCCATGCCGAAGAAGGCGGCGTGGCCGAAGGAGAGCAGCCCCGTGTAGCCCATGATCAGGTCGAGGCTCATTGCGAATATCGCGTAGATGAGCACCTTCGTGATCATGCTCTGCGTGAAGGTCCCCACGAACGGCGGCACGACCACAAGAAGCGCCAGCACGGCCACTATGGGCAGGTACTTCTTGAGGCGTTTCTGGACGGGGCTCTCGAGATAGACCGCACGGGGCGCGACCTTCTTCTTGCCGGGCTTCGAAGTGAAGGCCGACGCGCGCTCCAATGCCTCGTTCGAGTCGTGCGAGAACTTCCTGCCCAGCAGGCCGGCCGGGCGGACGAGCAGGATCACGATGAGGGCCACATACATGATGTAGCTCGAGAAGCTGGGGAAGTAAGCGGCACCGAACGAGTTGAGCAGCCCGAGGATGATCCCCCCGATGAGCGCGCCCTGCACCGACCCGGCACCCCCGATGACCACGACGATGAGCGAGAGCAACAACCCTTGCCAGGCGTTGTTCAGGTTGGTGCCGATGATCTTGCCGCCCATGAACCCGGCCAGACCGGCCAGGACCGAGCCCAGAGCGAAGATGCCGGTGAACAGCACCTTGAGGTTGATGCCCAACTGGCTGGCGGTCTCCCTGCTGTCCATGCCGGCGCGCACCTTGGCGCCGACTTTCGTCTTGTCCTGGAACAACCAGAGCAGCACGGCCATGACAAGACCAAAGCCGATGATGAACAGCCGGTACGAAGCGACGTCGACGGCCCCGATGGTTATCGACGAAGAGAGGAAGCCGGGAGTGGCGCCGGACTTCGGGAACGATCCCCATATCCATTGCGCGACGTTGACGAGGATGTAGATGAAACCGATGGTCAGGAGGACCTGGCTGGCCTCCTGCTTGTACAGGCGGCGCAGGAACCCGACCTCGAGGAGGAACCCGCCGAGGCCGGCCACCGCGATGGCGGCCAGGGCGCCGAACAGGAAGTTGCTGTGCTGAGCGACCGTGAGCCCGACGAAGCCGCCCGCCATGAACAGGGCGCCGTGGGCCATGTTGACGATGCGCATGAGACCCATCGTCATCGAGAGCCCGGTGGCCACGAGGAAGAGCACAAGCCCATACGAGAGGCCCAGCAGAAAGACTGAAAGAACCTTGTCCATTAGCTGCTCCGCTTTCTCATGACTGCTGCAGTTCCCCCTGTAGAGCGGCTCGAGATCCTATGCGGGGTCGTCTTCGATGTTTGCGTGCCGGGTGCGGGGCGGCTGCCCCGCACCCGGCTGCCACTTCGTGAGAGGCGTCTCCGCCTCTCACATCGAAGCTACTTCAGGCCGGTGGGCGGGACAGCCTCGTAGGCCTTGACGGTCGCGTACTTGTAGATGGTCCCTTTGCCGGGGACGTCGAAGCCGATGACCTTCATGATCCAGACGTTCTTGGTCGCAGCCTGGTCGCCAGGAGCGAAGAACTCGGGACCTTCGGGGCCGGTGAACTTGACGGCGAGCAGAGCTTTGCTGAGAGCGTCGCCGGTGAGGTCACCCTGGATGGTGGCGGCGGCGGCCAGGAAGCCCTGGACGGCCTGCACGGTGCAGGAGTAGCCGGCGTCTCCGGGAGGCCCGTAGGGCAGCGACGGAGCGATGCCGTTGGCGAAGTCGACGCTGGCCTGATCCTTGGAATCCGGGTCCCACATCATCGGGGCGATAGTGCCCATCAGGCGTTTGGCGCCATCGGGGTTGTCCTTGGCGATGGTGTTGATGAGCCACGGATCGGTGAAGCCGCCGTGGTAGAGGGCGATGATCGGCATCTTCTTGTCGATGCCGAGCTCCAGGTACTGGCTCAGGAAGGCGATACCGGCGGAGCCGCCGAACCAGGCGACACACGCGTCGGCTTTGTCCATGGCGGTGAGGAACGAGGTGTAGTCATCGCCGAAGGGGGTCCACTGCTGCTGGACGACCTTGCCGCCGAGGGCCTCGAACTTGGCCTTCCAGGGGTTGGCCCAGGACTTGCCGGCGGTGTCGTCGGTGGTGATCATGGTGACGGTCTTGTAGCCCAGGGTGGTGAAAGCGTAGTCCGCGCTGGCCGTGGCGGTCTGGTCGGGCGTGCCACCGAACGCGAACACCCACGGGTTGTCCTTGACGGCGTCGAGCGGGGTCGGGTTGTACAGGACGAGCGGGACGCCGACGGACTTGCAGTATTCGGCGACTGCGGTCTTCTGGCCGATCTGGGTGGGGCCGAAGATGACGGAGACTTTGTCCTGCTCCACCAGTTTCTTGGCGGCGTCAACGGCGGCCGCGGTCTCGGACTTGGAGTCCACCTCGACCACCTGGATCGGACGGCTGCCGATCTTGGCATCCTTGAAAGCGTAGTCGAAACCGGCTTTGAACGTGGAGCCCACGTTGGCTTCGAAGCCGGTGAGGTCGACGATGTGGCCGACCTTGATCGGCTCGGTGGAAGCAGCCGTCGTGTCGGTGGACGGAGCGGCGGTGGTATCGGTCGCCGGAGCGGCGGTGGTATCGGTCGCCGGAGCCGCGGTGGTGTCGGTGGACGCCGGAGCGGCCGTTGTCGTGGTGGTGTCGCCACCACAGGCTGCGGCGGCCAGAGCGACCACGAGCAGCAGAACGATCAAACCTACGAACGCGAACCTTTTCTTCATGTCCCCTCCCATTACTCTAGAAACCTGGGTTACACGAGACCAAACCGGATTCGTTCGAATTGGCCGACCTCAAGCCCCTCCTTCCAGTAGCGTCCCAACTCCACATACGACTTCGTATACGAAGTTCCAACATGGTAGAAAACGCCCGATTGAATGTCAACCCAAAATCACCTAAATAGTCGCGCGGCACTCGCAGGCCGTAACGGGTCAGCCCAGTTCGTTACCTGCGATCAAGACGCTCACCGTGGCGGAGCCGGGCTCCCCACCCTGGTTGTGCGTGAGACCCAGCCGCGGGTCCTTCACCTGCCGCGGACCGGCCTTCTCCTGCAGCTGCTTGTAGACCTCGTAGA
>CAIQPS010000169.1 GCA_903873715.1 uncultured Actinomycetes bacterium
GCGTCTTCGAGACGCTGAAGACGGTGTGCAAAGCCGTCATCGCGAAGAGCACCGACGCGTAGCAGAGGCAGTCAGCGACGGACCGCGGCCACCGCGGCCCGCGCCGCCGGCGGTCGTCCGCCCGCCCGGTCATCCGCCGGGGTGCAGACTCAGTCCTTGCCCTCCGCCACCACTTCCTGGACCATGAGCCGGTACTTCTGGGCCAGTTCCGCGGCGCGGGCATCATCGGTCGCCTCGGCGTAGACGTGGAACACCGCTTCCTCGGCGTCGGGAAGCACCAAAGCCCATTCCCCTTTATCCAGGAACACCTTGATCCCGTCCACGAGCGACACTCGCCCGTCGTGGAGCCTCTCAGTCATGCGGCGCATCACGGTGCCCTTGAGCTCCCAAGGGCAATCCACCACCATGTGTACGATGTGCGCGGTCGGCACCCTGGTGATGAGTTGAGACAGGGGCGCGTCGGAAGTGGACACCAGTTCAAGCACCTTGCCGAGGGCGTACAGCGCGTCTGGGGAAGGCAACACTGACGGGTAGATGTAGCCGCCGTCCGTGGTGGCAGCAAAGACCGTGTTGGGCCGGGTGGCCTCCGTCATGACGGAGGCCTTGGAATAGCGGGTCCGCCGGATGCTCACGCCGGTCGACGCCACCATCTGCTCGGCAAGCCGGGTCGCGTGGAGCGGCAGGGCCACGACCCCGCTCCCTGCATCCTTCGCCGCGTGCTGCAGGAGGAACAGCATGAGTGCCGAGTCGGACACCAGGCGCCCCTTCTCGTCCACGAGGTAGAGACATTCCGCACCCGGATCCAGGACGGCCCCTAGGTCGCCTTCCATGGCCTTGACCATCTCCCCCACCCTGGCAGCGGCGACCGGCAGGCTCTCCTCCAGCGTGAAGCGGGACCGGGTGCGCGAGAAGGTGTTGAGAGCGATCGTCTCGATGCCCAGTTTGTCGAGCGTGGTCGGGAAGAAGAACGCCGGCGCCGACAGCGAGTAGTCGAGCACCAGGCGAGGCTGCCTGCCCCGGATGGCCACGGTGTTCCAGTTCTCGAGAAGTGAGTTGGTGTAGGTCTCTATGACCCGCGGCGGGTATACCACCTGGCCCATCTCCTCGAAGGCCGCCCTGCGGAAGTCTTCCCGGAAGTACAGGTTCTCGATCGCCCGTTCCCGCTTGCCGTCGATGGGAACGCCTGGCGCCTCCGAGAACAGGATCTCGATGGCCTCAGGGTTGTCGAGGCTCATCTGAACGTGGATGCCCCCCGTGGCGTTGCCGGCCTTGAGGTCGAAGCGGTTGACGGCCAGAGGGGCGGTGGTCAGATCGCGGACGTTGACGCCGGTCGAGTTCAGCCCGCTGATGATGGCGCGCTTGAAGACCCTACAAGCGTGATGGGTGTCTCGGCTGGTGGTGACGTAGGAACCCTTGGCGATGAGGCTGCCGTAGGACATGGCGAGTCGCATTGCCATCTCGGGAGTGACGTCGACGTTGGCGAGGCCGCGCACTCCGTTGCGGCCGAACAGCGAACTGGCCCCTCGTGTCTCCCAGACGATGGAGGAGCGGACGGCCGACCCCGGCTCGATGTTCTTGAGCGGGTAGATCTTGACGTTGTTCGCCACGACCGCGTTGCGGCCTATGACCGAGCGGTCGCCCACCACGGCGCCCTGCGCGATGTTGGCGTTCTCGTGCACCTCGACGGCGTCCATGAGCACGGCGCCGGTGACTACGGCACCGGAAGCGACGTAGACGTTCTGTCCCAGTATGGAGCCGCCGATCTGCGAGCCGGTGCGGACCACCGTATTGTCGCCGAGCACCGTGTGCGGCAGGATGCGCGCGCCGGGATCGATGCGGACGTTCTCGCCGATGACGGCCGGCCCTTCGACGTCGTCCAAGCTGTCGATCTGGGCGCCCTTGGCCACCCATATGTTGCCGCGCAGGCGGACCCCGGGAGGCGTGAGCTTGATCTTGCCGTCCAGGGCGTCACGGTTGGCGGTCACGTACTGGTCGAGGCTGCCCACGTCCTCCCAGTAACCCTCACAGACCATGCCGTAGAGAGGCTTGCGCATCTCGAACAGCTTGGGGAACAGGTCGTGGCTGAAGTCATAGGGCTGGCCTTCGGGGATGTGGTCGAAGACCTCGGGCTCCAGTACGTAGATACCGGTGTTAACAGTGTCCGAGAAGACCTGGCCCCAGCCCGGCTTCTCCAGGAACCTCTGGATGCGGCCTTCCTCATCCACGATAACGACGCCGAACTCGAGGGGGTTCTCCACGCTGGTCAGCGCGATGGTCACCATCGCTTCGCGCTCTTTGTGGAAGTTGATGACCTTGGTGAGATCGAAGTCTGTCAGAGCGTCGCCGCTGATGACGAGGAACGTCTCGTCGAGCAGGTCTTTGGCCAGGCGGATGGAGCCGGCCGTCCCGGCGGGAGTCTCCTCTACCGTGTAGTCGATGTGCATCCCCATGCTGCTGCCGTCGCCGAAGTGGTTGCGGATGAGCCTCGGTAGGAACGCGAGGGTCATGACCACGTCGTTGATGCCGTGGCGCTGGACAAGCTCGAGGATGTGCTGCATGCACGGCTTGTTGACGATCGGCACCATGGGCTTGGGCTGGTTGGAGGTCAACGGGCGCAGCCTCGTGCCCTGACCGCCCGCCATGACGACTGCCTTCACAAGAGCCTCCAGGTCGCAGGAAAGACGCCACACGGGATACTACCCCCAGCGTAACAGGAAACCGACATGCCTTGGATGGACAGACGGAGAATCCGCGGCGGCTCGGACGGGCCAGAGGAACGGGCTCCAGAGCACCTGGCAGGCGAGGTGCCGGACAAGAGATCCACGCCAGCAAAGAAGAAGGCCCCGCTTTCGCGAGGCCCTTATAGTCGGGACGGCGAGATTTGAACTCGCGACCTTCCGGCCCCCAGCCGGATGCGCTACCAAGCTACGCCACGTCCCGATGCGAAGGTCCAGTATAGCGCGGAGTGGCCCCGGCGTCAGGTGGTGGGCGCCTGCTCTTTGCGCTTGTTCCAGGGGAACTTCGCCCGGGGTTCCTCTCGCCGCCACAACCGGCGGAAGTTCGAACGGTGGGCGAACAGCACCGCCGCGGCCATCACACAGGCCCCGATGATGTACGCCAACGGTTCCCCCCAGACCACTGCCATCACCGGGAACATGGTGGTGGCGACGATCGATGCGACTGAGATGTAGCGAAGGCCGAACACGAGCACGATGAAGATCCCGACGACGATCGCCATGAGGACGGGCATGAGCGCGATGGCGGCCCCGGCGCCGGTGGCCACTCCCTTGCCGCCTTTGCCGCGCAGGAAGATGGAGTAGTTGTGACCTATGATCGTCGCGAAGGCAGCGAGGACGCACACGATGGGATGCTCGTCGTGGAGCACGAGGCGGGCGATCAGCACGGGCACGACCCCCTTGAGCACGTCGAGCACCAGGACGGTGATGCCCAGCTTGACCCCCAGCGCCCGGAACGCGTTGGTGGTCCCTGCGTTCCCGCTGCCCACCTTGCGCACGTCGACCCCTTTGAGGGCCCTACCCAGGAACACGCTCGGCGACAGCGAGCCGATGAGATACGCCAGGACGATCAGCCCGGCGAAGGTCAGCCAGTCCACGGTCGTCACGAGTACCGTTCCTCCTTGCCCTCGAAGTCGATGACCAGCGGTATCCCCCACAGGTCGTAGTCCTCGCGAAGGCGGTTCTCGAGGAAGTAGGCGTACGACTTGGTCACCAGGGCCCGCGAGTTCACCATGACCTTGAAGCGCGGCGGCGACGATTCGTACTGCACCATGTAGAAGGCCTTGATCGTCTTGGCGCCCCTGCCGGCAGGGGCACGCTGGGTCTTGGTGGTCTCCAGCCACTTGTTGAGTTCGGCGGTGGGGATGCGGGCGCTGTACTGCCGGTACAGGTCGCGGGCGAGCGGCAAGATGCGATCCACACCGCGTTTGGTGATCGCGGAGACTGTCAGCCACCGGGGCCTCATCTGCACCTTGGCCTTGATGCGGTCGACGGTCATGTCCAGGTCGAGCTGGTTGATGTCCCACTTGTTGAAGAGGATGGCCGTGGCACACTTGGCCCGCTGCGCCTCATAGGCCACCTGCAGGTCGAGGTCCACCAAGCCCTCGTTGGCGTCGACGACGACGAGGGCAACGTGGCTGCGCTCCAGGGCCTGCAGGGCGCGGAGCGAGCTGTAGTACTCGACGTCGGTGGCCACCCGCTTGCCAGGGCGGCGCAGGCCTGCCGTATCGATGAGGGTCATCGGGGTGCCGTCGAACTCCAAGTCGGTGTCGATGGCGTCGCGGGTGGTGCCGGGGATGTTGGACACGATCGTGCGCTGGTCGCCCAGCAGGACGTTGAGGAGCGAGCTCTTGCCTACGTTGGGCCGTCCGACGATGGCCACCCGGATGGGCTCGATACCAGCCTCCGACTCATCGACCGGCGGCAGTCTCTTGACCACCTCGTCCAGTAGGTCGCCCACACCCAGGCCGTGCTCTCCCGACACGCCGACGGGCTCGCCGAGCCCCAGTTGCCAGTACTCGTTGACGTTCTCCTGGGCGATCTTGGAGTCGTACTTGTTGACCGCCACGATCACCGGCACCGTGCTGCGGCGCAGGATAGCCGCTATCTCGTGGTCCTGAGGCGCCAGCCCCATCTTGCCGTCCACCAGGAAGATCGCCACGGCTGCTTCCTGCAGTCCCAGCCTCGCCTGCTGCCGGACCTCGTCGGCGAGCGGCGCGTCGCTCAGCAGGTCGATGCCGCCGGTATCGACCACGATGAACTCGCGGCCCGACCATTCGGCTTCGCCTTCCTTGCGGTCCCGCGTGACCCCCGACTCGGGCGCCACGACGGCGTCCCTGCTCCCCGTGATGCGGTTGAACAGGGTGGATTTGCCTACGTTCGGATAGCCGATGATGGCCACCCGGGGCTTGTTACTGCTCATACTTCGAATCCTGCCAATCTGTCTGCGACAGCTTTGATCTGTTCGGGAGGCGTGGAGGCGCCGGCCGTTATGCCTACCACCTTCATGCCTTTGAACCATAGCGGGTCCAACTCGTCCGCCGATTCTACGTGGTACGTGCGCGGTTGACGAGCCACGCACAGTTCGGCGAGCCTCCGAGTGTTGCCGGAGTTGCGCCCTCCGACCACCACGACCGCGTCTACGCCGTCCGCCATGGCCATGGCCGCGGACTGGCGCTTCTCCGTTGCGCCGCAGATGGTGTTGTACACGAGCAGCTCGCGTACCCGCGGCGCCAGTTGCTGCACGAGTTCGGCCAGGCGCTCCTGGGACTGGGTGGTCTGGACGACCACGCCCACCCGGCAACTGGGCAACTCGGCGGGAAGATCGTCCGGGGACTCCACCACGAGCGACTTCTCGCCGGCGTAGGAACGAACTGCCGAGACTTCCGGGTGGTCCTTCTCCCCCAGGATGATGACGAAGTAGCCACCGTCGCGGAGCTTGGCGGCCTTGTCCTGCGCGGACTTCACGAACGTGCAGGTGGCGTCCACCACGGAGACGCCGGACGCGGCGAGTCGCTCGTTGACCTCGCGGGGGACGCCGTGGGATCGCAGGATCACCGTGCCGTCAGGCGTGTCGTCCGGTTCTGAGATGACCTCCACCCCGCGCTTCTCCAGATCGGCTATGACACCCGGATTGTGGATGAGGGGGCCCAACGATCGTACGGGGCCCGGAGCCTCGTCCGCGGCGCGCTGCGCCAGATCGAGGGCGCGCTCCACCCCCCAGCAGAATCCGGCGCTCTCGGAGATCCTGAGCTGCAACCTGCTCAACGGTCGTTCTCCAGCGAAGCGAGTAGCTCCCGGTAGGCCTGGTTCAGGCTCTCGGTGACTACGTGAGAGCGCTGGGACCTGGGGACGTCGGCGCCCGGCAGCGGCAGCGGGGGCCCGAATGTCACCCTGACCTTGGGCAGTCTGAAGACCTTGTTGCGGATGATCCGCTCGGTGCCGTCCATGATCATGGGGATGGTGATCACCCCGTCCTTCAGGGCGAACAGGGACACGCCTGTCTGGATCTCGCCCAGCCGGCCGTCCCTCTGCCGATGCCCCTCGGGGAACATACCCACCACGGCGCCGGCCGCCAGCATGTCCAGGGCGCGCTTCACGGCCGTGCGATCGGCTTCGCCCCGGTTCACCGGGAAGGTGCCCAGGATGTCGATGACCTTGCCGAGAGGCTTGAACTTCCACAATTCGGCTTTGGCCATGAAATGGACCTGCCGAGGGATGCACGACCCGACGAACACGGGGTCCAGGTTGGAGCGGTGGTTTGATACCAGCAGCACCGGCCCGATGGCAGGGATGTGCTCCGCCCCCGTTATCTTCACGCGGAAGAGCATCCGCCAGAGCGGCGGTATGAACGAATAGGCGAAGCGGTAGAGCCAGGTGTCCAGTGGCGCGCGGATGAGGCGCGACAGCGGCCACTTTCTTGCGGTGGCCGTCGTGGCCGCGGGCTGCGCGGCCGCCGGGGTGTCCGGGGTCTCAGCCACGCGCACCGTCGACCCGTTTCGCCTGGATGAGGCCACACACCTGCTCGATCACCTGCCGGATGGTCATGCCGGTCGTGTCGATCTCGACCGCATCGTCGGCCTTGCGCAGCGGGGCTATGGCCCGCCCGGAATCGTACGCGTCGCGGGCGACGATGTCGGCTGCGAGTTCCTCCACCGACTGGTCCACACCCTGGCGCAGCAACTGCGCGCGGCGCCGGCGGGCCCGCTCCTCCACGGAGGCGACCAGGTAGATCTTGACGTCCGCATCGGGGAACACCACGGTCCCGGTGTCGCGGCCCTCGAGCACCACGTCGCCCTTGGAGCCCTCCTCGCGCTGCCGCGCGGTGAGCAGCTCTCGCACACCGGCGTCCGCGGACACGGGCGAGACCGCCTTGGTGACCTCGCGTTCCCGGATGGTGTTGGTGACCTCCTCGCCGTCGATGAACGCTCGGGTGAGGTCGTTCGTCCTGTCGACGAAGCGAAGGTCCGACTTGGCGGCCAGTGCAGCCGTCTCGGCGATACGGTCGGGGACCAGACCCGCCCTGAGGGCGATGAGGGTCACGGTCCTGTACATGGCGCCGGTGTCGAGGTAACGCAGCCCCAGACACTTCGCCACTTCGCGCGCGATAGTGCTCTTCCCGGACCCCGCCGGCCCGTCGATGGCAACGATCATCGTCCCCCCAGAACCTCGAGATGGTGCACGAAGTCAGGATAGGACACAGCGATGCAATCCGCATCGTCGATGATGGTCCCTTTGGACGACGCCGCTCCCGCGATGGCCGCGCACATCGCGATCCGATGGTCGGCCTGCGTGGCGATCTGCCCTCCGGTCCAGCCCTCGGGCCGCCCGTGGACGTCCATGCCGTCCGGGTGCTCCACGACGTCGACTCCCAGCGCCCGCAGCAGCGCGGCCATGGCGCCCAGGCGGTCGCTCTCCTTGGCCCGCAGCTCCGCGGCGCCCCTCAGATGCGACACGCCCTCCGCCTTGGCGGCGGCGAGCAGGAACAGCGGCAGTTCGTCGATGACGTTCGGGACCTCGTCGGCTCCGACGTCGGTGGCCTTGAGAGCCGAGGTGGCGGCGATGATGCGTCCCACCGGCTCTGGTCCCGCCGCCGCGGTCTCCTCCACCCGCAGGGAGGCCCCCATGCGCCGGAGGACCGCCAGGAGGCCGGTGCGGCTGGGATTGAGCCCGGCGTTCTCGACGGTGACCTCGGACCCCTCGATGAGCGACGCAGCAACGATGAAGAACGCCGCCGAGCTGAAATCCCCGGGTACGGTCAACGAATCCATGCGGAGCCCATCGACCGGCCAGACCCTCACGATGCCAGGCCCCTTGGCGTCGCCTTCCCGCTCGACTCGCCCGCCGGCATAGCGGATGATGCGTTCCGTGTGGTCTCTGGAGGCGGCCGGTTCGCAGATCTCCGTGGGACCTTCAGCCCGCAGGCCGGCAAGCATTATGCAGGACTTCACTTGCGCGGAAGCGACCTGCATCTCGTGCCTCATGCCCCGCAGCGACCCGCCGCGCACGGCGATGGGCGGAAGCGTGTCGTTGCCCCGGCCGGCGACAGAGACGCCCATGGCGCGCAGCGGCCGGAGCACACGGGCCATCGGCCGGCGGCGGATGCTCGCGTCGCCGGTGAGGATACAGAGGAAGGCGGACGAAGCCACCAGGCCGGGCAGAAGGCGGATGAGGGTGCCCGAGTTCTTGACGTCCACGACGTCCGCGGGCTCGCGCAGCCCCTCCCATCCTGCTCCGCAGACCACCAGGTCGGTGCCGGCCTCCTTGACATCCACCCCCAACGCTCGCACGGCTTCGACCGTGGCCAGGGTGTCGGCGGAACAAAGGAAGCCGGAGACATGCAGAGGGCCGTCGTTGACGGCCCCGAACAGTACTGCGCGGTGGGACACCGACTTGTCCCCCGGTACCCGGACCGAGCCGTTCAGTCCCGCGCGAGCCGGCGGGAACGCGCAGGCTCCGCCGCGCCCCGACCCGACCCCGGCGACCCCTCCGCTCGGCTGTGCGCCGCCGTCAGTCACGGGTCTCCCCCGTGAAGGCTACCGACACCGCGTAGCCCAGGCCTTGCACAAGCGAAGCGGCGGTCTCGGCGACCGACCGGCCCTCGATGAACAGCACCAGGTCGCCCCCGACGCTGCGGCTGAAGTGGTGCAGGGTGAGGTCTTCGATGTTGATCTCCGCCTGACCGAGCGCGTTCATGACCTTGGATACCACTCCTGGCTGGTCCGGCACGCGGACGGTCACCTTGTAGAGGGTGGCCGGGGTGATGTCCTCGAGTTCGAGGAGTTCCCCACGGTAGGCCGCGGCGGAGGCGATGGAATCGAGGATGGCGGGCTCGTCGGCCTGGTCGAGCAGTTGGGAGAACTCGGTGAGTTCGGCCGCGATCGCCTTCACCGTCTGCGAGAGTGCGGCCCGGTTCTCCAGGAAGATGTCGCCCCACATAGCCGGGTTTGCGCCGGCCACGCGGGTGAGGTCCTTGAAGCTGGTGCCGGTGCAGTGCAGGGCCCGCTTGCCGCGCACCTTGAAGCTCCCGGTGTAGTCGATGAGGACGTTGGCCAGGACGTGCGGCAGATGGCTGACCACCGCCATGATGCGGTCGTGGGCCACCGGGTCGATGTGGGTGGGCTTGGCCCCCAGTTGGAGGATGAACTCCTGGAGCATCTCGTAGAGCTTGGGGAACGCCGCACCAGTGGTGCACAGGAAGTAGGTGGCGTTCTCGAACAGGTCGGCCCGGGCGTACCGTACACCGGTGTCCGCGGCGCCGCAGATGGGGTGCCCGCCGATGAAGAGCGACTTCGCGAGCGGCGACAGGCTCCCCATGATGGCCGACTTGGTGCTCCCCATATCGGTGATGAGCCGGGGAGCCGGCTGGGCGGACGCACATTCCTCGACCAACGCGGGGATGCTGCGCACGGGCGTGGATATCACGACCATGTCGGCATAAGCCGCCGCTTCGGCCGCCGACAGCGCCTTCTCGGTGATGACGCCGCGCTCCAGGGCTGCGTCGAGGGCGGCCGGATCGGCGTCGTAGCCTACGACCGAGTCCACCTGGGCCCGGTCCTGAGCGGCCAGCGCAAGGCTGCCGCCCATCATGCCGACGCCTACGACGGCCAGTCTATGGATGCCACTGTGAGGACGGGTCTCGCTCACCCGCTCAGCCCATCTGCTTGCCGAACCAGGCGACGAACTCCTCGATGCGCGCGGCGACCTTGGCGAACTGCTTCGGGTTGAGCGACTGGGCCCCGTCGGATAGGGCGATCTCCGGAGTCGGGTGCATCTCGATCATGAGGCCGTCCGCACCCGCGGCGATGGCCGCAAGGGACAGCGGCTCCACCAGTTCGATCTTGCCGGCCGCGTGGCTCGGGTCCACCACGACGGGCAGGTGGCTGCGCTGCTTGAGGATCGGCACGGCGGAGATGTCGAGCGTGTTCCGCGTGGCGGTCTCGAAGGTGCGGATGCCGCGTTCGCAGAGGATGACGTTCTCGTTGCCCTCTTTGACGATGTATTCGGCGGCCATGAGGAGTTCCTCGATGGTGGCGGCGAGACCGCGCTTGAGGAGCACCGGGCGGTCCACCTGGCCGACGGCGGAGAGCAGTTGGAAGTTCTGCATGTTGCGGGCGCCGATCTGGATGACGTCGGAATAGAGCGCGACATCGTCGAGGTGCCGCGGGTCCATGAGTTCGGTGACCACCGGCATGCCCGTGGCCTTGCTGGCCTCGGCCAGGATCTGCAGGCCTTCCACGCCGAGGCCCTGGAAGGCGTACGGCGAGGTGCGCGGCTTGTAGGCGCCGCCCCGCAGCATGGTGGCGCCCGAGGCTTTGGCCGACTCGGCCGCTTCGAACACCTGGGCCCGCGACTCCACCGAGCACGGCCCGGCGATGAGGGCCACATGGCCGCCGCCCAGGCTGGTGCCCTTGACGGTGATGACGGTGTCGCTGCGCCTGAAATCGCGGCTGACGAGCTTGTACGGCTTGAGGATGGGCAGAACTTTGTCTACGCCCGGGTAGGCCTCAAGCGGCAGTCCGGCCACCACGTCACGCTCCCCCATGACGGCGATCACGGTCACCACGTCGCTGGTGGAGACGATACCGCTCGCGCCGGCGCTCTCCAGGCGCTCGAGGATCCGGTCGACGTCCTCGGAGGGCGACCCCTCCTGCATCACTATCATCATCTCGGTGCTCACCGCATCCATGTCAACTCTCCGGGCTCAGAGCTTCGGCGCTCAGGTCGTCAATTTGATGGGAAGGTACATCCTGCACGGCTCGAAGCCCCGCTACGGCGTCCAGGAACAGGTCGTTCTCTGCTGCTTCACCTATGGTAACCCGAATCCAACCGGGACATTCCATGGCGTATCCCGACCGGGTCATGACGCCCTTCTCGAGCAGCGCCTGGGCCACTTCCGGCCCGGGGATGCCCAGCTTGGTGACGTCGAACAGGACGAAGTTGGCCTCGCTCGGATGGCACGCGATGCCCATATCCTCCAGCCGGGCCTCCATGCGCGCCCGTTCCGCGGCCACGAGCCTCTGCCGCTCCGCGATGCGCTCGGGCAGCCGCAGAGACGCGGCCGCAGCCACCTGCGCGAGCGAATCGACGTTGAACGGCTGGCGGACCTTGTCGAGGGCCTGGACCAACAGCGGATCGGCTATCCCATACCCCACCCGAAGGCCGGCCAGACCGAAGATCTTGGAGAAGGTCCGCAGGATGATGAGGTTGGGGAAGTCCGGCAGCAGGCGCACCGAGTCCACCTGCTTCTCCGGGGAGACGAACTCGCAGTAGGCCTCGTCCAGGACCACGGCGACGTGCGGCGGCACCTTCTGCAGGAAGGCGCGCAGATCCGCTTCGGCGATGTGGCTCCCGGTGGGGTTGTTCGGGTTGCAGACGATGAGGAGGGTCGTGTCGTCGCGGACGGCCGCCAGCATGGCGTCCAGGTCGTACTCCAGCGTCGGCAGCGCTACCGGGGTGTACTCCGCCGCCCGCGCCTGTGCGATGTGTCGGTAGATGACGAAGGATGGGTGCGGCATCACCACGTGCCGGCCGGGGCCGAGGAAGACCTCCCCCAGCAGCATGAGGAGCTCGCACGATCCGTTACCGAAGGTGAAGCGCTCCTCCGCCACCCCCAGCCGGTCGGCCAGGAGCCCGCGGACCTCGTTACATGCGCCATCGGGGTAGCGATTGAGACCCTTCAGGGCGGCGGTCATGGCTTCGACGACCTCGGGGAACGGCCCCCAGGGGCTCTCGTTGGCAGACAGTTGAGACACACGCTGGAGGTGATACCGGCGACGGATGTCCTCCAGCGGAGGACCGGCGCGATACGGCGTCAATCTCTCGAGCACAGGGTTGAGTCTCATGGATACTCCGTCACGAGGCTGCGGGAAAGACCAGTATAACCAAGCACGGCCCTGAATGAGGCAAAAGACCGCCTCCGAGCGCGCGCCGCAGCCTTACATGCCCGCGTGCTTGATCAGAGTGGAGAGTTCCGCGGACGACAGCCTGCGGGCCTGTCCGGGCAGAAGGCCCGCGTCGGTGATGCCGGCGAAGCGGGTGCGGTGGAGCGTCACCACCCGATGACCCACCGCCTCCATCATGCGGCGCACCTGGCGCTTCCGCCCCTCGTGGAGTACCACCCGCATGGTGGTGACAGGGCCGCCGCCCGCGGGCCGGTCGATACCGGTCACATCAACCTTTGCCGGCGCGGTCATGCCGTCTTCGAGCATGACCCCCCGGCGCAACTGTTCCACGGACTCCTTGCGCACGACCCCGCGCACGGTGACGACATACTCCTTCTCCACGTGGTAGCGCGGATGAAGCAGTCGCCCAGCAAGGTCGCCGTCGTTGGTGAGGAGCACGAGGCCTGTGCTGTCCAGGTCGAGGCGCCCGACCGGGAAGACCCGCGCCCTCGTGGGCACCAGATCGGACACAGTGCGCCGGCCGCGCGCGTCCGTGACGGCGCTCAGCACGCCCGCGGGCTTGTTGAGCAGCCAGTACTCCTTGGCCTCGGCCGTGATCGGTCGTCCATCCACGGCGATGAGTTGCGTCTCGGGGTCAGCAGAGTCCCCCAGTCCGGCCACCACCCCGTCGACGGTGACGCGGCCCGCTTTGATGAGTTCCTCGCTGGCCCGCCGCGAGGCATATCCGGCCTCGGCGAGCGCTTTCTGTAGGCGCATCTTCATGCGCAGGCTTCCTTTGGCACCGGGTCTCTACTCCGGGACCGTCATGAGGCCAAGACGGCGCCGGAGCTCGTCCTTTTGGTCTTCTGTGAGGGAGAAGCCCTCCAATGCGGGAAGTTCGTCCAGTCCGGCGAGCCCGAACACGGCCTCGAACCGCTGCGTTGTCCCGTAGAGGATCGCCCCGCCTGCCGCTGTCGAGCGGCCCACCTCGGTGATCAGTTCCCGTTCCAGCAGCTTGTGGACCGTGGAGTCGGAGTTGACGCCCCTGATCTCGGCTATCTGCGGCCGTGATACAGGTTGTAAATACGCTACGACCGCTAGGCATTCGAGCGCCGCCGGCGACAACCGGGCCGCATCCTCGGGGAGCTCGAAGAGCCGCGACACGACAGCGTGGCAGCGGGCGTCGGTGCGGAACGCCCATCCCCCCGCCAACCGCACGAGTTCTATCCCGTGCCTGCCGTTTCCGCAATACTCTGCGGCCAGCGCGGCAAGAGCGGTCTCCACCAGCGGCTTGCCCAGCTCTCCAGGCAGTTCCAGGGCACCCAGCATGGCGTCCATCGACAAGGGCGCCCCCGAGGCGAACAACAAAGCCTCCAGATCGCGCTTGAGTTCCAGGTCGTCGGTCAAGGTCGACTCCTCATCCGGCCTTGGGGAGCTCGCGCACCCGCACTTTGATGTCGGCGAAGTTCTCGTTCTGTGAGGCCCGTATCTCCCCCCGGGCCAGCAGGTCGAGCAGGGCGAAGAGGGACAGCGCCTGCACGAGCGGCTCCTCTCCGCCGAAGATGGAGTTGAAGGAGAACTTACCGTGCCGGGCGAGCACTCCGCGGATGATGCGCAGTTGCCGCTGCAGTTCCACCTTGGTCTGGATGATGTGCCCGGTGTCCGGCTCCCGGCGGTTGTCTATCACCCGGAGCATCGCCTCACGCAGTTTCATCGCGTCCTCGCTGCCGGCGATGTCGTCCAGTTCGGCCAGCTTGCGAGTGGCGGCGCGCTCGGGCTTGCGCAGCAGGCAGGACCCGTTCTCGAGGCCCAGGTGTCTCAGGCGCTCGGCGGCCGACTTGAACTTGCTGTATTCGAACAGCCGGGCGAGCAGTTGGTCGCGGGCCTGTTCCGGCGTGAGCTCGCTCTCGAGCAGCGGTTCCGCACCGGGTAGAAGCAGGCGCGACTTGATCTCCACCAACAGGCTCATGAGGAGCAGGAACTCGCTCATCTCGTCCCAGTCGGCTGTGGCGCCCTTCGCCTCCAACTCGTCGAGGTAGGCGGAGATGACCTCGAACAGAGGCACCTCGAGCAGGTCGATCTCCTCCCTGAAAACCAGTGAGAGCAGGAGGTCGAACGGCCCCTGGTAGACGTCGAGGTCGAGTTCGAGGGGTCTCAATCGAGGTAATTGATGTAGGGGCTGCCAGCAAAGATCAGATGCCAGACGGCCTGCACGACGCGGAAGAGGTAGTTGCCGGCCCCACCGCGAAGGGCGAAGAACAGAATGATGATGATAAAGAAGCCGTACCTGTCGATGGACGCCCAGAACTCATATGCGCGCCGAGGTAGGAACCCGCCTAGCACACGGGAGCCGTCAAGCGGCGGGATGGGGATGAGATTGAAGACTCCCAAGACTATGTTGAGATACACGAACCAGAAGATGATCTCGTTGAGCACGTGGAGCGTGGAGCTGCTGCTGTTGAGGAGCGGAACCCCAGCGAATCGCAGGATGACGGCGAAGATGACAGCGATGAGGAAGTTGGATGCAGGGCCGGCAGCCCCGACCAGTGCCATGCCGCGCTGCCGGTTCCTGAAGTAGTACGGCGATATGGGAACCGGCTTGGCCCAGAAGAAGGGTGCGTGAAAGGCAAGATAGGTGATCAAGAACATCAGCAGGCCGTACGAATCCAGGTGGCGGAGGGGGTTGAAACTCAGCCTCCCCATTGATTTGGCTGTCGGGTCGCCGAGCCGGTAGGCGATGAAGCCGTGGGCGACCTCGTGGATGGTCAGCGATATCAGGAGGATCGGGATCAGGTAAAGGAGCGGGAGCAAGTCAAAGCCGCTCATACACTCTTCTCCACCATGCGCCGGGCCGCGTCCATCTCCGCGCTCGTGCCCTTGATCATTCCTTCCACACGCAACTCCTGTAGGCGTTCGAGGACCTTGCCGACGGCCGGTCCTTTCTTCATTCCCATGGCGAGCAGGTCGTCTCCGCGGATAGTCAGCGTCCTGTGCCGGATCTCTGCCAGGTAGCGCCGCAGACGGTTCTCCACCACTCCCGGCTCGATGCCGGCCAGCCCGAACAGCACAGCCTCCAGCGGGATGCTCCGCAGCGTCCGGAACACGTCCCAATCCCGCATGTCCGGCTTTGCGAGCCTCGACGCCAGAAGCGGCCCCACTATCACTGCCGCCGTCACGGCCTGACTGTCGGCCTTGCGCAGCTTCAGGCGCTCCAGCCAGACATACAGCTCGTCATGCGCCATGCTGCGGGTGACCGCCGCAAGCCGTAGCCGCCAGGGTACCACTTCGTCATGCAGACCCAACTCGCCCACGAGGGCGTCCAGCCTCTGCACGAGGGCGACGGTCTTGGCGCCGGTGGCCAGCTTGGGATGGACTTCCCGCGCCACACCCAGCTCGAACAGGCGGCCGAGGGTCCACTCTATGTCCCCTTCGCCCAGGAGCGCGATCAGTTCGTCGCGCAGGCGGACGCTGGAGAGGTCCCCCACCAGGTGCATGTCCACGCAGCTCTTGGCGAAGCCGTGGGTCTGCTCTTCCATCCGGAATCCGTAACGGTTCTCGTATCGGACGGCGCGGAAGATACGGGTGGGATCCTCGATGAAGCTGAGGTTATGCAGCACCCTTATCACGCCGTCACGCAGGTCTCGGTAGCCACCGAAGAAGTCGATGACCGTGCCGAAGTCGGCTCCGCTCAGAGAGATCGCCATCGCGTTGATGGTGAAATCGCGCCGGAACAGGTCTTGGCGGATGGAGGCGTGCTCCACCCGGGGCAGCGCCGCCGGGTGGTCGTAGAACTCGGTACGCGTGGTGGCCACGTCTACATGAAAGGGCTCGCCGCAGGTGCGGACCCAGGCGGGCGCCTCCCCCAGGACTTCCGGGGGCAGCAGCACGACGGCGGTCTTGAACTTGCGGTGCGCACGCACCCGGCCGCCGAGCTCCGCGGCCAACCGGGTGGCGAACTCGATTCCGTCACCCTCGACCGCAATGTCGACGTCGGCGTTCTGCTGGTCCAGCAACAGGTCCCGGACGAAGCCTCCCACCAGGTAGACCCCGGGGAAGTCCTCGGACAGGGCCGAGCAGGCCCGGAACAGCTTGCCGAAGAACGGGTGGTCTGCCAGGGCCTGCATGGCGTACAGCTGCGGGGCTGCGGCGGCCATCTGCTCCTCTTCCCAGCGGCCATGGTAGGCGGCCAGGACGTCGGTGCGGGTCACGATCCCGACGACATCACCCACCTTGGCTGACCTTTCGCGCAGGGCCTCGTCGTACGCTTCGTCTTTCACGACGGGCACCCGCCCGGCGTTGCCTGCGACCATCAGGCGGCGTAGTTCGTCCACGGTGGTGGAGGCCCTCGCGAAACCTATGTTGCGGCTCATGACGCCCTTGACCGGAGCGTGGCCCAGGCCGTGTCTCAAAGCCTTGTCGAGGTCGCGGCGGGCCACGATGCCCACCAGGCGACCCTCTTCGCGCACGCATATCCCCGAGTGCCCGTAGCGCTGAGCGGTGACCAGGGCGTCGGTCACCGAGGTGTCCGCGTCGATGAGCCGGACCGGCCGGCTCATGATGTCACCCGCGGACGGCGCACCGATGTTGCTCTGGGCGAGTTGCGCGAGAAGAAGATCCAGGGCCTGCTGTGCGGTCATGTGGCGCACCACCGCGGAGGCCGCTTGGGCGTGACCGCCGCCGTCCAGCGTGCGCAGCAGGGCGCCCACATCCACCGAACCGGCACGCGACCGGCCCGTGACGAACACCCGGTCCTCCATGCCGACGGCCTGCAGCAGCACCTCGGCGTTGATGAGTTCCATCAACTTGTGAGCGATCACGCTCAACCCGTCCACGTACATGGGCACGTCGAGCGCCACCGTGTGGATGTCCAGGCCGTGGACGCGCTCCAGTCTCACCAGGTCGACCATCTGCATCAGGACCACGCGCTGGTCGGCGGTGAGAGCGGAGTGCAGGTAGCGTTCGATGAGAGCCTGGGAAGCGCCGAGGCGCATGGCCGCGGCGAGCATCTCGGCATCTCGGATGGTGGTCCGTGGATAGGTCAGAGAACCGGTGTCCTCGTGGATTCCCAAGGCGAACACGGTGGCGGCGAGCCTGGGGATCTCCACCTCGCGCTCGCGGAGCAGGTACAGCATGGACGTGGCCTGGGCGCCGTCTCGGGAGACCACCCAGTTCTCACCGGTCACGAAATGCGGCCGCTCGGGAGTCTCCGCCTCGTGATGGTCGAAGACCACCACCTCCACCCCGGGTCTGCCGCACAGGCGGCCGAGGTCCCCGATGCGCTCCGGGTCCGCCGTGTCCACGATGATGAGCTGCCGGATCTTGCTCTGGTCGAGCAAGCGCAGGTTCACGATGGGCAGGTTCTCCCCGTGCAGGCTGACGAACTCCCGCACGTTGGGGTTGAGCGATCCCGCGAAGACGATCCGGCCTTCCGGATAGAGCAGCGACGCGCCCACCACCGCCGCCAGAGCGTCGAAATCGGCGTTCTGGTGGGTCGTGATGACCGTCTGGGCCTCGAGCAGTGAGGGTGTCGTGTTGCTCATGCTTCGTAGTATATAGCTGCCCCGCGTAGCCTCGGCGTCAA